>QYQB01000044.1 GCA_007280275.1 bacterium | reverse complement strand
TCTTAATGTCGTCATCAATGGTGATACACTTGCCAATGGCGCTCGAAAGCACCATGTGTATCAACTTGTCTCATTGGACACGACGTATGTGTATGATGGCGCGATAACGTCGAAAGAGGACATTTCGATTCTTGGAGTAGTACATCCTACGACAAAGCGACCGCCTTGCATTCAACCATTGCCGCTGCAAGATGGTACGATACCCGGCAACTTATTTATTTTGAGCAAAGCCGGGATCAAGGGGACATTTAAGAATCTCTACCTGCTCGCATTAGCTACGAATAATACTGCAAACGTGGCTGGAGTTGCATTGCAGGTATCAGCGGATAATGTATCGCTCACGGTGGACAACTGTGTGTTTGATGGCTGGCTGGGGTTCGCCATAGGATACAATGGAAACTGGGACGATTTCTTCGTTACCAATTCCAATTTCAGGAATATGGTCCACCCGAATCAATGGTATGTTGGAGAAGTATTACGAAACGAATGGCCTGGTGAGGTTTATACGAATACCATCAGTTTCAAGAATAATACTATGACTTGTATCAATGGATATGCCGCAGCACCAGTCACGAAGTACTATACCAGATACTTCGAATTTGTGGGCAATAAGGTGATCTATACGTTCAAAAATCCATTCTTCATCTTCAATGCTACCGATGCCAAGATCAACGATAATATCTTCTATGGCATGTACGCCGGTGGCGTGGATCAAACAGAGCACCCGTGGTGGGATAATTTGTTTGAGCCGGATTCGACATATGGCGTGATTGCATTGGAAGCTCTCAGCCTTGCGAACGCCAAAATGTTCCTTCCCGGAGATTCGGCGAATGCCAACATCGCTACGCTCGCTGAATCGAGAAGAACCATTGAAGTCAAGAATAACAAATACTTCTGGCCATCGGCCCTTACATCGTTCTGGACAACCTACAATGCCAACGCGGCGAATACGAATAAAGTCAGAACTCCAATGTGGATGAATACTCCGACCACCGCGATGTTCAGCAATAAAGCTAAATGGCCTGGCTTGGTTCAGTCGGGCAACCAGAATGTTGATCCCGGCTACGGAACGGCGATGAATGCAGTGCTGAACGGGACGTCAGGGAATGACATTGGACTTCTGGCATATTTCACTGAGGTTCGGAAGGGCACTGCTGCGTCCAATGTCTGGGGTCTATATAGGACTCAAGTCGGAACTGCCCTTAACTGGAAGCCGACATGGCCTCTTCAGGAAGCCGGTATTGTTAGTAGTGTGCAACAACTTAGCTTCGGCACTACAACGCCACGCGAATTTACATTATCGCCGGTGTATCCGAATCCGTTCAACCCTGCAACAAATGTAGAGTATACACTGAGCAAACCGGGTATAACAAGTCTGAAGGTGTACAATCTTCTCGGTCAGCATGTGATGACCGTTGTCGACAATGTATACCAAATTGCCAGTGCGTATAGGACGACGATCGACATGTCCCGCTTCACGAGCGGTATTTACTTCTGTGTTCTTGAACAGGCGAACAGTCGCTCGGTACAGAAAATGATGTTGTTGAAATAGTCAGGTGTGGGCGGATTGTAACGGGAAGGGAGAATCCACGCCTCTCCGGGGCAATAGAGGCACCGGAAACGGTGCCTCTATGTCTTACACGTGTCATTATCAGTTTGTGCTTAGAAGAGCACAGGATAGCATGAATGTCCATAGACTCACAAAAAGAAGACAATACAAGATCTCAATATTTTTCATTTGTATTCTCTTGTTGTATAGTGCCGATGTCTTATTTTCGCAGAGCCATGCCATTTCTTTCATGAGCAACACCCCTGCCAACGAATTTGTGATTGTTATTCCATCCAGTATTCATTCAGATTACGGTTGTAGCTACCCCTTGACATATCAACTGGACATCCCACAAAGTTCGAGTGGATTGAAAGCCGAAAGAAGAACCTCTTCATCGGAATCCTGGAAGGAAATTCCGGAAAGGACTGCGAGTGATTATTTTAACGGAATAGAAGCCGTTCGCTTTGATTATCCTGCAAGCAGGGCATATGTGTCTGTTGCGTTCTCTTCTGATTCCGATTCGCTCATCTTAAGAATCAGTGAGAGCTCCGGCAACACGATCATTCCACGCTATGCAGGAATTGCCAAATATTACGATAACCGTTGTGCAGCAGTGACGGTGACCTCTGATGACTGGTCTGACTGGGGTGATCTTGACCATCGTTTCAGTGCCCTCATAAACCTTTTCCGGACTTACAATCTCTATCTCACAGTTGGTGTGATTTCCGAGATTGCCTTCACCACTCGTCCTACATGGGGCGCTCTCCAACAACAAATCGACTTAGGATTTGTTGAAGTGGCGGCTCATGGCAGAACTCATTCGCATACACCCTACGCAGATCCGGCGAGCGAAATAAATGGCTGTTATGATGATATTGTGAATGCTCTCACCTTACCGGCGCTGTTCAGAAAGAACACGAAACAATATGTCTACACATGGATTGCTCCATATGGCGATTACGATCATGTGACTGATTCGACGCTGCAAAGTCGGAAATATCTTGTACCAAGATTATATCGTACTGGCGATACTGCGTTCAGTGCCTGGGACGAACGAACCGGTCATTTCAGGACCTGTAATCCTAGACTAGAAATCGGTAAGCCTAGTTGGGGGGGCGGAGACACCGATCGCGTATTTTTGAACGCAACATTTGATTCTATCAAACAGCACGGCGGTGTTTATCATTTCATGTGGCACCCTCAGGTATTATTCGGTGATCTTCATAAATCATACCTGAGTACTCATCTGTCGTACATCAGTAACCGCAAAGATATTCTTTATGCCAACATCGGACATTTATACCTGTATCGAGTACTGCAGCAAGCGAATAGTTCCACAACGGTAAGTGTCAGAGAAGCTGACGAATTACCGCTTGGTTTCGCACTTGAACAAAATTACCCTAATCCATTTAATCCATCGACAACCATTGCATTTACTCTATCAAAACCAGGGCTTGTGACTCTGGAAATATTTGATGTATTAGGCCGTACGGTTAAAACTGTGCTTAAGGATACGTATCAATCCAATGGACAGCATCACCTTGTTGTTGACATGGAAGGATATTCCAGTGGTGTGTACTATTATGGATTGAAAACAGAGACTCACCGCCAGTTGAAGCCGATGCTCTTATTGAAATAGAGTCATCCATGATGGTGACGATCACGCTCTTCTGTACAAACAGTACATACAAAGAACTCCAAATGAGTGTAAAGAGAAACATCTTGCTTAGAATCATTATCATGACTATCGTTTTCTCAGCGATGAACGGATTGTCGCTCGCTCAACAACAATATCGTGTCGTGGGGTATTATACGATGTGGGGTAACACTAAACTTCCGGTCTCCGCAGTGAAGTTTGATAAATTGACACACATCAACCACGCGTTTGCCTGGCCCACTGCCAGCGGCGGAATAACATCTTCTCCTCCAACGATCGATACTGCGTTGATCGGTGCGACACATCGGGCCGGGAGAAAAATATTGATATCTCTTGGGGGTGCAAACTCGAGTTCAGTGTTTTCTTCGGTTGCTGCAAATATCAATACGCGAACTACTTTCATACAAAACCTCGTCACCTACGTTGTCAATAACCATTACGATGGGGCTGACTTTGATTGGGAACAACCGGGCAGCCCTGCCGACAGTATCAACGAGATTGCTTTGATGAAGGAAACTCATGAAGCATTTCAAAAAGTAGATCCGACGCTGCTCTTGACGATGGCAATCGGCTCGAGTGCTTATGGGGGGCGATATCGTAACTATGACAGTCTAAACCAATACGTTGATTGGTTCAATGTGATGACATATGATATGGATCAGGGGTGGAGCGGAAAATCAGGATACAACGCTGCCCTCTATTATTATGCCGGCATGGGAAGTGACTATTCTGTGGATCAAAGCATCACCTACCTGACAAGATCACGGCAAATGCCATCATCAAAACTGGTTCTTGGTGTTCCATTTTACGGGAAGACGTTCAATAATTCATCGGGTTTCAATACCCCATTTACATTTTCGTCAACACCGTTCTATTACGACATAGCGAATTTAACCGGCTGGACACGATATTGGGATAATGTGGCACAAGTCCCATATCTATCGAATGGCTCTTCCGTCATAACGTATGATGATTCGATGTCGATTGCGTTGAAATGCCAATATGCAAAGACAAAAGGATTGGCAGGGATAATGATTTGGGAACTTAGTCAAGATGTGATTGGACACAGCCAACCTCTTCTGGATGTCGTCTGGAATCAAGTGTTGACATCTGTAAAGAACAATGAGCAACGACAGAATACTTTGTTGGCCAAGGCCATTCTGTATGATAACTACCCGAATCCGTTTAACCCGGCGACGATAATTCGGTTCTGGTTGCCAATATCTTCGTTCGTTACAGTGAGTGTTTTTGATGTAATGGGGCGGGAAGTTGCAACCCTGGCACGCGAGGAGAGACCTGCTGGTGAGGGATCAGTTGTCTTTGATGCTTCAGTTGCTGGCATCTCGACCGGTGTGTATTACTATCGAATGCACGTTGGAAGCTACACGGTGACAAAGCGTTTTCTATTCTTGAAATAGAAATCCGTAATGAATCCATCGAAGCCGGTGCCTCTGGAATGTCCATTTACAGTCTTGAGAGTATGGATGAAGGCAGCCGGCCTGCCTTTTAGGGAGTCAGTAAAGCCTCAAAGATGTATCTTGTGTTTCCGAGCATGTGACTCTTACGATTGATCGAATGATTGTCAAGCTTGGGTAAGAAGGGAAACTGACAAACAAGACTAGAATGAAGGAATTCCTTCATGGCTATGAATGACTCACAACAGAAACTCCCCGCTCTGTGGGTTCCGACTCTCTACACGGCCGAGGGACTCCCCTTCGTTGTAGTGAACGTCGTATCGGTTCTGATGTACAAGAGCCTGGGTCTGGCCGATGCACAAATTGCCTTCTTCACGAGCCTTGTTACAATTCCCTGGGCGCTGAAGCCACTGTGGGGTCCGTTGATGGAGATGTTCAAGACGAAGAAGCATTTCGTGCTTGCGACACAGTTCCTGGGGGGTGTGACATTCGGGCTTCTTGCTCTTTCGCTTCACCTGCCTGACTTCTTCACTTGGACAATTATACTCTTCGGGATCGCCGCCATCAACTCTGCTATCCACGACACTGCAGCAGACGGCGTCTATATCAACGTCCTGAGCGACAAACAGCAAGCCCAATATGTCGGATGGCAAGGGGCGTTCTACAATGTGGGCAAGGTGCTCTCGCAGGGCGCATTCGTCTATCTGGCTGGCAGCCTCGAAAAAAGCATGGGGGTCGTAGCGGCATGGACGATCGTGATGGGGTCGTTTGGCGCAATTCTCATTCTGATGTGCATCTATCACTGGTACTTCCTCCCCACGGGCGGGAAATCGACGCAGGTCAAAACAATTAAAGAAACGGTGACGACCTTCTGGGATGTGTTCTTCACGTTTTTCCGCAAAAAATACATTGTGTGGGGAATTCTCTTTCTTATTCTGTATCGATTTGCCGAAGGTCAGGCGATCAAGATCGTCCCGCTCTTTATGCGCGCGGCCCGTGATCACGGAGGACTCGGCCTCTCCACGCAGGATGTTGGAATTCTGTATGGGTTCTTTCCGCCGCTGGCCTTCATCCTCGGCTCGGTGTTGTCGGGATACTTTGCCGCTCGGCGGGGCTTGCGCAAATCGCTCATCGTCCTCTGTGCGTTCTTCAATATCCCATTCGCCGCCTATGCGCTCCTTGCAATCGCACAGCCCACTGATTTCATCACCATCACGGCGTTGGTTGTCTTTGAGTATTTCGGCTACGGATTCGGGTTTGTCGGACTCATTCTCTTCATGATGCAGCAGATCGCCCCGGGAAAATACAAGATGGCGCATTACGCGTTCGCCACCTCGCTGATGCAGCTCGGATTCCTGATCCCTTCGATGATCAGCGGTTTTGTGAGCGATTTTCTCGGATACAGAGACTTCTTCATCTGGGTTATGATTGCCACAATTCCGTCGTTCCTGATCACCTGGTTCGTCCCTTTCCGCGATACAGGAGCTGATGAACACGCACAAAGTTCAGCACAGGCATGAAAAAGCTGAAAAACGTAAAGAACTGGATCTGCCTGCTTTCACTGCTGCTGACGGCTTTGTCCACGATGGCGCAAAGGAAAGAGATCATTGGCTACTATCCATCCTGGAAGTGGAACTCGCGCAGCACCATCATGACACCTGCAAAAATTCCGTTCGAGAAGCTGACGATGATCAACTACGCCTTTTTCTATCCTCTGCCGGATGGGCGCATTGTCGGTCGCGATACAGTGGGAGACGAAATCCTTCTGAAAGGAGAACGGGATCCCGGGACGGGAAAGTACAGGCAGGGCACGGCTCTCGTCGATCTCGCTCATCGACACGGTGTCAAGGTATTGCTCTCCATCGGCGGCTGGGAGGACTCATCGAACTTTCCAGATGTTGCTGCGAGTGAAACGAAGAGACAGCAATTCGCCCATTCCTGCATAGACAGAATCCGGGAGTACGGCTTCGACGGAATCGACATCGACTGGGAATACCCCGGGTATGCCGAGCACAAAGGAACGCCTCAGGATAAGGGGAATCTGAACCTGCTTCTCCAGATCACCCGGGACTCTTTGACTGCATACGGAAATAGAACTGGCACGAAACTACTCCTGACCGCGGCTCTGCCTGCCGGAGCATCGATCCTGTCTAATTTTGATATGGGGAAAGTGACAGACCTTCTGGACATGCTCAATGTGATGACGTATGATCTGAGCGGAACATGGGATCCTGTTAGCGGTCACAATGCGCCGTTGTTTTCTCCCAACGAAAGTGACAGCTTGCGCAACATCGACGCTGTATTCAGAATGTACACGGTGACGCACAAAGTGCCCGCCTCGAAGATCAACATCGGGATACCCTTCTACGGACATACGTTCGCTAATTGCACAGCCCCGTATTCACCGCACTCCGGTGCTGATACCGTTCATTTCTCCAACCACGGGTGTTTCTACTACGACATCGTTCAATTGATGGACAGGTTTACGCGTTTCTGGGATGACCGGGCCAAGGTGCCATACCTTGTCAGCCAGGAGTGGAAAACATTCGTTTCATATGACGACGAAGAGTCGGTTGGGCACAAAGCTCAATATGTTCTCGATCGGGATGCTGGAGGGGTGATCATATGGGAAATAACCGGAGACTACATGCCGGATGGCAGGACTCCACTCCTTGATGTGATCACGAGGAAGTTCGGTGCCTCGAAGACTAAGCAATAGGGAATTGGGCTGTCCCAAATGTGGGTCGAAATGTCATTTCGACCGCGTTGAGGATCCTGAAATCGCCACAACTCAAGGACTCTTGCCGAAACTCAAGAGATCGATAGTACGTTTGGGACAGCCCTGAGGTGTAACTGCCAAGAAAAGGAAGATGCGATGCGTTATGGTTTTTTTGATGACGACAACCGTGAGTATGTGATTGATCGCCCCGATGTACCTGTTTCGTGGACCAACTACATCGGTGTGAAGGAGCTTTGCACGGTCCTTTCGCACAATGCCGGTGGATACTCATTCTATAAGTCAGCGGAACATCACCGGATCACCCGTTTTCGGCAGAACGGTGTCCCGCTCGATCGCCCGGGGCACTATCTCTACATCCGCGATGATGAAACGGGGGAGTACTGGTCTGTGTCATGGCAGCCCGTAGGGAAGGACTTGAGCAAAGCGAAATATGAATGCCGTCATGGCCTCTCCTACTCCAGATTTCGCTCAGACTATCAGGAAATCGAAGCCGAGCAGTTGATCTTCATCCCGGTGGCGGACGATGTCGAGCTCTGGGATGTGAAAATCCGTAATACCAGCAGCAAGGTGCGGAACCTCAGCGTGTTCTCGTATGTCGAGTTTTCGTATCACCACGTCGAGATCGACAATCAAAACCTCCAGATGTCGCTGTACGCGAGCGGCTCGAGCTATGCTGACGGCGTCATTGAGTACGATTTCTTTTATGAGCCATGGACCTACCACTATTTCGCGGCGAGCTTTGTTCCCGATTCCTATGATTGTCTTCGCGACCGGTTCCTCGGTACTTACAGGACGGAAACAAACCCTATTGCCGTCGAACAGGGTACGTGCAGTAACTCCAGTGAGCTGGGAGGAAATCACTGTGGCTCGCTGCACAAGCGATTTATGCTTAGCGCTGGAGAAGATGCGCGGTTTGTTTTCATGCTCGGCGTGGGAGATCGGGCTGTTGGACAAGATACCCGGAAAAAGTACTCTGACCCCTCGGCGGTGGATCGGGCCTTCATGGAACTCAAAGGATATTGGAAGAAAAAGCTCGATGTCCTCCAATGCAAGACCCCGAATCCGGGTCTGGATACGATGATCAATACCTGGACGCTGTTCCAGGCAGAGACGTGCGTAGTGTGGTCGCGCTTCGCTTCATTCATTGAGGTGGGCGGTCGCACAGGTCTCGGGTTTAGGGATACTTCCCAGGACGTCATGGCCGTTCCGCATACGAATCCGGACAAATGCAAAGAGCGGATGATCGAACTGTTGCATGGTCAGGTGAGTGCCGGATACGGGCTCCATCTTTTTGATCCGGATGTGTTCAAACCAAAAGAAGACAAGCTGCCCGGTGTCACATTGCCCACAGTCGTCCCGACTCCCAGTGCGGCGGATAGTATTCACGGCATGGAGGATGTCTGTTCCGACGATGCACTGTGGATCATCGCATCAGTGTGTGAGTATGTGAAAGAAACCGGGGACGCCGCGTTCTTCGACACCGTTATTCCGTTTGCCGACAAAGGCGATGCGACAGTGTACGAACACCTGAAACGTTCGATTGATTTTTCAGCGAAACAGGTTGGGCCGAATGGCATTTGCCTCGGCCTCCGCGCTGATTGGAATGACTGCCTGAACCTGGGCGGAGGTCAGAGCGCCATGGTTTCGTTCATGCATTTCTGGGCTCTTCAGGAATTCATCGCTGCCGCCCGATTTCTCAGAAGAATGGACGATGTACAGAACTATACGGCAATGGCCGAAAAGGTACGCGAAGCGTGCGAACGAGAACTCTGGGACGGGGAATGGTACAGCCGTGGGGTAACGAAAGCCGGGATCAAGATTGGGTCGAAGGACAATGACGAAGGAAAGATCTTCCTCGAAAGCAACAGCTGGGCAGTCCTCTCCGGAGCCGCTTCTCCTGGGCGGGCACGGAGCGCAATGGACGCAGTACACAAATACCTTGCTTCCCCGTTTGGTATTCATCTGGTCTGGCCGACGTATACGAAACCGAATGATGACATCGGCTACGTGACGCGGGTGTACAAAGGGATCAAAGAGAACGGCTCGATCTTCAGCCACCCAAATCCGTGGGCGATGATCGCGGAATGCAAACTCGGAAGGGGCGATCTTGCGATGAAACTGTATGACGCCATTCTTCCCTACAACCAGAACGGCGCAATCGAGGTCCGCGAAGCCGAACCGTATTCCTACTGCCAGTTCATCATGGGCAAGGATCACACGGCGTACGGGCGGGCACGGCATCCGTGGCTGACGGGAAGCGCCGGGTGGGCATACACTGCAGCAACACACTGGATCCTCGGTGTCAGACCCGGTTATGACAGCCTCGTCATCGATCCGTGCATCCCGGCATCATGGAAGGAATTCGAGATTGTGCGACTGTGGCGCGGCGCCAGGTATCACATTACTGTGAAAAACCCGGACGGCGTGCAGAAGGGGGTAAAATCAGTCACCCTCAATGGTCAGAGAACGAGTGGACCGATTCGCCAACAACAACCGGGTTCGTGCAATAAGATCGTGGTAATGATGGGATGAAGAGATCCACTTTCTGGTTTCTCCGCGAAGGGTAGCCTCTGCAAGGGGTTTTGATTATCTTTAACGAGGGAAGAAGGAGAAAACCATGCAAGAATCTTGCATTCGTACGATCCGTTTTGCAGGCCTGCTGCTTCTTATCGTCGTCGGAACCGCGTTCTCACAGAAGGCATCGCCCGCCAGAATCCCCAATGGTCTTTGTGCTGTCCTCAGCGAAGGGAAAATCCAAATAACGCGCTGCTATGATAACGCGTGTGAAATACTTCTTTCAAAACTCACCCGGTAGCATCGCGTAGATTTCGACCTTTCCATTTGTCTTCATTCAAGCAATCTCAAAAACACAGCCCAGAGAACAATTGTCATTCCCGCATGTCTTAAGCGGGAATCCAGACAGCGCGTTCTGGACTCCCGATAGAGGAATTCGGAAGTGACAGCGGTTTTTGAGATAGCTTCTCATAGATAGTCGATTGCACTTGGGATGGAGTTTTGACCGGCATGCCATGAGAACAGGAACGATAAAGTGGCTTTGTCAAACGTTGAGATTCCTATCTCATGGTGCGACCGGGATTCGAGAACGCGTGCATTAGTTCAGTCGAAGCAATTCAAACAACCTTGCTGACCTTGGAAATGACCTCGTGAGTAACTATTGTACCTTTGACGCTTCAGCGATCATTTCCGAAATCGATCGTCTATACAAGCCAGCGGGGTATGCGACAGCAAAGAGATAGTCACCACTGGCTACAAGATCTAGAACCCGATTGCCAGGCAAGCCAGTTCGAACAGCGCACCACTTTGCACCTTTGTTGGTAGAGAGAAACACGCCACCATCCAGACTCCCCGCAAAAACGCTCCCGCCAGAGGCAGCCAGCGATCTGACGTCGGCGCCAGGTAAACCTGCGTTCACAGCAGTCCACGATCTTCCGTCGTCCGGAGATCGGAACACTCCCGATCCAGCGATTGCCGCATAGAGATCAGAGCCGGTCACGGCCAGTCCCGCAAGATGAGTCCAACCGGGTGTTCCCGGCAACCCCTCGCTCAGGTCTGTCCAGTTCTTGCCGTTGTTTGTGGAGAGATACACGCCGCTCACCGCGGCGCCGGCAAAGAGGTAGCCGTCACTCGCACGGAGGAACATGATCGCTGGAGGTCGCGCATCTCCGGTCATTGGTCGAGGAATGATAGACTTGAGTTCGGCATTGACAGAATTCCATGTCTCGCCTTTGTCCGTTGATCGGAATACACCTCTGTAGCCCCCTACGAAGAGGTTGGGACCATTTACGGCGACTGTTTTCAACCAGACGTCTCCTGCGTAGTCACTCGCTGGACTTGGTAATCCCTTGTTAGCACTGCTCCAAGTCTCGCCGTTGTCTGTAGAGCGCTGTACACCGCGAAAATAGGTCGCGGCGAAGAGGCAGTTACCACTGGCAGTCAGAGCTTGAATCGCGAGGCTATTCAAGTCTCGGCCGACAGTGATCCAGGTTCTTCCTACATCGGTCGAGTTGTACAATCCAAACTTATTCGAGTAGGCGAACAGGTTTGTCGCACTTTTCCCGCTGGAACTAGGAGTCACAGCGACAAAGAGAATGTCCATTGGAACTCCAACCCGAATCCACTGCGTTCTACTGGACTGCACAACCGTCACCATGATGGCGACAAGGAAGAGAGATCTTGAAAGATGCTTCATAGTATTCCCCTTTCAAAACTGACCCGGTAGACCTGTCAGGTTTCGCGGGATCACCCTTGAAACCTGACAGGTCTACTATCTCCTCAATCCCGTTCCAAACTTCATCGTTTCTGAGATTGTTACAGGCAGCTTTCCGGTGAAGTGTGGCTTCCCGAACAGAGCTTCTGCTGCTGCTTCCTGAAGCGCTATCGCATTGTCATAGGCGCAGATGTATGTCGGGATTTCAGGGACAGTCGCCCCGATGTATGGGTTGCCGAATGAGACCAGGGCCACGCGCGGATTCTGCTTCAGGAGTTGCTGAAGAAATGCGGCGTGAGCCGCTGGCAGGTCCACAGTGCCGCTGCTGAGCACAATTCTGACATACGCGGCGACCAACACTACGTCCGCCTGTCGGGCAAGTCCGAGCGCCCTTTCAATTTCGTCGGTTCTCAGAGAATCGCTCAGTCGAAGCTCAGTCGATCCTGGCGAGAGTTTCCGAACTTCATCCGGAAACGTCACAAGTCCTCGGGACATCATCGAATTCCCCTCTTTGTTACTCATCGTCAGGACCAGCACATTCCGTGACGCCTGCAGAGGTATCAGCCGGGCATCGTCCTTCGCGAGCGTCAGGCACCTGGCCGCGATCTTTTTCGCCATCTGATAATTCGCCGCGGTCCCAACGGCATCCGGGATTTTGGCGACGTCGGTCAGGCGGTTATTCTGAAGCCCCACCTTGGTCTTCGCACGCAAAATCCTCCTGACAGATTCATCGATCCGTTGTTCCGTGAGCTCGCCGTTGATGACCGCTTCCCGGACGGCATTGATTCCCTTTTCAAGATCCCCCGGAAAAAGGATTACATCGCATCCGGCCTCCAGAGCCTTCACCATCGCCACGCCGAACGGATACCGGGTCGTGATGCCTCCCATGACCATCGCATCCGTGAGAACAAGTCCGTCGAATCTCAGCCGGTCGCGCAAAATGCCTGTCATAACCTTCTTCGAAAGTGTCGCCGGGATAGTATCCGTGTCGACCGATTGAATCCACAAGTGAGCGCTCATGATGCTGGAGGGTTTCGCCTTCCGCAAAACCTCCTTGTACGGGTACAGCTCGACTGACTCGAACTCCTGGGGTGAGCTGGCGATGACACCGATCTTCGCGTGGGTGTCCGTACCTGTGTTGCCGTGCCCGGGAAAGTGCTTGCCGGTGGCGAGAAGTCCGTTTTCTTGGTACCCTTTGATGGCAGCGGTAGCCAGCCTCGCCACGAGTTTTGGATCCTCGCCATACGAGCGCGTATTGATCACCGGATTCCTGGGATTGTTGTTGACGTCCAGCACGGGGGCGTAGTTCAGATGAACGCCCAGGGCCCGCGCTTCCTTTGCGGTCAGCCTGGCCGCTTCGTACACCAGGTTCGGATCGCGCGACGCTCCCAGCGCCATGTTGATGGGCAGATCTGTTGCCCCATCGACGTACGTCCCGGCACCTTTCTCGAAATCCACTGTGACAAGGATGGGGTACTTGGAAGCCCGCTGGAACGCGTTGAGGTCCTCGGCGATCTTCTTCGCTTCAGCCCTTGCAAACCAGATGCCACCAATGTTGTATTTCTGAATCCACTCCAGGGTGCGACCTGAGGAAGTGCTTGCCGGGAAGAAAAGCTGTCCGATCTTTTCATCAAGAGTCATGGACTTGAGAGTCTGCTCAACCCACTTGTTGTCGACAGGGAGGAGTTGCGCCCAGAGCGAAGAGCCGGCAATGAGCAGGAGGAGAGATGTCGAAAGGGTTTTCATGGCAATGTCGTCCTGTTTCGTGAAAGCATGTGACTACAGTTTTCCCAGAGCTTGTTTGAGGTCCTCGATGATGTCTTCGACGTCTTCAATTCCCACGGAAATTCTCACAAGTCCGTCTGTGACGCCAATGCGTTGACGTTCCTCCGGAGGAACGGAGGCGTGCGTCATGGTCGCCGGATGGGAGATCAGAGTTTCGACACCTCCGAGGCTTTCCGCCAGGGCGCACAGGCGCACAGATTTCAGGAATTTCTTTGCCTTTTCGAGGCTCCCGAGATCGAACGAGATCATTCCCCCAAAACCCCGCATCTGCTTCTGGGCCAGCCAGTGCTGCGGGTGCGCAACGAGGCCGGGATAGTTGACCTTCTTCACTCTCCGCTGAGTATTGAGGAAACTTGCGACTTCCACTGCGTTCGAATCGTGACGCGCCATGCGAACAGCAAGCGTCTTGATGCCGCGGAGGCACATCCACGCCTCGAATGGACTGAGAATCGCTCCGACAGATTTCTGGATGAAGCGCAATCGCTCGGCAAGTTTCGCGTCGTTGAGGACGACAAGGCCGCCCAGCATATCGCTGTGTCCGTTCAGGTACTTCGTTGCGCTGTGAAGGACGATGTCGATGCCGAAGTCGAGCGGATTCTGCAGGTACGGAGTCGCAAACGTATTGTCCACAACCGAGATCACCTTCTGGGCTTTGCAGAGTTTCCCTGCCGCACGCAGATCCGTGATCTCCATGGTGGGGTTCGTCGGGGTCTCGACAAACACCATCTTCGTGTTGGGCTTCAACGAGGCCTTGACCATGGCAAGGTTGGTGGTGTCAACGAAATCAAATTGAAGTCCAAAGTTTTCCAGAACGAACTTGGCGAGCCTGTAGGTGCCTCCGTAAACGTTCTGCGACACTATGATGTGATCGCCCGCTTTCAGCAGATGGAACACCGCCGCTTCCGCAGCCATGCCCGATGCGAATGCAAAGCCTTCCTTTCCGTTCTCTAGTGCCGCGATGTTTTTTTCCAGCACGGTCCGGGTCGGATTGCCGGCGCGCGAGTAATCGTACCCTTTGTTCTTCCCCAGCTCCTCCTGATGGTACGTCGACGTCAGGTGAATCGGTGTCATGAGTGCGCCGGTGGTGGGATCCGGTTCGATGCCGGTGTGGATCGCTTTCGTTGAAAAACCCATGATAGTTCCTTTCTTTCGCGGATTGTTACGGATTGTTACGGATTGTCACTGATCATCGCGGAAAATGTAACTCCTCAACTCAAGTTGACCGCTCGTCGGGAAAGGGCTGAAGCCCCTTGGGGGTTTTGTGGGGTTTTTCTATTGAGGTTGTCTTCTAAGCCATATTTGTCATTTCGAAGGATCCGCCGCAGGCGGAGACCGAGAAATCTGAATGAAAAGAAGGATTTCTC
>QYQB01000325.1 GCA_007280275.1 bacterium | reverse complement strand
TCGTGGCACTGAAGAGCAGGATCAGGCCAAGCAAGAGAAAGACGCTTGTGATCGAGATGGTCCGGCTCAGACCCACGTGGATTTCAAAGAACCTCACAAGGGGGCGCAGAATGAATGCCAGGAGGAGAGAGAGAATGAGAGCAACGAGCAGCGCGGGGAAGAGGCACGCAATCGAGAAACACGCAAGGAGTATCCCGAGCAGGGAAGCGACTCTGAGAATTGGGCGAGTGGTATAGGAGATCAGCATCAGGATGTCTGGTGGATCGTTATATGAGTGAAGGAGTGGCTTCTCTGCCTACGCTTTCGACCCTCACGCAGTAATGCGATAGTTTTTGAGGCCCCAAAATGTCTCGACCGCGGAGACCTTGAGAATTGTAGCCAGCGGAATGGCGAGAAGCATCCCGCCGACCCCCAGCATTTCATGGCCGATGAGAAGAAGCAGGATAACTGTGAGCGGATGCATATCAACCGACTTTGCGAAGCATAATGGCTGGACGACAAAATCATCCAGCATACGGATGATGAGGGTCATTATGAGGATTGGTCCGACCATGCCGAAATCTCCCACCTGAGTCAGAGAAATCAGGATTGCCAGGCTCGCGCCAACAATCGGTCCGAGGTAGGGGACGAGGTTTGCGATGCCGGCGAAGACGCCGATTATGATTGAGTACTGAATTCCCAGAATGGAGAGGCCGACGATGCTTAGCAGACCGATGATCATCGAATCAAGGAGCCATCCCTTGAGATAGCCGACAAGCTGACGACGGATCTTCTGCATGACATTCAACGCCATCTCAAAATATCGGTTTGGAACATGTTCGATCAACGTAGTAAAGGCCCGCGGGCCATCCGCAAGAATAAAGTACGTGACGAAAGGAACAATGACGAGCGTAACAAGTGTCCCAAGTGCCTTCTGGGCGGATGAACCTGCCGCGTCAGCGCCCCGCTCGATAAGACCCACGATCGATTGGGCGAGCGATACGGTGTCGATAAACGGCAGTGCAGTTCCAAGCCCTTTGGTCAATTCCAGAAGCTTCGATTCAAACGGGAATTGTCTGATCTGCCCGTGGATTAAGATGAGTCGGTCAAGGAGGATCGGGACAAGCCATGAGACCAAGTAGACGAGAGCACCGCCAACGGTTATAAATGTGGTCAAGATCGCGGGAACTCGTTTCATGCCGAATTTGCTCTCAATCGCTGAGACGAAGGGGCGAAGGATGAAAGCGGCAAGAGCCGAAATGATCAGGGCAAGAACGAGGTCCGGGAAGAACGATGCGATCCAGAATACCAGAACAATTGTGGCGATGAGAAATGAAACCTTGACGAAGGGATGGCTGGGATCTACTGTCTTCATGGAAATGGCTATCGAATAATACTGCGTGCAGTTTTGTACGCGACCTCGACGGAGAAACCACGGTTCAGGAGGTAGTCAGCGAGCCGCTTCTGCCGGACGGCCGGATCGAGCTTGGAGAGCCGAGTGCGACTCATCTTCAGTTTACGTGTTGCGAGCGCCTTTGCTGCTTCCTGCTCGCTTTCTTCGGTGATGCATTCGTTGAGAATATGCTCGGTGGACTGGTACGAAATTCCTTTCTCATGCAACTTCCTCCGCAGAAGGGCTCTCCCCATCGGTTTCCCGCGCAGCTTGTCTCTCAGAAACATCCGGGCGAACTCAATATCATTGATCAGCAGAAGCTCCCGGAGCTTGTCGACGACGGCCCGGATGAGATCCTCAGCAAATCCTTTGCGTGAGAGCTTGTCTATGATTTCCTTGGAGCTCCGGGGCCGGTACGAGATGAAGTTGACAGCAATCTGATGCGCCCGATCGCGAGAATCTGCCGTCACGATCTTTTCCACGGCCTCCTCATCGAGATGCTTCCCGGTGAAGAGTCCGATTTTCGCCACAACAGATTCGCTAACCTGAAACGCGGGTTTCTCGTCGAGAAAGATCTCATATCGGTTGCGCTGACGCCGGATCTTCTGAATCTTGGTGACGACCATACGATTCTGACACTCCAGTCCCGTTGCTACAAGTCGATCTAGTGGTCTGCTCAGCTGTCGGTAGTGGGCACGAGCAACCCGATCCTTCTGCGAGCGGGACTTGCTTTCAATAATGCAATCGGTGTTGAAAGACGATCCGAATCTCTTGGAGCCGACACTAGCTCTTCGGTGCCTTCTTGGATGGTGGTGCGGGCTCCGGTTTCGTCGATGCAGCCGGAGCAGGCTCCGCTGGAAGGAGACCCAGCTTGCGTCGCGTGGCTGTGTCGATTTCTTTCGTCAGCACTGCATTGCCCTGGAGAAATGTCTTCACAGAGTCCCGACCCTGGCCAATCCTCTCCTCTTTATAGGAGAACCACGATCCACTCTTGGCGATGATATTCTGATCGACAGCGGTGTCGATCAGGTCGCCGAGTTTCGAGATACCCTCGTTGTAGAGAATATCGAACAAGGCTTCCTTGAACGGCGGTGCCACTTTGTTTTTCACGACTTTCACGCGGGTCCTGTTGCCGATGATGTTCTGTCCATCCTTGAGTGCTTCGATGCGACGAACGTCAAGCCGGACTGATGCGTAGAATTTCAGCGCATTGCCGCCTGTGGTTGTTTCCGGATTTCCGAACATGACGCCAATCTTCTGGCGCAACTGGTTGGTGAACATCACGGTCGTTTTTGATTTGCTGATGGCTGCCGTCAGCTTTCGAAGCGCCTGCGACATCAGGCGCGCCTGCACACCCATCGTTGGATCGCCCATCTCGCCCTCAATTTCTGCCCGGGGGGTCAAAGCAGCCACGGAGTCGATCACGATAATGTCGAGTGCATTGCTTCGAACGAGAGTTTCGACGATCTCGAGCGCTTGTTCGCCGAACTCCGGTTGTGACAGGAGCAGGTTGTTGACGTCCACACCAAGTTTCTTCGCATACGCAATGTCGAGAGCATGTTCTGTGTCGATGAAGGCCACGACTCCCCCTGTCCTCTGTGCTTCTGCGAGTAGATGGAGACAGATGGTTGTTTTGCCGGACGATTCGGGTCCGAAAATCTCGACGACACGACCCCGGGGTATCCCGCCGATCCCGAGCGCTGCATCAAGGGAAATTGATCCGGTCGATATCGCATCGATTTTGGCGATCGGACCCTCCGTGAGTTTCATGATAGCGCCCTTGCCGTGTTGTTTTTCGATTTGGTCAATGGCGATCTTGAGGGCTTGAGCCCGTGCGTCTTTGTCGATTGTTTCAGTCATGGATACTCCTAGTTATGAGGCAAGAGGTATTGAATTCAAGAGAGTGTACACCGAGCCGACTGGCTTCAACTCGCTACGCATGATGTGGACCTCAGTGCAGCGGGCTATCAACGGTTGGAAAGTAATGGAATTTAATTTTGCTGTCAAGCGGTTGAGGTTCTGGCTCCCCCTTACTCTGCCAAGTGTAACGTGAGAATGAAATGGACGATCCTCCCTGGCAAAGCCGAACGATTCGCATACTCGTTCCACTCGCGCTTGAAGTTCAACCACGTGGTCGTTTTGTTGAGTCCCGATCCAAACCACCTTCGGTTTGATGGCGTTCGGGAAGGCGCCGAGCGAATTGTGCGATAGCTCAAAACTGGGCAAACTGCCAATCGAATTCTGAAGCTCTGCAGCGATGGAGATTGTCCGGGCCGGTTCGATGTCGCCCAAGAACTTCAGAGTGATATGGAACTTCTCCGGAGCGTCCCACTTGACGTCTGCATGAGATTCTCTGAGTTGCGTTTGAATTGTTTCGAACTCTTTCTTCATGTCAACTGGGAGAGGGAGGGCTATGAATGCTCGAATCGTGGACATGACGATCTCACATATCAACCCTGAGGAGCTTTCTCCGCAACAATTCAAGAGCGGCCTGCGCTGCCCGCTCTTTGATTCTTCTTCGCTCATCACCGAGGGTGAACTGAATTGCCAGCGTATCCGAGCGGTCGGAGTACCCAATCCATACCAGGCCAACGGGCTTTTCAAGCGAGCCTCCCGTGGGTCCGGCGACACCGGAAGTCGAGAGCCCGATGTCGGTGTTGGATTTCAAGCGCACGCCCGTCGCCATTGCTTTTGCGACCTCGCGGCTCACCGCCCCGTGTTCGACGATGAATGCGGCGGGCACACCCAGGTCAACAAGCTTGGCGTCGTTGCTGTACGTAACGTAAGAACGATCGAAGTAGTTCGAACTCCCCGGCACGTTTGTGATCCGATCGGAGATGAGGCCGCCGGTGCACGATTCAGCAACAGCGAGCGTAAGATGCCTCTCGAGAAGCAGCTTGCCGACAACCTGTTCGAGTTCCTCTTCGCCGCTCGCATAGATGTACTTGCCCGCTTTCGACCGGATGGCTTTCTCGACCTGTTCGATTTTCGCCTGAGCGTCGGCTGTGCTCTGCGTCTTGACTGTGATTCGGAGCCGGGTGCCTGTTGGTCCCGGAAGGAATGCGAGGGTTATTCCATCATCGGGTTTGAAGAGGGCGTCAACGTCCCCGATCTGCTCCGCGAGGAAAGATTCTCCGATGCCGGTGGTCTTGAGGGTCCGGTGCTGGATCACCAGCCCTGTAGTTCGTTTCGCGAAATATGGCAAAACGAAGCCTTCGACCATCGCTTTCATTTCGAACGGAACGCCCGGCATCGCCAGGAGGTACCGTCCGTCGCGCTCAAAGAAAAAGCCGGGGGCCGTGCCGTGATTGTTCTGGATAACATTGCAGTCTCTGGGAACAAGCGCTTGATCCTCATTGATCTTCTTCGGGGTGATTCCCCGGCGCTCAAAGAATCCCCGAACGCGCTGCATTGCCTCGTCGTTGACCACAAGGTCAGTCCCGAAGAACTTGCACACTGCTGTCCGGGTAATGTCATCGTGCGTCGGACCGAGTCCGCCTGTCACGAGCACGAGATCGCAAGTATCGAGCGCCTCAGCAAAGGACTCGATGATTGCCTGCTCTTCATCACCGACGGTGGTCATGCGGCTGATGGAGATCCCGATGGAATTCAGTTTTTCGGCGATGAACGCCTGGTTCGTATTGATGACCTGCCCGATCAGGAGTTCATCTCCGATCGAGATAATTTCTGCCTTCATAGGATGATCGGAGTGGAGCCTCGTTCCAGAATTCAGTCTCAGATTATCTGCAAGGCTAGTGCCAGTTGCAGCAGGAGGTTGGTGTAAATCGCAGATACGACATCGTCAAGCATGATCCCATATCCGCCGTGGAGGTTGTCGAAGCGGCGTGCAGGGAATGGCTTCACAATATCAAGGATTCGGAAAATGAAAAAGGCGAGGGCGGCGACAAGGATTGTCTTCGGAAGGAAGAGAAGAGAAATCCACATGCCAAGCACCTCGTCGATTGTGACTTCGCCCGGGTCATGTCCATACACCTTCTCCATCGCGTTTGAAGCTCTGATGCCGAGAGCCAGGACGAGGAGGCTCAAGGGAAGAAGGATGGCAGGGTTTTCAAATCCCGGTATACTATAAAGAGCAAGGCCCACGGCGCTGCCGACGGTCCCCGAGGCCACGGGCGAAAAACCGGAGAACAGTCCTGATGCGAACGCCTTCGTGAGGAATCTCACCGCCGGGGGCTGCCCGGCTGGCGGTAGCGTCTCACTGCTGGTCGGATTCGGCGGCACGGTTAGAGGACTCATACAATTCTCGGACAGTTGTCCAGTTGCCGATGACGTAGAGGCCCCCCGTCAGCAAGGTGATTGCTGCGATGACCACCATGGAAGCGTAGAGAAGCGATTGATCCAGGAGGTGGTCGAGAAGCGTGCCGAACCGTGACCGGAAGTACTCGGTGTCACGCGCGATGTAGGCAAGAAGAATGTAGTAGATGAGAGCAAATTGCAGGAATGTCTTCGTCTTCGCCAGGCGGGTGGTGTCAAATGGTTTTCCCTTGAACTCAGCGTAGGATCGCAGGAACGTGATTACAATATCCCGTATGACTATGACCCAGACTGTCCAGGACGGAACGAGATCAAGGTAGATGAATGCGATGAGGGCAGCCGAAGTGACGACTTTGTCTGCAAGCGGATCAAGGAAAGTACCCCATCGCGTCACGTACCCCCAACGGCGTGCAACCCAGCCGTCATACCAATCTGTCAGCATCGCAACCACAAAGACAACGAGCGAAAGCTGTCGCAGGAGCGGATCCGCCGAAAACAAAAAGGCGAGAAACACCGGCGTCAGGAGGATGCGCAGGAATGTTAATTGGTTTGGAGGTGAAAATGCGAGCTTCATCTCTTGGTTATCGTCTGTTCAATCATCGGCGGAACAAAAAATCCCGCTGGAACTGCGGGATTTCATTGACCACAATCTATGTCGGACCAATAGCCAGCGTCAGGCGGCTTTTTGAACCTTGCCAGACTTAATGCAGTTGGTGCAGACAGTAATGCGTCGGACTGAGCCATCAACCTTCGCACGCACACTCTGGAGGTTCGGAAGGAACCTTCGGGGAGTTCGGTTGTGGGCGTGGCTCACGTGGTTTCCCGCCATCGGTTTCTTACCGCAGATTTCACACACTCTTGCCATCTGTATACTCCATCTCAGTAGTTCAAAAAATATGGAACCAATATAGGCAGAAAAACGGAGAGAGGCAAGACCAAACTAGAGCTTGACGAGCAGACTCGCACCGTAGCTTTGAATTCTACGCACTCAAAGACCATCGAATGGCGTTTGCCGTCTTCTTTCCAATACCGGGGACTGTGGAAAGCTGTTCTGCGGACGCGTGGACTACTGCTTCGACACTGCAAAAAACCTCCAGAAGGCGACAGGCTCGTTCCGGGCCAACTCCTGGCAGTCCTTGCAGGATGTGGATATGAAGTTTCCTTTTTCCCCCTGGTCGCTTACCGAGGCGCGGAAGCGGTCTCAGTTGCCTTGACCGAACCTGCCTTGCTGCATAGAGAAGAAGCCTTGAGCTCTCTTCGGGATCTCTCGAACGGAGCACAGGGATTCCTATAGACGATGGTTAGGGCAATCAAAGCGCCTTGGATTGATTCTCGGCGAATGTGGCTTCGCCGCAAGTCATCTGCACTCCCTTCAAGGAGGATCGCGCTTCGAAGAGGGTGTGAGGCTAGCTGGAGGCTTGGTGGAACAATCTGCCGTCCTTGATCGAGCTAGCGAAGTCCTCGAAAGTCTTCCTCTCAACAAGAAGCTTGTGGTCCACAAGATAATCCCCGAGGGGGAGGCGTTGCATGGAAACCGAAACGCCAGCGGTTTTCCTCAATATCTCTGCGATGCCGCATTCGGACTCGCGGTCATCAATGATGATATTCGTCATCAGGTTGTTCGACCCCTGACGGGGTCGATCGGTTTTGTTTGTTCGGGTCTACAAATGTCCGACCCCAAGTGGGGTCGATGTTTTCCATTGGATCTCGATGCCCGGTGTTTCCAGGCAGTGTCCCCATCGCCGAGTCCGTTAATTTGCCGACAGCTCTGTTAGGAGCTGAACAATTGTAGACAAGCGCCAACAGAAAATGGGGAACTCCGTAGGACTTCAACAATTGGTGGAGGGTTCGACCCCTGACGGGGTCGCTCGGTTTTGTTTGTTCGGGTCTACAAATGTCCGACCCCAAGTGGGGTCGATGTTTTCCATTGGATTTCGATGCCCGGTGTTTCCATCAGCGTTTCCATCGCCAAGCCCGTTGATCTGCCGACAGCTCCGCTAGGAGCTGAACAATTGTAGACAAGCGCCAACAGAAAATGGGGAACTCCGTAGGAC
>QYQB01000228.1 GCA_007280275.1 bacterium | reverse complement strand
GTTATGTGCTTGCGCCTACCACTTCACTTTCCGTTGCGACTCACCCACCTCCGGTCTCGACGGCGCACGTTTCGACCTGAGCGCTTTCAACCATTCTCCGGTTCTTGTATGCCTGAGCCACTCCATCCCGGGGGAACTGCGACAACTTTGCTTCGCGCCAGCCTATTCCTGAAACTGCGCTTGGCTCTCTTTCCTTTTCTTGATACCGGCTAACTCAAGCCAGAGTGCGCCGGAGAGTGAGAGCAGAAGTTATTCTACCGATTGTGGCGCTTGCACATAACGTTTAGGCAACACGCCGTTGCGAGCCGCCGATATCGAACTGATCCTCAATTGCTTCGGCGGCGAGCAATGGAGCGAGCACTTTACATATAGCCAAACTTAGCTTCAACATCGCCTATCCAGTGTGCGAGCGCCGTGTTGCCGTTTGTTAGGCGCAGGCAAAGTTCTTTTCTCCTAGCGTTGTGCGGCACGAATCCAAGTCATCGCCTTGGTTTCTGCCTGGGTCGTTGCTTGGCCGAACTCGGTTTGATGATCAGCTTACCACGCCCGCTCGGACGAAGGGGTGTTTTCGCTCGATCAAGTGCTGCTCGCATTAGGGCTTCGATTTCTGGGAGTGCCAGCGTCTTGACAGACTCGACCCAAATGAACCTCGTTTGCTTGCCGGAGCCGAGTAGGAGCTTCTTCGGGTCTGGTAGTGTAGGGCCTTGGTTGAACACCAGACGTAGACCATTCACGGCTGCGGCAATGGCAACAACCGAGTCTGATCCCCGTTCAGTTGGCGAATAGCCGATCACGAACGCGTTATTGTAGTCGTAGATCAGTTCGTCCGCTGTCGGAAATCGCTTGCGCAAGGCTTTCCGAACCGAGCGAATCAGCCTCTGATACTTCGGCTCATATTTGGCGATGAATCCCTTGATTTGTTGCTCGCCACTAAGGGGCTTGGTTGTGCCTTTCTTGGATGCCTTCATCTGACTCCTCCTCACGAATGAATAATTGCCTCCCTTGAAACAGGCGTGCCGCACAACGCACTACACAAATGATACTTTGCTTGCGCCTAACGTTTAGGCAAACCGCCGTTGCGAGCTGCCGCTACCAACTGACTCATTCCTTGCGGCAGCGAGCAATGGAGCGAGCACTTTATATTTCGCTAAACTCTGAGCCTACCTTGCCTATCCAGCGTGCGAGCGCCGGTTTGCCGTTTGTTATGTGCCGTTTGCACGTGTGGTCAGACTATTCCACACGCTGATTGCCTGAAGACACTTTCAAGCTATCATCATTGGAAATCGTGCATCTTCAGAAAAGCGCGTTCGGTTCTCTCGACTTCGGTTAGAATCTTGAGCACATGAGAAGGAGGACCGGACATAGCACTGCCTCTTCCAGAAAAGAGCGAAGAAAGCGCTGGTTCTCCCCGGATATTGAATGCGTAATAGATTTCGATTGTGGCGAATCGCTTGAGATCGACCTGGCGCCTGAACGTGATGACGGCGACCCGGATTACGTTTGGATTACACGCCTTGGGGTCACAAATATCTTCGTCCCAATTTACCAACTGAGCGAACGGAATGCCGATACTCTGTTTCGGGAGAAGATCATCAGCAAGCCGAAAGTATCCACTAGTGGCAATGCGGCTGAGCACTTTGAATGGTTCCGGTTTGATCAAGTATGTAATTGAAAGCAACTGGATGTCCTTGAGAGGGACCGAGGTGGTGCTACTAATAAAAGCACTATCCGAACGAAAGCGCACCTCAATCGATGGCTCCATCGAGAGTAGAACGGCATCGCGAGTAGTGTCAATGGCATTAGAGTTTTGCCATACTATGTATGAGTTGACAATTAGGGCGATGAGGGCGATGATTCCACCGAACCACGCGGCTTTTGTGGCCGGTCGAGTTCTGAACCAAGAGAAAGACTTGTCTGGTGTCACGTTTCTAACTCCGTTCGTGCAAATGGCACATAACGTTTAGCCAAACCGCCGTTGCGAGGCGCCAGTATCGAACTGATCGTCCTTCGCTCTGGCGCCGAGCAATGGAGCGAGCACTTTACATCGAGCCAAACCTTGTTTCAACTTTGTCTATCCAGCGTGCGAGCGCCGGTTTGGCGTTTGTTAGCTGCCGCCCTTTCCGTCGGTCAAGAAACAACGTTCCTGTTATCTAGTACCTCTTGTTCTCCTTTAGAATCTCGGATACCCGATCCGCGGACTCTGCAACCGCGTAACCGGAGTTGGTCATAAGCAGTCCGGGCGGTACGGTTCTGTTGAGCTTAGACTCGTCAAATGGGATGAGTTCGGTGACTATGCCTATTATCTTGTATTTCATGCCGAAGTCCTCCATAGACTCCTGAACGATTGGACCACCGCTGTTGCCAAAATATATGGAGCAGTCAAGGATGATGGTATGTCTGGCTTCGTGTTTCCCGGCAACTATCCCCCTCCGAAGCAAGGGGCGGTTGTAGTCAAATTGAGGCAATGACTTCAATCCTATGGAGGTCGGATACCCATAAGCATAAACAGTATTGCCAATCCTGACATCAGCGTAGTTGGCAAGCATCCCGATCCCTCGGATCTGAATTGAGTCCTTTTGGCGATTGAGGATCTGAACACCGCTATAGACCAAGACTTTGATGGAGTCATTTGGCCCAAGCTCCACAAGCGCAACATCAGCTGTCTTGTGTGATAGAAGGCGCCCATTGGAAAGGAGAGTGTCGAGACTCAACGTAACAGTAAAGAACGAGGTATCTTGGGGATTGGCAACAGGTATCCTGAGGGTTGCGGATTTGCCAATTAGCGTATCGCGGTGATTAGCGGTATCGGCTTGGAACAAAACGTGCTTGGCTGTGGCAAAGTACCAACCACGATTTGTGCCGAAAACAAAACCGGAAGCCGTTGCTAGTCCCCCAGCGATAGGGATGGAGACGAACACTGGCAGATTAAGATGAGTCTCGGGGATTTGACTCGTAGTCTGAGAACGACTGATGGCAATAACAGAACAGAGAACAAGCGCAAGCGCTTTGAGGTGCGGAATAAAAGTCTTCATGTTAAGTAGCCTCCTCTGCCGAAAGGGTGGCAGCTAACGTTTAGGCAAACCGCCGTTGCGAGCCGCCACTACAACTGATTCAATTCCGTGGCGGCGAGCAATGGAGCGAACACTTTACATTTAGCCAAACTTTGAACTTCCCTCGTCTATCCAGTGTGCGAGCGCCGGTTTGCCGTTTTGTTAGGCGCAGGCACGCCCGTCGCCTGATTAGGCCGCACCCCAATTAAGCTTATAGTTTTGACCCATATCGAAGACGAAGGTCTTGTCGTGAATGATCTTGCCAGCCCTCAGGGTGATGACGTTCACACCACTGTTCTCACCAACACGACCTGAGCGATTGGTGAGAGAAAGATTCCAATGAACTGCAACAACATTGGTACCGCCCATGGCGAAAATGTTCTTGACGCAGATTTGCTGGATATCGAACTGGATCTTCGGGTATTGGTCAAAGAACTTGCGAAACCATTCCTCGATAGAAGCTTTGCCAGTATTAGCACCGCTTGCCCATATTTCGCCGGGGTAGATGAAAACGGCATCGTCGCGAAAAAAAGACATCATCCTGGGTAGATCATGGTTATTCATGGCCTCAAAGGCTTTGGCCGTTTCCTTCTTAGCGATAATTGCACCGATCATAACAACCTCCGTTCAGAGAGGGTCAATGCTCACAGCTGCCACGGATCTATGGGGCTGTGACACGAGTGGGTGCGGCCTATGTGGAGAAATAGTTGATTCATCAAGCTCTCAAAAACTCGCAGCGTGCTTGCGCCTAACGTTTAGGCAAACCGCCGTTGCGAGCCACCGATATCGGACTGATATTCCATCGCTTCGGTGGCGAGCAATGGAGCGAGCACTTTACATCTAGCCAAACATCGTTTCAACATCGCCTATCCAGCGTGCGAGCGCCGGTTTGCCGTTTGTTAGCTGCCGCCGCATAACGCACACCGGTAGTTGGTCCGTCTACACCACCATCGATCTCGGTGCCGCACACATCATATCACCGAGATCCGGGGGCGTGGTTCAGCAACTCCTCAACGTCCTTTATGAGCAAATTGGCATCACGACGCGCAAGTCCATGACCGCTGTCCGCTTTGATGTCATCGACGAGAGTACGAAGTGTCGACACTGCATCAGCACGGTCGCTCATAGCCATCTTTTGCTCATACAAGCGCACTAGATCAGCATATCGCTTGAGTTTTATCCGGTCCTTTATCGAGTGTACTGCATACATGGCCGCGATGTCTGCAAGCAGCGTGCGCGAACTTACAATCTTCAGCAATCTGGGAACTGAAGTTGTGTCTGGAGGAACACGAAGTGTAAAGGTGATTACACTGTCCTTTTGGATCGCACCAGCGGTGTCAATGCTCCACGATTTGTCTTGCATGTGTTCGTGTGTCCCTACATACAGATCAAGCCAAAATGCGGCCGTCTTGTTACCAATAACCTGAATGGTGTAAGTCCCGCTATCAGTCGGCAGATCGAAGTTGAATACGAACTCGTGGGAATCACTTTCAGGTGGACCTAAGCCTGTAAACGCGTAGTTGGCGCCTGATATCTCACGGATGAACGTGACACCATATGCGGCATCCTTGTGCTTTCCGCGAGGATCGGCACCGGTCCTATAACCATGTGGGTCAGTGACAATGAAGTGCACACTTACGCTGCTGTTTATTTGGAGCGCAACATGAACCTGCCCATAGGTACAAGCGATCCACAGAATCTGGAACAGTAGGGTCAGTAGAATTGTGTTCATAAACTAGTACGCTTTCTCCTGGTGTGCGGCACCGAGTGAGAGCAAGATTATCATTCCCCTTTTTCTTGCGGTGGCAGCTAACGTTTAGCCAAACCGCCGTTGCGAGCTGCCAGTATCGAATTGATTGTCGATTGCTCTGGCAGCGAGCAATGGAGCGAGCACTTTACATTTAGCCAGACATGAACATCTCTCGCCTATCCAGTGAGCGAGCGCCGGTTTGGCGTTTGTTAGCTGCAGTTGTGGCCGACGGATGCCTCGGCCCGTGGACGCCCGAGATCAATTTGATCACTTGGTTCTATCACCCTGCGAAGGTTTGTACCCTAGAAAGTCAATAAGGGCGCTCTCAAAGTAGCTGCCACCAGATCCGCCCGTGTTTCGATGCTTGAGGATGTAATCAATGATTTTCTGCCGAACGGCTTCTGCACTAGCGAAATGCTGATCCGTCCAGAATCGTTGCGCCTTGTCGAAAAATCCTATGCGGCTCAAAAATGATGCGCCATAGTAGATGCCTTCTTCCAGTGAGCCGTCGGCAACATGAGACTTGAATGAGCCGTCAGGTTGAAGGGACTCATTGAGACACCACTGCAGCATCTTTTCAAGTTCAGTAGCCATGGCCTTTCTCTGCTCGGGGCTCGCTTGAGACCAACCGGCCTTGAAAAGAGCACCTACGTCCATATTATTATGGTTCCAATACTGGCCCTTCCAGAGCCAGCCAACCGGGTAATTCAGATTTCTGACCGCGAGCGCTGTCGTGATCACGCGAGGTAGATCGGAGACTTCGCCGTGAAGATAAGTTACAATATGAAAGGTCGTGCTCAGATCATCTACGAACTGCACACGCCCGTCCCGAATGTAGCGCTCGCCCCACCAGCCCGTTTCCGGATTACGCAACCGATTAAGGACAAGATCCTTGATTGTCGCCTTGGTCCTCGGATCCCACTGATATCCTGCAGGCTGATTTCGCAAGATCAATCGCATCAAGTTGGAAAGCGACAAGTTAAACTCCACCAGGCGATCAACCCCGGTGCGAGGAATATCAGACAAGGAAATGGAGTTGAGATATGCTGTAAGGTTGTCGGGCGAGTTCACTCGGTCGAGAAAATGCGGATAGGTTTTCAAGGCAATGGACTGGTTCTCTCGGTTTTCTATTGCGTCGCACAGCGCATTGAGTCTGCAATACCATGCATCGAAACACTGGCCCCAGCTGCCATCGATTGAATCCTGCAGCTGAGCAGCAATCTCCCGCTCAGGGTGTTCGAGGCTGGCTTTCAGATCCTCGATCCTCTGATCAATATGTTTGAAATCGGCTGTCTGGGTGATGAGCACCTTAAGTTCCCAGAGAATCTGGTGTGAACAAGATGTGTTCTGACCGGCAGTCTCTCGGCCTTTGACTTTGCTAAGCAGCGCAAGTATTTCTGCGACCCGCTTGGCTTTCGACTCCTTGTAGTCCGGATCGAATGCAATGAATTCCTGCTCTGTACGGACGTTGTGTTCAAGATCGGATTGTGGCGCTTGTTGAGACCAAGCGATGCGTGTTGGGAAGGTCGTCAGAGCAAAGACGGACAGGATTAGGATACTTGTACGGTTCTTTGATGATAGATTCGTCATAGTCTCAGCGTTCAATCCTGACGGTGGACAATTCGTGACAATGAAAACGTTGCAGACTTGGAGGCCACAATTGCAGCTAACGTTTAGGCAAACCGCCGTTGCGAGCCGCCACTACGACTGAATCCATTCCGTGGCGGCGAGCAATGGAGCGAGCACTTTACATTTAGCCAAACTCAGTGTCAATATCGCCTATCCAGCGTGCGAGCGCCGGTTTGCCGTTTG
>QYQB01000066.1 GCA_007280275.1 bacterium | reverse complement strand
GGCGTGAGTGGCGATCGTTTCATAGGAAGGTGAGTTTCACGAAGCGATTATTGCGGTTTGAGAGCGCGCCACATCTCATCCAACAGTGGCTGAAGTCCTTCTCTCGACACTGACGAGATACGAATCACCGGAATCTTTTTTCCGAAGGAAACGCACTTCAACCTTTTCAAAGCCTTCTCTTCAAACAGGTCAATTTTGGTCAACGCCACGATTTTCGGTTTCTTGGCCAGAGCAGCATTGTAGCTCGCCAGTTCGTGAAGCAGACTCTCGTAGTCCCGCTTCGGATCTTCACTGATCGATTCAATGAGAAAAACGAGCACCCTGGTGCGCTCGATATGACGAAGGAACTGGATCCCCAAACCCTTTCCCAGGTGTGCACCCTTTATGAGTCCAGGCATGTCGGCGAGTGTGAAGCTTTTTCCCTCTGCGTATCGAACAATCCCGAGGTTTGGAGTGAGCGTCGTGAAGGGGTAGTCGGCGATCTTTGGTTTTGCGGCGGAGACGACCGAAATGAGCGTCGATTTGCCGGCATTCGGGAAGCCGACAAGTCCGACATCGGCGATCAGCTTCAGCTCGAGCAGCAACTCACATTCCTCGCCAGGCGTCCCCGGTTCCGCAATTCTCGGGGCCTGATTGGTTGACGTGGCAAACTCGGAGTTTCCGCGTCCTCCCCTCCCTCTCTCGGCCACGACGATCTCATCCCCATCACGAAGCAGATCCGCCAGAATCTTCTTCTGTGCGCTGTCACGGACGATGGTTCCGCACGGGACCTTCAACACGATGTCCACACCCGTCTTTCCCGTTTGTCCCTTTCCGCGGCCGTGCTCACCGCTTTCCGCCTTGTAGGAACGCTTGTAGCGAAAATCGAGCAGCGTACCGAGCTGTTTGTCCGCACGAATGATGACGTTTCCGCCATGACCTCCGTTGCCGCCGTCAGGTCCACCTTTGGGAACATATTTCTCCCGCCGGAAGCTGATCGCTCCGTTGCCGCCGTTACCGGCCTTCACAAAGATGATTGCTTGATCGATGAATTGCATGGTGGCTGGATAGTAGTGATGGATAGGGACGTCAAATGAATTATGAGCCTTCGGGTTTGACTTCTTCACCCGGAAGGAATCTGCGCTGGACTTTGTCCGTAAACATGATTGCCTCCTCAGAGAACGGGTCGACGTCGTTGGTGATGTAAATCTGCTGGAGATACTGCGACGCATCCTTCCAGTCCGCCATCCGGTTGAGCTGATCCAGCGACTCCCGGAAGAGGAGCTCATCCTTGTGGAATATTTTCTTGATGAAGGTCTTCTCCTCGGAGGGTGAGAAGAGCGAGTGAAGATTGACCAACGCACCGGACTCGGAAATGTCATCGAGAGTTCCATTCGACCCTTCGGAGGAAGCGGGCTGGGAGATCACGAACGGCTCATCGTCTATGAAGTCTGAATAGATCTTTACGGGAGGTTTCAGCACCCTCAGCGGTTCCTGCTGTGCCTCGTCTGCCTGTTGCGGCTTTTCCTCCACCGTGGCAGGGCGCTCTACTTCGGGGTGCTCTTCGGGGAAGTCCACTTCTGCGTCTTCATTCTTCGTGGCGACCTTCTCGATGATGCCGGCCAGCCGACGAAGGCTCAGGAGCTCGATCTCGTCGCGGTCGCGCTCCAGCTCGAGCCGGTCTTTGATGTCATTCAGCTTCTTGTCCTCGAAGAAAACGATTGCGGCGTTGATCGGGATTGCCGCTTCGGTGGGCTGTTGACCCGGGGCAAGATCGGCTGACTCGATAAACCAGAGGATGGGTCGCGTCATCAACGCGAGCTCAACGCTTGTATGCCGCGAGACGATTTCCTGGTCAATCTTCTCAACCAGATCGCGGAACTCCTCGTACGTCATTTCCGCCAGCCCGCGATCTTCGATGAAACGCTTGATGATCTCAGCGAAGTAGGAATAATCGACGCAATATCTGAGCTTCCTCCGGATATCGGAAGTCGGGCGGCGGCGTTGGTTCTCGAAAATGAAGTTGAGCAGCGTCCATTGGGGACGACAAAGGAAATTGAACTGGAAATGAACGGCATGGTCCAGCATAAGCGCAAAGTCGTGCTGACCAAAGACATAATTGTGCACCAGCAGGAGATCGATTTGTTCCTGCAGTCGGACCACCTCCGGGAGAGAATACGGAAACTTCTTGGAACGAACTTCCGTCTGCCGCTCCAGCTGCAGCATCTGCTGCACACGCGCCTTGAAGTAGGCCTTAACGGCCGGATGCAGTTGAGCGGAAAGTACATCCCTCAGTCTGATGCTCTCCGCCTCGCCTATGGTGCGGGAGCGGACTGCATTCATGATCAGTTCTATTTCGGACTCAAAGATGTAGCCCATGCGAATTCAGAAAGTCGGCCATGAGTGAATAGTAACCCGCAATTCTCAAATAGTTAATTGGTGACCGAGTAAACAGCGCAAATTGGTTAGTAAACCAATTCAAGCGGGCCTTTTTTGGATGGGGGTTGAAACCCCTTTATTTAATGAGCTGTTATTAGTCCACGCTCTAAAGAGCGTGGCAATTGCCCCGACCTTTTTACCCGCCGTAGTCCGAAGGACGAAGGCGGGCAGGTCGGGGAAAACATTGAAACCAAAAAAACATCGGGCTTTAGCCCCTTTGTATCGGTCAACTCGAGTAACCAATAAACTACTTGTTTGCCTTCAGCAGTGCTGTCACCCGATCGATCTCGCGCTGAGCGCCAGTCTTAAACGTCGCATCGATCCCGGGCCGGCTGATGATCTGCTTGTACATCGTGATGGCCTGATCAAATTTCGACATCTTCTCGTACGACTGACCAGCCATATAGTAGGATGTCGCAGTCCAATCCACCTTCGTTTTCTTGGTGACAAGATACGGCACCTTGAGGAATTCCAGAATGGCTTGCTGATAGTCTCCTTTGTAGAAGTACGATTCACCGATGTAGTAGCGCACCTCTGCCTCTAGGTCCGCGTCCGCGTTCTCCAGGAGGCTCTGCAGGTGAAGCACCGACTGGTCGTAGTACCCCAGCTTTTGATAGAGAACGCCGATGTCAACACGTTTGTCAACCAGATCCGGGTCATCAGGGAATCGATCGATGTACTTGCGCGTCAACTCCAGCGCACCATCAAAAAGAGAGATCTGCTTGTAGGCGAGAATCAGATTGTTCATCGCGAACTGGACAAGCTCAGGAGCGCGGCTTTCGCTATCCAGTATCGCTTTGTACTGACGCGCCGCAGGGTCCCACTGTTCCTGACTGTAGTACAGGTTGCCAAGCGCCAGCTTCACGCGTGGTGCAATCGGGTCATTTCCAAAACGCTGAAGGATTCCCTCATACAGCTTGACTGCTTCCGGCGCTTTGTTCGAGAGCTCTGCAACCCGAGCGTTGCCAAACATCGCAAGCGGGACCGATACCGTGCCTGGATACTGCTGAATCACATTGTCGAAAAACCTCTTCGCTGAGGCGTACTCATCCTTCCGTAGAAAGTACATCCCCCGCTCATACTCAAATTCCGCCGCGTAGCGCTCCCGCCTCGGGAACAGCCTGATGAAGGCAGTTGCCCGCGTATCGGCTTCTTTCGCGTTGTTCAGGCGAAAGTACGAGACGACAATGCGCGATTGGATGTACTGCTTGAGCGAATCATTTGTGCCCTTCTCTGCGACTTCGGCATACCGCGAAACTGCGTTTGCGTATTGCTCGTTCTTGAAGAGGAGTTCCGCAGTTTCGAACGCTGCCTGGTTCATTCCCGTTGAACCACCCAGCGAAAACTGGCTCGCTCGCTGCAGGTATTGCGTGGCGAGGGCAACACTGTTTTCTTCTTTCGCCAGCGTCGCGAGCTGGTAGTACACCTGACCGGCACGCTCAGATGAGTCCTCACGTGCCAGATACTCTGCGTAGGTGCGCCTTGCGTCTGCACGCTTGCCCAGTTTGCTGCAGGTCGCTGCCAGATCAAAGAGCACATCGAGCGGCAGCTGCTCCCGGACGCCAGTACCGAACCCCAAACTCCGCACCAAAGACTGATACTGTTCGAATGCGTTGGAGAAATCTCCCGCCCTGTAGTACGCGTCCGCCCGGGCACCTGTCAACCGGCCGCTGAACGATGAGTAATAGAAGACCTGTCCTATTTGCTTGTAGAGATCGAGTGCGCGTGACGCGTTACCCCGGCCCGACTCGTATTGGGCAAGCAGCCAGGCAGCACGAGCCGTAAATTCGTGGTTCGGGAATCGCTTCAGATACTCCTGAAACGCGACCGATGCTGAATCGGGCTGTCCAAGCGTCGTCAACATCTCACCGAGGCGGAACAAAGCGTTCCCCTCGATGTCCTTCAACGGCCGCTCCTTGAGCGTGAGCGCGTACGATTTGGCCGCGTCCTCCGGGTCTTTCCTTCTGCGGTAGGCTTCTCCGATGGAGTAGTAGATCAGATCCTTGCGTTTCATCACCTGATGCGCCTGGAGGAATTCACCGCTTACCTTGCGAACATCAGCCGCACCCGCTGCGAGCTGAAGGCGGACGCCAAGTTGACCCGCGAGCGCGTCATCTGCGAGTTCACTGGACGGAAACCGCTTCAACAAGGAATCGTATGACGCAATCGCCTTCATGGAAGGATCTAGCTTCGGCGACCCATCCCGCCCCAACTCCTGAATTCCTGCATACTCATGCGCTCTGGCTTGATTGAATAGCGCTGTTGCCTGCCTCTCGGAGGGAAGGCCAAGACGAAGCGCCGAGGCGTATTGTGCCGCAGCTTTCGTATAGTCTTTGAGGTCATGGAAGTAGATCTCACCAAGCCGGAACGCCAAGTCACTCCTGGATTGCTGCGCAATGACATCCCCGATCAGGAGGGCGAGCTTTTCGAGACCCGATTCTTTGTTCTTCAGTTCAAAGGTGCGGACACGGAGAGATGCATCGCGTGCTGCTCCGGCGTAGTCGCTCGCCGGGAATCTCTTCAACAGATCCTCATATGCATCGAGCGCACGATCGAGTGCGCCGGAGAGACGAAGTGCCTCGGCACGACCGAACAGGGCGTCATCGGCGAGCGAACTCGTCGCATAGCTGCTCATGAGAGCATCGTAATGGGTGACGGCCTGCAGATAGTCGTGCAGGTGATCCTGGTAGAGCCTGGCTGTCTCGAGGAGCACCGCCGGGATTCGGGAGTCATTAGGGAACTGGTTTTGGAAGAGCGAATACACACGAAGCGCCTCAACGTGATTCTCCGCCCTGGCTGCAACACGAGCCGCCGCGATCAGGATCTCTCCCCGTCGCTCGCCCGATGAAGTATCGGATGATGCCTTCGTCAGATACGTTTGCGCCCTTTGCAGATCGCCAGCCTGCTCGGCTGCCAGTCCGGCTTTGAAGAACGCCTCGGTCCGTTGTCTCTCAGGGATCGCTGATGCTTTTTCATAGTTTTGAAGTGCCTTCGCGTTCTCACCCCGCAAGAAATATCCATCCCCCGCTTCAACGAGAGCCTGTTGGCGCACCTGCTGAGGAGCGCGTCCGGAATCTGCATCGATACTCTTCCACGAAGCGAATGCCTGGCCGGGGTAGCCGAGCTCACGCTGCAGCGACCCGAGAAATAAGAGCGCGGCATAGTAATTGGCGGTTGAACGATAGCTTTTCGCCACGTCGTCCAGCGCACGTTGAGCTTCCTCGTACTTGTTCAACCTTGCCAGCGAGCGCGCCATAAGGACGAGCGCCTGCGCGCTCAGCTCCGGATCCTTCGAGGCATCGGCAACGCGCTTCGATTCGGCACGGGACAGCTCGAACTGATTGTCAGACAAATACATCCGGGCGAGCCTCATTCTGGCAGGAAGGACCACATCAGAGGAAGCATAGTCCTGAATCAACGATCGCAGAACCTTTCGGACATTTTCCTGATCCCCCGCTTGATCGAAGTACTCGCTCGACTTTACGAGCGCGCCCGGCGCAAGCTTACTCTTGGGGTGAAACGTTTTCACACGTTCGAATGCGAGGGCGGCCTCCCTGGTATTCTTCAGGGCGACGTACGTCTCTGCGACATTCCACCAGGCTTCGGGAGCACGCGGATGGTCCGGAAACGCAAGAGCGAAGTTCTGAAATGTCAGCCGGGCATCGTCGAATTTCCCCTGCTTCGTCTGGCTCAACCCCAGATAAAACCTCGCTTCGATCCCTTGCTGTGTGTTTGGGTATGTGGCAACGAATTGCCTGAACTGCTCCAGGGCAAGGTCATAGAGCTTGTCGTTGTAGAGATTGACGGCAAGCTTGAAATCCGCGTTCTCCTTCGTGTCTTGACTTACCGAGACGGAGAACCAAGCGATGGAAATGAGAAACAGGAGGAGGTATTGAGGCTTCATACATGCAAAATGTAGCACATATTGAAGCTATTATCAAGATTCGATCTCGGCCGTCAAGAGAACTGCCATTACGAAAGGCGACCTCTTGACAGAGATCGCCTTTTTAATTCCTCATTTCTTGCTTATCATGGTAATGAATAAGAGGCTACGTTCCCGTTTCTTCACTGTGATTCCCGACTGACTCTCTATAACTATGAGTTCTCTCAGAAAGAACATCGCTGTCATCTTCGGAACCCGTCCCGACACCATCAAGCTGGCGCCGATTATCCTTGAGCTCCGGAAACATCCTCATTTCCGGGTTATCACCATAGCGACGGCGCAACACCGCCATATGCTGGATCAGGTCCTTGACGTCTTTAAGATCAAGCCTGACTTCGATCTTGACATCATGGAGCCGAAACAGTCACTCGCGAAGCTCACGAAGAACTCGATAGCCGCTCTGGACGATGTTCTCGTCGAGACAAAACCTGACATGGTCCTCGTTCAGGGAGACACGACGACGACTTTTGTGGGCAGCCTTGCCGCATTCTATCGACAGATCCCCGTCGGACACGTCGAAGCAGGGCTCCGGACTCAGGACAAAGCCAATCCGTTTCCGGAAGAAATCAACAGGCGGCTGACAAGTTGCATTGCAGACCTTCACTTCGCTCCCACATCGACGGCGAAACGTGCTCTCCTGAAGGAGAACATACGATCTGAGAATGTGATCGTAACGGGTAATTCTGTCATCGATGCGCTCAGGTACTCCATCAAGAAAGTCTACAACTTCCCCGACCGAAGGTTGAACGAATTCGTGAAGGAACGCAGGCGCATCATTCTCCTGACGATGCACCGGCGGGAAAACTGGGGCACGCCGATGACCGGCGCATGCGAAGCTGTCAAGAAGCTGGTGAGCCAGTATCCTGACGACCGCTTTGTTTTTCCGGTACACCTGAACCCCATCGTGCGAGAGGTCGTGTACCCCATCCTCGACGGCATCGAGAACGTCGTCCTGATCGAGCCGCTTCCCTACAGCGATTTTGTGAACCTGATGGCACGATCGTATCTGATCCTGACGGACTCGGGCGGCGTCCAGGAAGAGGGCCCCTCGCTCGGGAAACCGATCCTTGTGCTCAGGACTATCACCGAACGGCCGGAAGCTGTCAAGTCCGGAACCGTGAAGCTGGTCGGGCTTGATCCTACCAGGATTTCAGCGACAGCTCGGAGGTTACTGGACAACGCAACGGCCTATCGGCAAATGGCAAACGCAACAAACCCGTACGGTGACGGACATGCATCGCGCCGTACAATCCAGGCCTTACAACACTTTTTCGGATTCTCCAAAAAGATGCCGTCAGAATTTCGACCACGTTGAAGAAAGAATTCCATGATTCGTTTTGTCCTCACTATAGTGGTCGCTCTTCTCAGCTGCCTCGTTCTCCCTCCGTCCGTGAGCGCTCAGACGTCATCGCAAAAGAGCGTCTTGATCCTGGTCGACGGGAATACCGACTTGAAGAACTACGCCATGGCCGACGGCCGTCAACTCGCGGCGCTTCTCGGGCATTTCGACGTCCGCTACACGCTCAAAGGTGTCAACGAATACCTCCCCGGCGAGATGAAGCGGTATGACTTCACATTCTACGTAGGATTCGATATTCACACCGAGATTCCGAAGAAATTCACGCAGGACGTGTTCACTCTCGACAGCCGGGTCTTCTGGTTGAATTGCGGATTCGACGATTTTTCCCGGAAGTTCCCCGTCGACAAACGTTTTGGCTTCAGCGTCAGCCGCCCTGACTCTTTATCTGGCTTCGATCTCGTCCGTTTCGGGAGCAAGTCGTTCCAAAAAGGCGAGCCCTTCATTAACATCGCCACGGTCTCCAATCGGAAACTCGCCACCATAGTTGCAACGGCCTTCTCCTCCACACAGAAGCGGGAGATTCCGTACATCATCACTTCGGCAAACCTCACATACATAGCCGATATGCCGTTCGCAAGCGCCGGCCCAGCCGATCGGTACATCCTCTTTGCTGACATGCTTCATGACTTCCTCGGAGAACCTCACGAGGAATTTCATTCCGCACTGATACGGATTGAAGACGTCGGTCCGCTCGACAGTCCTGACCATCTGCGTGAGATTGCGGACCTCCTGTCTGCCAAAGGCATTCCCTTCCTGGTCGGCGTCATCCCGTTCTTTGTCGACCCCAGCAGAAACATCCGGGTGAGCCTTTCCGACAGGCCGGACCTTGTCGATGCCCTCAAGTATATGGTTCATAACGGCGCGACGATTGTCATGCACGGTAGTACGCACCAATACAAAGGAGTGACGGCAGCGGACTTCGAATTCTGGGACGAGAGCACAAACAAGCCGATCGCGAAACAGACGGCTGAGGAAATATCGCAGAAGCTCGAATCGGGCATTCAGGAGTTTATGAAGAATGGCCTGTACCCTCTGGTGTGGGAGACTCCGCACTACACTGGTTCCTTTACCCTCTACCAGACTGTTGCGAAGTACTTCAGCACCGCCATGGAGCAGCGACTGTCGTTTGAGGACTTCGACTGTTCTCAGAGCTTTCCCTATGTGATCAAGAGCGATTGGTTCGGTCAGCGGATCTACCCTGAAAACCTCGGTTATATCCCTCTGAATCCCGACAAGGCGATCAGCGAAACATATGTCCAGGACATCCTCAGGAATGCCAAAGCGAATCTCAACGTTCGGGACGGGTTTGCATCATGCTTCTTCCATTCATTCCTCAACCTTGACCTGTTGAAAGACCTCGTGGACGGCATCCAGCAACTTGGCTACACGTACATAGATCTTTCGGAACAGACGAATTGGGTGAAGACGAAGGACCGGGTCATTCTCTCCGGTTCGCAATCATACCAGATCACCCTGGAAGATCAGTACCTCGCGGAGGCGTATTTTGATGAAGAGGGAGAGCTTGTCCAGCGGATGTTCTCCGATACCAGGATCAATGGCGCCGTTTCGCGCCAGATTGAGCTGAAACCCGGCGAAATATACAAGGCAGAGCCGATCGAGTTTCGCGCGCGTGAAGTGGGTTTCGTCGACAAAGTTGTCTCGAGAGCCAAACAAATGTTCACCAAGGTGTTTGTCGGCGAGCCTGATTGGCACGAGGCACGGGTGGCCATTCTCTGGAACCATCACATCCGCGGAGCGTCGTTCAACGATCAGGCATCGTTTGCTTCAGTCTTTGGAAGCGTTCACATCAATGTTGATACCATCTTCGTCGGTCAGGAGCTTCAGCTGCAAAATTACAACCTGGTCATCGTACCGTTTGCGTTCGTCGACTCGATGAGGCCGAACGATTTCGGAACGCTTGTGAAGTATGTTCAGCAGGGAGGAAACCTCATCACCGACCTGAGGAATGATCTTGCGGAAGAGCTGGGAATCCACTTCGCAGAGACACAAATGCGCCTGCGCAACATCCGGGACCGCAACTATCCCGAAGAGACGATGACATGGAAACACTTCGAATCGGTCTACAAGCTGAACGTTGAAGATGTCGATGAGGTCTTCTGTCAGGATGCCGCAACGGATGCTCCTGTTGTGATCGGGAAATCGGTGGGCAAGGGCAAAGTCATTTTCTTCTCGACGCGGTTTGATCCCCTCTCACAACATGGCTACAGTTACTATCCCTATCTGCTCGATTATGTAAAAAGGTATTTTCGTCTGGGTCCCATCATCAGAAGAGAAAACCTGGAAGCGTACTTCGAGCCGGGAATACGACCGACCTCAAGCGTTGAAGACCTCGTCAAGCAATGGGTGAGGGCAGGGATCCGCCGGATCCATGTTTCCGGATGGCACGAGTATGCCAAGTACACGTACGACTATGCCCGCCTCATTCGTCTGGCCCACGCAAACGGCATACTTGTCTACGCGTGGCTGGAGCCACCCCAGGTCAGCCAGATTTTCTGGCGAAACCACCCCGAATGGCGGGAGAAGAACTACAAAGGGGAGGACACACAGCCACAGTGGCGGTTCTCTGTTGCGTTGACGGATCCGGCCTGTGTAGATAGCGTGGCGTTGAAATTCAGAAAGCTCCTCGACACCTTCGACTGGGATGGCGTCAACCTTGCCGAGCTCTACTTCGAGTCTGGAAAAGGATTCGAGACTCCGCTTCAGTTCGCTCCCATGCACCCGTCTGCCGTACGTGAAGTAAAAAAGAAGTTCGGCATCGAATTGACAAGCATCTTCGACCCAACGTCCCCCTGGTATTGGAAAACAAATCCCTCCGTCCAGACAACGCTGACGGAATACCGAATTGGCAAACTCGATGAAGTGTACGAACGGCTCCTTCACGATTTTGCCGACGTTGCCCGCCGCAAGCCCGGATTCCAGATCATCGTCACTGCAATGGATAGTTACGGTTCTCCTGAGGTCCGGGAAAATCTCGGTGTCGACATGAACCATATCCTGGCATTGCAGAAGCGCTATGGATTCCTTCTTCAGGTGGAGGACGCGGAACGGCTCTGGTCAACCGACCCGATGCGGTACATCGAGATCGGACGGCGCTATGCGCGACTCATCAGCGATTCATCGAAACTCATGCTGGATCTCAACATCCTGGACTTGAGTTCGAGCACCCGCAAGAAGGGGTCGCTGACGCCATTTCCGACGACGATACAAACAGGAACGGAGAGCTTTCTCCTTGTTCATGCCGCCGCGATCGGAGCACCTCGCTTTACCTTTTACGCCGAGGAAACAATCAATGGACAGGACCTCCCATTCTTCGCCAATGCCCTGGCACACGGTATCTCATACCGAAGGAACGACAACGGCTACAGCATCCAGGCGGAGCATTCGTTTGTTCTCAGGCTTCCCAAGGAGGTTCCCCAGATCCTCCTCGACAACATGCTTGTTCAGGCATCGCGGGAAAACCTGTTCTTCATCCCCGCCGGGAGTCACCGGGTGGACGTGAATCCTGCAACGAGCGGGACATTTTCGACATCACAACTGCAACCGAGGGTCCTTTCTTCGACGGCCGACCTCTCCACCCTCTCCTATGGCATGAGAAATGCCCGGTTTACGTATGAATCCGATGAACGAATGCTTGTTTCATTCAGCAACGAGCCAACCCAGGTTGCCCTCGATGGACAGCACTATGCCTTCACGGTGATGAAGGGAAGTGATTGCTATACAATCCACCTGCCGCCCGGCAAGCACGACGTGGATGTCATCACAGGCAATTCGTTTTCCTACGGCGTGAATGTCACGAGCCTCTGGTCAACCACTGCCATCGCGATGTTCGGCTTTCTGGCGGTAGTGCTGCTGGCAGGGATGTACCTCACACTGAAATTCCTTCACCGTCGCACCAGCGCTTAGGCAGCCAGGCACCCTATGTCAGTACTCGAAGTCGATCTGAGCTTTCTTTTCGTCGTGGCCGTCATCCTGATCTGGTTCATGATCGCATACCAGTTCGCGCTGACCATCTTCGGCTACATCAACTACCTCAAGTCATTCCGCGAGAAGAAGTTGGTTGACTCCACCCGGTATGATTTCCCATCCTGCACGATCCTTATCCCTGCCCACAACGAGGCGAAGGTCATCGGTGCGACGGTCGAGTCAATGCTCCAGCTGGAGTATCCAACGGAGAAATTGACGATTCTTGTGATCAATGATGGCTCGGGCGACGAGACGGCTTCCATTGTCCAGGAGTTCGTGAAGAGAGACCCCCGCGTCGTGCTTTTCACGGTTCCACCTGGCGAAGGGGGAAAAGGAAAGTCCCGAGCCCTGAATCTCGCCCTGAAGCAGGTCAACTCCGATGTCATCGCCATCTACGACGCTGATAACACGCCACACTCAAAAGCTCTTCACTATCTTGTCGCACAACTCGTGACGCACAAGGAACTGGGGGGCGTTATCGGCAAGTTCAGGACTGTCAACAAGAACGCGACGCTGCTCACCCGATTCATCAACATCGAGACGTTGAGCTTTCAATCGATCCTGCAGGCAGGCCGCTGGCAGATGCACAACATTGCGACACTCCCT
>QYQB01000008.1 GCA_007280275.1 bacterium | reverse complement strand
TTCCATACCATCCTTTGCTGTCAGCACCCGATACCCACTTTCTTCAAGCAGTGCTTGAAGGAGATCGAGAAGCATCTCTTCGTCCTCCACGAGCAGAATCATCTCTCCGGAACCGCGAATCGGCTCGGTTACTTGTTTCGCTGGAGATGCTATTTCTTCGACCGGCAATACCGGAAAGTATAGTGAAATTGACGTACCTTTGCCACGGACGCTTTCAACATCGGTGAAGCCCCTATGGCCATCAACGACGCCGTAGACGACAGCGAGCCCGAGCCCCGTCCCCTTGCCCAACGCCTTGGTCGTGAAGAATGGTTCAAAGATTCTTCCTTTCACGGCCTCATCCATCCCGACCCCTGTATCTTCCACCCGGATAAGCACATATCGCTCCTCCGTTGCAGCGGGGAATTTGCTGCGTAATCTGTCGCCCGGAACGGTCGCGGTTCCAATCGTCAGCGTTCCGCCGACCCGACCACCAGGCTGGTTATCGATCATTGCGTCACGCGCATTGATACACAGATTCATCATGGCCTGCTGAACCTGACCCGAATCGGCGAGAAGAAGCGGCACGTTGTCGCCAAGCTTCACGTCGAAGCGAATGCTTGAGGGAAATGTCTCGGTGAGCAACGTGGAGAACTCCTGGACAATCTCATTCACGCGAACTGCTTCAAGCACACCGCTTGTCTTGCGCGCAAACGTCAGCAGTTGCTGCACCAGTCCGGTTCCCCGCGCCAGGGCCTTCCTGATAGACCCGGTCACGTGAGCCTGTGCTGCGGGATCAGAACCCGTCCGCTCAAGCTTCGCAAGGTACCCGAATGCGATGGAGAGAATATTGTTGAAGTCGTGAGCAATCCCCCCTGCGAGCGTCCCAACGCTCTCCATTCGCTGCACCTGACGCAACTGCTCTTCCAGACGATACCGTTCAGTGACATCACGTATGATGCCGCGGTAGGCAACCACCTTGCCCGAAAGATCTCGAACTGCCGTCGTGGTCTCCAACACGATAAGTTCCCGACCGTTCTTCGTCTTCGCGTGAATCAGGTGGTCCTTGAGATACCCCTGTTCGGCAAGAAGCTGAGCTCCCTTGATTCTCGCTTCCGAGTCGATATACACGTCGTGGCCAATATCGATCTGGAGAAGTTCCTCTTTGTTCAGGTAGCCAAACAGCTCCACCCCGGCCGGATTGATATCGAGGAACCTGCCATCCGGCGTGCTAACAAAGACCGCATCTTTAGACTCCTCAAAGAGCGCACGGTACTTCTCCTCCGACGCACGCCGTTCCTCCTCAGAGCGAAGCCGCTGTGTCACATCGCGAAAACTCCACACCCTCCCGGCAGTCTTGCCCCCGATTTTCTGAGGCTTCGAATACCGTTCGACGATTCTGCCGTCCCTTAGACCGAGGATGTCAAAGCTCTCCACTTCGGGCTGGCCGTACGTCGTTTCGAGTGCTTCTTGAAAATTCTTCAGGTCTTCGACCTGCTCGAGCATGAACTCGACGATCCTGTCTCCTTCGCGCTTGAGCATGATCCTTTGCGGGATCTTCCACATCTCAACGAATTTCCGATTGTAGTTCACGAGCCTTCTGTTCTGATCGACGACCAGGATCCCATCGGTCGATGACTCCAGCGTTGCCCGTAGAACGGAGAGAGACTGTTCCAGTTCCTCTTCGCCCCGCTTGCGCGCCGTGATATCCTCAATAATACGCACCGTATACAGCGCGTTTCCATCCGCCTCCCTTACCACGGAGACCGTCAACAGCGCCCAGATCACATTCCCTTTTTGCGTCAAGAACCGTTTCTCAGTCCGATAGCTCCCGATCTTCCCTTTCGCAAGCAGCTGGATACGTTCGATATCCTTACCAACATCCTCGGGATGCGTGACTCCGTCGAAGGAGATTCTGCGGAGCTCTGCTTCGGAGTACTCCACCATCGAGCAAAACGCACGGTTGACCCTCAGGATTTCACCATCGAGCTTCACGAGCATCATTCCTACAGGCCCCTCCTCAAACACCTGCCGGAACTGCTCAATACTGTTGCGCAGCGTTTGTTCGACCTCCACCCGATCGGTTTCATCAAGAACAAATCCCTGGATCTGCACCAGGTTGTCCTGTTCGTCGAACTCGCCTATGATGCTTGCGATGACATAGATGCGGCTTTCGTCCTTCCGTCGCATGATCATCTGATAGTTCTTCAGTCGCCGAGCCTGTCCAAGCAATTCAGCCAAGTTTTCAAAAGCCCGGGGGCTCTCAAATATTTGCCGGCCGTCTGAATTCATCGCCTCGGACACGGAATCATACCCAAACATGCTCGCGAACGACAGATTGCATGCAACGATCTTCCCCTGAGGACTGGAGATGAAGTTCCCCGAGAGATCTTCTTCGAAGAACTCGCGGTAACGCTTCTCAGTGTCGGCGAGAGCCTTGCCGATGATGCGTTGTTCTCTCTCGAGCTGATCGCGCTTGTTCATGCTAATCAGAACGTGATAAACCTTGTAGAATCCCAGGAGAAGAAGTGACAGTCCTGCGACTTGCGCGAAAAATTCAGCAATCACCGAGACAAGATATGAGGATCCGGGCGTGGGAATATCGAAGGGAAATCCTCCACCGAGGTAGGGGCGGATTATGAGATCCAGCATGAAGAGTGTGAAACCCGTTGCGATGAGAAGAATTGCCGGAAGGAAAGTGTCGTTGAGACGCCGGGCGAAAAAAAAGAACGCACCGATCGATACGATCAAGAGCAGTATGCGCGCAACGGCGAGGTATTCCACTACCGATCCCTGATTAGGAAGCCATGACGGATGAGGCCATCAACACCGCAGACCAATTGCAGCACGGTGCTTCAACCGGAGATACTAGGGAGAGAGCCGTTCGATCGCCCAGACGCCCCCCTGCAATGAGTACCTGATGCGATCATGCAGACGATTCTCCCTTCCCTGCCAGAATTCAAAGACCTGCGGCTGCAGGCGAAATCCTCCCCAGAACGGGGGAACCGGGATCTCGCGGTTCTCATAGAGCTTCTCCAGGTCGGACACCTTCTGTTCCAGGTCGCTTCGACTCGGTATCACGGAACTCTGCCTGGACGCCAAGCCACCGAGCCGGCTTTCGAGAGGCCTTGTTTTGAAGTAGTCCTCGGATTCCTGACGCGAGGTCTTCTCAACCGCGCCTTCGAGGCGGACCTGTCGTTCGAGCTCACCCCAATAGAACAGCAACGCCGCATGCGGATTCTGAAGGAGCTCGGAGGATTTTCTTCCTTCATAGTTCGTGTAGAACACGAAGCCGCGCTCATCATACCCCTTGAGCAGGACGACGCGGGCGGACGGTTTGCCATCCGCAGTCGCGGTCGCCAGCACCATCGCGTTCGGCTCAAGCAGTCGTGAGCCCAACGCCTCCTCGAACCACCGATGGAACTGGATCAACGGGTTCAGATCTACATCTGATTCACTGAGTGAATGACGGGAGTATTCTTTGCGCACGTGAGCCAGGTCGTCGGAGTTCATAGAGCGACGGAAGTCGGTTCCCTTCGGACGATTCGTTCAAGACATTCTTCACGGCTAAGATACGCAAAGCGGGCACGCAAATCAACAAATGCCGATGGTGCACGGCGAACGCAACTCAGGAGAGAATCGCAATCCAATTCTGCAGCGAGATCGGGCATCACTTGTAATCAGAAGGCATTCTCTGTATATTCTCACTGCCATGCTCATCCTGTCTCGTCATATTCTGCAGCGGCATGTGACCCCCTTTCTGTTCTCCGTCTTTGTCCTCGTGTTCATTTTCTTGCTCCAGTTTATCATGCAGAAGATGGATCAATTGGCGGGCAAGGGGCTGAGCGCGGGCGTCATTGCCGAGCTCATCGTTATGAACCTTGCATGGATGCTCGTCCTTGCAGTGCCCATGGCTGTACTCGTTGCGACACTGATGGCGTTCGGGAATCTCTCCTCCGGCAATGAAATTACAGCCATGCGCGCCGGCGGCGTCAGCCTCTACCGGATGGTTGCGCCGGTCTTGCTCCTCTCCGTACTTCTCTGCTACCTGCTGATCCTTTTCAACAACAGGGTGCTTCCCGATGCGAACCACAGGGCGAAGATGTTGATGACGGACATCTATCGGAAGAAACCGACTTTTTCGCTTGTCCCCGGCCTGTTTTCGGATCCGAGAGACATCCAGGGGTACAGCATTCTTGTCCGCAAGACCTTCGAGCAGACCAATGACCTCGAAGGGGTGACGATCTTCGACTATACGAACAGCGCAGTGACGACGACAGTGACGGCGGATCACGGAACGGTTTCATTCTCTCCCGACTATCAGAAACTGATCATGGATCTCTACGACGGAGAAATCCACGAGCTCAGTATGACGGATTTCAGCCGTTACCGCAAAATCCGGTTTGAGAAACACAGGATCGCGATGAACGCCGAGGGCTTCGATTTTCAGCGATCGCAGGAAAGCGCGTTCTCCCGTGGTGACCGCGAGCTCAGCGCCCGGGCGATGAACGTGATTGTCGACAGTCTTCGACAGCTTCTGGATACGTCACGCGCACATATCGCCGCGCTTGTGCAGCAAGAACTCAACGCGGTGTTCGCTCCTCAGAGAAACCTCGACCCGTCGCTTCAATCGGTGGGAGATCCAAAAACCGCCGCCGAGGCCCGGGTGGTTTCCCTCGCATCAGCCCTTGAAGGCGAGCAAGCCCGTGCTTCGTACTATGGACGGCGGATCCATGAATACTCCGTGGAGATCTACAAGAAATACTCGATCCCGTTTGCCTGCATTGTGTTTGTGCTGATTGGCGCACCGCTGGGGATTATGGCGCGGCGGGGCACGTTTGGAGTGGCCGCAAGCCTGAGCCTCGGGTTTTTCCTTCTCTATTGGGCTTGTCTTATCGGAGGCGAGAAGTTCGCCGATCGCGGATATACCGATCCATGGCTCGGGATGTGGATTGCCAACATCATCATCGGGCTGATGGGGATTTATCTTACCTTCAGGACAGCCCGCGAGAGCCTGACAATCGACTGGTCATATCTTCTGCGGTTTGTTCCAAAGCAGTGGCGATCCGGGGAAGAAGCCGCGTGACAGTCTTCGACCGCTATATCATCCGGCAGTTCCTTGCAACCGTGTTTTTCGGCCTCATCACGTTTCTTCTCATTTTCGTCGTCATCGACATGATGGAGCACCTCGACGACTTCATCGATGCCAATGCTCCATTTCAGACCATCCTGCAGTACTATCTCGCGTTCACGCCGGAAATCATCAAGCTGATGACCCCGGTCGCGATGCTCCTCGGCGCGTTGTTCGTCGTCGGTCGGCTGACAAATCAAAACGAACTCCCCGCTATGAAATCGAGCGGTCTAAGCCTCTATCGCTTTCTGTTGCCGTTCCTTGTCGTCGCCGTCGGTGTGAGCCTGCTGTCGATCTATTTCAACGGCTGGATTGTACCCTACGCCAATCAGAAGAAGGCAGCAATCGAACGGGTTCACCTCCGCCCATCGCAGGGGACGCGGAGCACGCTGCCGCTCTTTTTTCAGGACGGACGCACGCGCCTCGTGTCGATAAACTACTATGAAGGTGTCAAGAGGATCGGATACCGGGTCAGTGTCGAAGAATTCGCCGATACAAATGCCACCGTCCTGCGCCGGCGCTACGATGCCCGGCAGATGGAGTGGGGACATCCATGGGCGAGCGAAGGAGATTCAACGCGTGATGGATGGATCCTGACCAACGGGGCTGTCCGGGAATTTGAAGGGGAGAACCAGCGCATCGCGGCGTTCGAACACCTGGCGCTCGGTCGGCTCAGTATCAGTCCGACCGACATCGAGAAGAAACAGCGAAGGCCCGACGAGATGAACTATCCGGACCTCCGGGAGTTCATCGCGAATCAACGGAAAGCCGGACAGGATGTTTCACGCTGGATGGTCGATTACCACAACAGAATCGCGTTTCCCTTCGCCAGCGTCATTGTCGTACTGTTCGGAGTGCCATTCGCATCGATAAAGCGGCGGAGCGGAATCGCTATTGACTTCGGCGTCTGCGTTGCAGTGACGTTTATCTACCTCGGTTTCATGAAGAC
>QYQB01000087.1 GCA_007280275.1 bacterium | reverse complement strand
TCGGAGTGCCAACAGGAACCTGATCCACGACAACTCCTACCGCATAGCTCTTCGCCCCTGCAAATCCCGTTGAATCGACAGCGCCGATGCGATAGAAGTACTTCGCACCGGGAGAGAGCCCTGAATTGGAATATTGGAGTGATGTTGTGCTGTCGATAAGCGCCGTGTTTGTGGAATCTGTTCCGCGGTAGATCTTGTAGCGCATGAGGGGTACGGCGCCGCCACCGTTTTGCCAGGTGAGGTTGATCGTTGTGCCCAATGCAACAGCGGTCAGATTCTTGGGGGGCAGCTGGAGGTTGAACTCCTGAGGGGATCGAGCTTTGTTGGAGATGCGCACTTCATCGATTGTACCGATGCCACGCGATAAATCTATATTGTACGTGCTCGCAAAACTCCCAAAGGTTGAGATATCAACGGTATCTTCGACTTTCCCATCCACGAATACAGAGAGTATGTTTTTGAATCGCCGAGTCGCTACATGATGCCATCGAGCATCATCGACACGCGTTGCGCCGCCGAGACCGACTATTGCCCCACTCGAGTTTCGTACCCAGATGTAAGCCGAACCCGAGCCGGTATTCGATGTAACCTGGAAATCAAATCCCTTTCCGCTAGATCCCGAGTATTTCGAGATAATGCTGCTAACCGCCGATCGAGATGAGAGTTTTATCCAAGCTTCGAGAGTGAAATCAGAATCACCTATGTCGAGCGACGATGAATACGGGACATACATCGGGTTCTGATCACCGCATTGTCTCGCTTTTCCAAATTTGCCATCCACGATCGTTGTGGCTGTTGCCGTCCCGTTATTACGAGATGAGCTGGCATCATTCACCGACGACCCGCCGGCTTCGTTCATGTGGAGAAGGAGAACGGTGTTGGCGTCGGGCGCATACTCTCCAAGCAAGGGCACGCCAGAACTCGTCGTGAAACTCACAATCGCACCTCTGGATGTACCACTGCTGTTCTGCCCAACTGCTCGATAGTAGTAGGTCACGCCAGGGGACAAGCCTGCGAGATTTGCCGTAACGACGACTGCATTCAAACCGGATCCGATGGATTGGGATGCTGTAGAGTTGTAGGAGGTCAACGCGCCGTTTGTTCCCCATTCGAAATACGCAACTGTTGCTGAGCCTTTGGCGTCGAAAGTGCCGCTGATCGCGGCGGACGACAGCCCCACGTTCGTTGCAGGATTCGTTGTGACAGCCGGCGACTCACCCGTAGTGAAACTCCACCTGGGTGAATATGTGCTCGTGCCAAGAGAGTTCTTCGCGTTCGCCCGCCAGAAGTATCGTTTGTTACCGATCAGTCCGCCGACAGCTCTTGATGTGTCAGCCACCGTCTGATCATCAATAACAAGAGCACTCGCGAAGGTGGAGTCAGTCGAAAGCTGAACTCCATATGAAGTGGCGGCTAGCGAAGAGTACCAACCCAATGGAGGGGACAACGGCAGTCCACCAGATCCATTCGACGGGTATGACAGAACCGGAGTCGATGGGATTGAGATTGGATTCCCTGTCGTGAAGCTCCACGTGTCCGAATAGTTACTGGCACCATCCGAGTTGCTGGCGCTGACTCGCCAGTAGTACTTGGTATCATTCGCGAGGACAGAGACAACTCTTGCTGTGTCGACGATTGTCGAATCATCGACAGCAATCCCAACAAGGAATGAAGAGCTGCGTGCGACCTGGAGCTTGTACCTCGCTGCAGCAATTGACCCCCTCCAACGGAGGGTGATAGTCGTCGGCTGAAATGTTCCGCCATTGGACGGGAACATGAGTGCCGGGACAGATGGGCTTCTGAATGGAATCGGGATGTTAGTGCATGCACCAGGCCCCCCATAGGCCCCCATGTCATTCCTGGCTTCTCCGCGACCGGGAGGGAAACAGAGGTCATTCAAGGCGGGCGTAGGATCTCCTGAATCAACACAGGGTGAACCGCCGAGGAGGGTGAAATCGAAACTCTCAGCGCTAGTCAACCTAGGATCCGCGTTGATACTTCCTAATCCCGCATAACCACCTTGAATATCGGAGTACGTCGCGGTGACTATTCCACCATTTTTCGATCCGAAAACCGATCCACTATTCCCCCAAACTATGCAATTGACAAAAGTCGGATTTGAGCCTGATCCCGCCGTGTATATCGCAGTGCTACCAATATTGCCGAAGATTGTGTTGTTCTCGAATCTTGGCGAAGAAAACGCGCAGTAGACTGATCCTCCTAAACCATCCGATGTGTTGGCAATGACTAGGTTGTTCCGGATCAGAGCATTTTGAGGGCCACCAAGGACATAGATGCCGCCTCCGCCTTCATAGTTGCCGCTTTGTCCGAGATAGCTGTTTTTCAGTATGAAGTTGTTCTCCACGATGGCAGTTGTATTCTCAAGGCGCAATCCACCTCCGCCACAATAGGCATAGCCCCAAAATGTCGCAGCGTTGTTCCTGATTGTGTTTCCTCTGATCACAGGGCTGCCACCAAAGACGCTGACGCCTGCACCCTCATTGGCCTGGTTGTTTTGAATCAGACACTTCTCAACAACGATGCTGCTATTCTCCACATAGACACCACCACCCCGATCATCTGGAGAAGAACCCCAGACGCCATCATCTGACTTGCCGTACTCAATGCGGCAGTACTCCAAGTGCGAAAGCGATGAAGCGCCGATGAACCTAATCCCTTTGCTCCTGCACTCGTCAGACTCTGCATATCGAGAAAAGACAATCGAGTCTTGAACGGTACCGACTGCAGTCAAGATCCCTTTCACAATAAACGCAAACCGACCGGCGAACAGGACCTGCACTCCGGGATCGATTGTCAGATTGTCAGCAACCAATATGTCAGCCGTCACTACGTACGGACTGCCAGACTTGGTCCATCGGCCCGACGTCAAGCCCCCTACTGCATTCTGGTTATATTGAAGTAGGATGTTTTGAGAAGTTGTTCGGCCTTCTACCACCAAGACACTATCGACTCTGCCAGGCATATAGCCATTCATTCCGTCAACCTTCACCTGATATGTCCCTGGCACATCAAGCACCAGTTCAAAGGCTCCTGTTGCGTCAGAGGTGTCACGGGCAAACAGCTTCTGTCCCTGGTACTGAATGCTCTGAAAGGCGCTTACGACTGCATTCTGAATCCGCTGCCCCGATTGTGAATCGAGAACAAAACCCGCGATCGAATTCTTCTGGCTATTGATGACGAGCCTAGGACGCAGAGATGGATCTTGCAGGTAATCTGAGCTATAGAAGTACGGGTACCCATAGAATTGATTGACTGCCTTAAGAACCAAACCAAAGTTGCTGGTAGGGTTGTTTACCCAATCCTGCACGAGATCAGCAAGGTTCTTCACGGAATACCATTGATTCCAAGAAGCCTCCAATGCCGATCCATCCAAGGTCACGGCGGCAGTCGAACTGACCTTCGGCCGGTTGTTCCACGTGATTGTGGCTTCACCCCAAGCCTCGACGACTTGATAGGCCCCATAGCGATAGGCACTCATACTGCCGTTCAGTCCCCACATGTATGAATCCAACCTCGCGGAATTGATGATGGTACCCTTCGGCACAGTTGTCAAGTCAAACTGAATGTACAGGTACATTGTGTCTTTTTCCCAGGGATTACCCGCGAAGTACAAGCCATCGGCGGTTCCATAGTTGACATCCGGATGCGCGCTGCTAACGTAAGAGTCCTTTCCAGATTCAGGGCTAGGCTGAATGACGATCTGGGCAGAAGTCCAAATTGGGGAACAGATCAAAAAGGCCAGAATGATGAATCGAAGCGGGCGCCGCGACATCTCACTCCTCCACAGGATGGTTCGTTGTGCCGGTGTAGCCGTTTCTCCCAGCCACCAGGTCCGTATAGCCGTGCGTCAAGCCCCAGATGCGCACATCCGTCCACTTCTCGTACGTAATCTCGGTTTCGTCAATGTGAAATGAGCTGAGTGTTACTGAATCGACTGGTATTTCATTTGATTGGCCCGTAGTGTTTCCCATCTGGAATGCGCCGCCTGCGATTTGAACCAGATCTGAAGAAGAAGGTCTTGCATTGACCTCGTTACTAAACCCGCTTTCATTTCCTGCTGATGTCACGACATTGGCTGGAGCCGCGGGAAGTGTTGGCGTCGCCTGTGCGCTTCGAAACACAACACCACTAAAAGTCCCAGGGAAAATATTGTCGCTCGAATTGATGGCGAGGGCTTGTGTCATTCCTCCAAACGGCCCATTCGTCTGCTACCAGAAATCCTGCCCGTGCAGTTGAATTGTCCAGAGCAAACCAAGAAACACAATTACGGCGATCTTGGCCGGTCGAACAACTATCAATTTGCTCTCTTTCATGTTCATTGGTTACTGTACCAGTGTAACCTTCCCACTTACGATCCTTCTTTCAGCACTCATTTCAACACGATACAAATACACGCCGCTCGCCAGCTTCCGTTGCAGCTCATCCCTCCCATTCCACCTCACATAGTGCCTTCCGGATTCCATTATTCCATCATGCAGTGTCCTAATGGTTCTGCCAAGGATATCATACACCACAATTCTCACCTCCATCGTCTTCGGCAACTCGATGGGTATGATGGTCTCTGGATTAAACGGGTTCGGATAATTCGGCCCCACCTTGACCTCTGTCGGCATCAGCTTCTCCGTCTCGGCTTCCACGATTTCCCGTCTGCCCACCATCACGCTGAATGCCATCTTCCCTTTCACCATCTCAACGCTGTACTCCTCCCGCTGTCTCAAATCCACCACCAAGCCCCGTTCTCTGTCAACCAAGACAACATCGTCCGACTCGGGTATCGTCTCCATACCAGTCGCCCGTATCAGTTTCTTCTCCAGCAGCTTCCCCTCCACCGTGAACTCCCATTTCTTCAATTGGTTCGACTCTGCTTTGATGTCTTTCCCAAACTCGCTGTATGTCCTATCCCATTCCGTCCTGTCAAAGTATAGGCTCGCCTTCTCCAGGCTCCTCGGCATCCGTTGATCAAGGGCGTCTAACCCATCCTTCGCATCGCTCTCGACACCAATCTCAATCGTCTCCATTCTGCCTTCTGCATCCTGGAAGCTGCCTTCCACCACCATCCTCCACCCGCTCTCCTTCTTCTGCTCAAGTTCTGTCAACTTCCCGAATGCACTGCTATATGGGACTCTCAGCGTCGTGAGTACCGGGCTCGGTGTGCCATTGAAGAAATAATAGCCTGCATAAGGATCCAACGTCGTCGCATTGTTGAAGGCACCATTGAAGCTGTAGATGGCTCCGCTTATCCCGTTCGTCGTCTGTATTCTGCTCCACGGAATCGATTTGTCAAATGGGTTCGTGATCAGGTTCCACCCCGATTTTACAGGTATCTCCACTTCCTGGGCTGTATTCAAGGTCGCTGATGGGACTGTCCGGATGATGCTCAATGGGATCCTTGAAATGGCCCAGAAAGCTTTCCCTACATTGAACTTGAAATTTGCGCTTCCATCATATCGCTTCAGATAGTCACTCGCTGCTCCATTGTCCCAGACTATCTCCCAGTCCTCGTTCTGAACACCTGTCACGATGTCCTTTGCCAGGATATCACTCGATCCGGGCAGTCCTATCAACCGATACTCCTGCGCCGTATACTCGTTTGCTTTGGTCTTTGCAGGAAAGGTAAGGCTCACGTTAGCTGTGAGGTTTGAAGGATACACTGGGATCGTGGTGAAGCTACACGTCGAAGAGAATGGGCCGTACCCTCCGGCGTTCTTCCCTCGAACTCGCCAGTAGCAGGTTGTATTGTTCGTGAGTGAGCTAACCTGCCGTGACGTCGTCGTGATTATTGAATCATCAAGTATCCTCGTAGCGAAACCTGATGTCGATGATAATTGCACATGGTAGGTCAGTGCCCCCGAGACGGCAGCCCAACTCAACATCGGACTTGTCGAAATGCCTGCTGCTCCATCTGACGGAGACGACAATGTGACGGCTGCAGGCGCGGCCACGATCGTCGTGAAATTCCATATTGGCGAATAGGGTCCGTACCCCGCCACGTTCCGCCCCCGAACACGCCAGTAGTAGG
>QYQB01000034.1 GCA_007280275.1 bacterium | reverse complement strand
TCGTCGCTGCCCCGGCTTTCAAGGAGCAACTGGATCAACTGATCGAAAAGACGGGCAGACGACGTCCCCGCGTGTAACTCGCGCGCGAAGAGTCCGAACGCTTCATCGAGAATAGCGTCGCTGTCGAGCACGATATGAAGGTCGGGAAACTGGCCGAGCTCCAGGGCCGAGGCTTTGAACACCCGGGCAAGGAAGCTATCGATGGTACGGATCTGGAAGTCAGAGTAATTGTCAAGAATTTCGTCGACGAGTCGGCCAGCCTCGATCTGCAACTCAGACGGGCTAAGGGTCAGAAGCTGTTGAAGCTCTTCAAGCGTTTCCCGCTTGCCCAGAGAGGCAGACTTCAGGGCGTCGAGAACGCGCTGCTTCATTTCGCGCGCTGCGTTGTTGGTAAATGTAATCGCGAGGACGTTCTTCAGGCTGTTATTGGGAATCGCCCTGGAAATCAGCAGCTGCACGAACCGTTGTTTGAGCGCTCTCGTTTTGCCTGAGCCTGCGGACGCCGAGACAACGGTATATTTCGGCAGCTCGCGCGCAAACTGGCGATCGTCTTCAAGGATGCTCAACATGGAGGAGGATTGAACCACGGGAACAATGTAGGAAATATTCCCGAATGTTCGAGAGGAAAAGTCTTAAGAGAGCCGAAGGAGAAGAATCGTGCTCACTCGAGTTTCAGCTTTTTCAATTTGGGCTTGATCACAAGGACGCAATATGGAGCGTTCGCATGGTTCTTATAATAATCCTGGTGGTAGTTCTCGGCAGGATAGAATTCCTTCAGTGGCTGGATCACCGTGACAACTGGGGAATCGATATCCTTCTGGACTGCCGCCTTTGACTTTTCGGAGGCGGCTTTTTGGTTCGCGTCGTGATAGAAAATGACCGATCGGTACTGTGTTCCGACATCAGCCCCCTGGCGATTCAGCGTGGTGGGGTCATGAGCTTCCCAAAACACGTCCAGCAATTTTTCGAAGCTGACTTTCGACGGATCGTACGTTATCTGCGCCACCTCCGCGTGTCCGGTTGAGCCGGTGCACACCTCTTCGTATGTGGGATTTGCTTTCGTGCCCCCGGCATAGCCCGCCACAACCGATTGCACACCGTTCAATCGCTCGAAGACCGCCTCGACACACCAGAAACATCCGGCTCCAAATGTTGCTCTTTCCATGTGGACTGCCTTTCCCGCCTCTTGGGCAAATGCCGAGAAATATAGAAGAAATGGTAAGAAGAGTCTCATACAGTAATTGCCGCGCATATCTTTTTCAACAGCAGGAGGGGAGGAAAAGTTGCAGGATGTTAGCAGAATGTTCAATAATAGGAAAAAGCGGGCCCGATCTGAAAACAAGCGCGGCAAGCCCCGAATAAGTCGAGGCAAGTACGGCAGACACAAGTCGTATGGCAAAGTGCCGTTTCGCCATACCGGTGCGGTCCGCGCAGCTATTATTGTCCTACGATGAGAACCGACTCCGGTGCTATACGCCGTTTGCGAGCCGCTTATAGATCACATACTGCCGCCCAAGCTTCAGGGGTTTCGTGAATTCTCCCCTGTGGAGCGCTGCGACCTCCCGCGAAATGCGCGATGTCAGCGTGTGAACATCGATCTCGCCGACAACACCACCGCGGGTGCGCGAATCAGAAACCGAAAACTGACGCGCCAGGGAATCAAACGACGCACCGTCAAGCAGCAAGGCGTACAATGAATCAGCCAGCGTCTCTTCGGGACAGGTAAGCTCGGCAATCTCCATGTACAAAGGCTCGTCGAAATGCATCGTGATCGTCTGTCGGAGCCAGAGAGCTGCAGGCTGGCCGTTCATAAGCGCAGGCGAGTATCGCCATTTGCGCACCTGGGTTGCGGCGAGAGCATCCCAGTCCTTGCTCCCGCTTGTAGTCTCAATAATCACATTGTTGACGGTCCCGTCTGCGGCAACGTGAATCCTGAACGTCATGTTCAGCGAGACGTTGTTAGTATGGAAGGGCCAGGGGGGAAGAGAAGACTGGTATATGACTTCGGGAAGTGATTGGCTTGGATCGGGCGGTTCAAACGTGGCGCAGCCGCACAGGAGCAAAGCCGCGAGTACGATGATCACCATAACATCCACCTCTCTGCGGGGGGAAATTCGGCCAGGCTCTGAAATCCCCACACCGAAACGTACAACACGGAATACTCAATGTCAATTCGCGCAAAAAGTCGTAATTAATACAGCGCGCTGCTGAAATCACGCCGGTGTTTTCTTGTCACTTCGTGTTCTTCACCGAGGAGTTTGAAAACGGCGATGCAGGCCTTGCGCGAGCCATCATCATCATAGGAACGATTCTCGCGAATAACTTCGATGAATTGTCCGACTGCCGTGTGAAAATCGCCGGCGGCAACGTGTTGAATTGCAGAGTGGTACAACTCCCGGACCTCGCCGTCGGGGAGCTTACCGGGATCATGCGCGAAGGAGTCGAGTCGGGCAACCACCCGGATCGCACTCAGCAGGTCTGCATGCTTTGGCTCGTCCAGATTTCCGATTGTTGCTGCTGCCTGGGCAGGTTCTGTAAAAACAAGACTCTGGGCTAAAAAAATGCGTGCATCGATATTTCCCGGTTCAAGGGAAATTACTTCTTCGAGCAAAACTCGTGCGGGTCCCGGGTTCCCTGCAACGAGGAACGCTTCTGCCTGCTCGATTTGTCTACGGTGCTTGCTGGGAATAGCCGTCTCAAGCCAGCGTTGGACCTGATATTCCGGGAGAGCGCCGACAAATTCGTTTACGACAACCCCATCAATAAACAATTTGACATTCGGGATGCTTTGGATGTTGTACTTGCGAGCAACTTCGACATGCTCTTCTGTATTCACCTTGCCGAGGGTCCATCTGCCGTCGCTCTGTCCGGCAAGCCGTTCAAGCACGGGGCCCAGGATCTTGCAGGGACCGCACCAGTCAGCCCAAAAATCAACGAGAACAGGAATTGTATAACTTCGTTCGAAAACCTCTTTTTCGAAATCGGAGACATCGTAAGCCATAGATTCTACCTTCTCTTCACGGACATTCCTACTGAATCGATGCTTGAGCTATGAAATACATCTTAACGTGTGCGCGTTTCCAGGGCTCACCTGTCCGGGAGGCCACTTGCTTTCAGATAGTCCCGATATTGCATACGCCCGTGCAAGACCATGTCGTGCTCAAGATCGGAGTGAACGAACACCAGCCGGTTGTTCTCAAGATCGGCAGGCACAAGAGCGGCTTCATCCTTTGAGAAATACGGAATTCCCCAGCCGCGAAGGTTGTCCATCAGACTTTCGGTTTCATCCTTCGTGCCGCCCGAGTCGGTGTAGACAGTGATCATCTTCGCTTTGTAATGGTCAATCCAGTACGCATACTTTTCTGTCTGGCCGTAGAGCGCGTCGAAGAGGTACACTTCACGGATCTTGTCCGGTATTCCACCCCTCATGAGAGCAAACGAAATTCCATGGTAGGCGCCGCTATGCCCGGTGAGAATAATCGTACCGACTGTTTGCGTCTTGATTTTCGACTCCCGAACAAGAAACGCCGCAATATCTTCCATGAATTTCTTAAAGCCGCCAGGGTCTTCAAATTTCCCGCCGAATGAATCAGGAGCGTTACGCGGTCCCTCCGGAACAACAAGGATGACATTCTTGCCGCTTTCCGCAACCTGTTGCGGTAGCTTGTACCGCTTGAGGACGGTGTCGATGTTATTCCACCAGCCATGCAGGTGGACGACAACGTCGACAGCATCGGTTTGGCGGTACCCCTTCGGGATGAAAATCGCAACACTGCTGTCATTGTAATGCTTGTCCGCAGGGAACTGCAGATTTCCGTATGTGTGGCCGGAAGCCCGCGTTGGATGCGGAAACGGAGCCGAGGAGAGCCGGGTGTACAAAAGTTCTCCGTACTCGGAGTACTGGTGACGGGCATCCTGGGCTTGCAGCACCATGGATAGCACAAGAGCCGGCACTACAGAGAACAGTCGGTTCACAGAAATTCCCCCGGCAGTGGTTTTCCGTTATTAAACGTCAGTTCCGAGATCTTATGCAGATCCGCGGCGTTGATGAATCTCCCTTCACGCTGAGAAAGTTGAAGGCGCGCGATGTCAATCTTCAGAAAAGCGTACATCTGCACTTGTCCAAAGCTGTCGGATTCAATGCCATAACAAACAGCCACAAAACGATCGAAGAATTCGGAATACCATCCAAGCCATGAATCCGTGTTGAGCACCTGGAGCAAGTGATACAGGTCTTGCTTGAATTGATATACATAGATAGGGTCTTGCAGAGCGTTTTCGCTTGCACCGGGAAGGTTGAGTCTCCATCGAAGAATACGAGTACCTGGATTGATGTGGAGCTCAGACATTTCCGGGTACAGATCGTGGAATTTGTGGTCGAAGGTATAGACCTTCCAGGGGTCGGAGATGTTCACGGTCGATCCGGATTTCAGCAATGCAATCTCCTCGTCAAGACGACGAGAGCGGGTTGGTCGCTCTTTGGCAGCGGTTATTTCCCGCCGGTATTGCTGGATTTCTTTCTCAGTCAGGAGCCGTTTCCGCTTCCCGGCCGTTGGGAAGGGCTTGTCCGATGTTTCGCGGTGGATGTCGCGTATTTTCTTCTTCTCAAGTTCTTCCTGGACGTGCATCGTGTGCGGCCTCATAGGGTGGAAAAGAGCCGACGCCCGGAGAAAATGCAGGACTATTGCGCTATCAAGCGTCTCGTTGAAGCGAAAGACAAGACCTGTCGCCACAACGATGAACATCAATGGAGAGAGTGCCCCGAAGCTCCCCATAGCCAACAAAGCATAAATCAGATAGAGTGGCATGAAACACCAAGCGGCAACACCCAGAAGAAACACCCATGTGATCATACCAACGAGATAGAGTTCAAGTCGCGTCGTTTGCTTCTCTGCAGTGTTGAGGCAAATGTTTCGCAGAATGAGGAATGATACGACAATGACGATGAGAAGGATGAATACGAATCCCATGGATATCCTGCTGCTGACTAGAAGTGGTTCCCCGGCGTGGTGGAACGTTGGAGTTCGACGAGCCGTCGGTTTTCTTCTTCGAGGCTTTTGATTTGTTCTTCAGCAAGCCGCTTTTCGCCCGACACCTTAACGATCGGCAGAATAGAACCGCACAGCAGGATCGGAACGATGATATAGATGGGCTCGAAAAGGACGTCGTGTGTCTTGAAGAGCCAGATGCTGACGGCCACTGACGCAACAGCCAGAACAAGTGAGATGAACACAGCAAGTCCGTTTCGGACCGTGTAGCTGAAGACAGAAAGCAAAATGACCAGAGTTGTAATCAGAAGGACATTCCACTCGTTGTGGAGTTTGACGAATGAGCGGTTGAACAATGCTTCGAAAATCCGCGTGTATGCAATCGCGGGACTGGGATATCGATAACCGGCGGAACCGCTCCAGTCAATGAAAACGATTTTGCCTCTGTGCGCTTGCCACGCCGAGTCGATGGCCACCCCGCGTGGCTGCTTGGTGTCCCTTGCCGGAAAATATTCAAGGGAATCTGTTGCCGGTTGAATCGAGGGGTATATTTCAATCCATCTTCTCTGGGTGGGGCGATAACTGACGTACGAGAGACCGTCACGTTCTATTTGAAAAGCGTATGGTCCGATTGGCACACGGGAAGACAAAATCTGGACCTCAGCCTTGTCGGGAATGTCAGCGTAGCGCTTCATTGCAAGCAATGCTATGTCGGGCACGGGCTCGCCGGTGTCGAAGTCACGGAATCCTGTCGGAACAAAACGGGTCAGGATGCTGAGATGTTTGGTGTACTGGGACATCACGCCCCACGGGACATCAACTCGGTGGTACAGCGGATGGCGGACCCACCAATTCGTACGATCTCCAAGAGTCGGGTCCCGGTCAAACATGAACTGGGAACTCATTGGACCTGAGACTGCGAATACCACAATGCTGTCGCGAACCATCCCCTGGATGCTCTTTATGATCTTCGCTGACGGCTGCAGGTACTCAGGCAGCGGAACGATGACGACCTTCGCGCCAGCCTTTTTCAAATGACGCACGGCATCTCGAACAACCTCCAAATACAAATCCGGGGATATCTGCGCGTAGATCGGGAGAAGGACAACGGGGATATCGGTTTCTTTCAAGTATTTCGACTCTGGTCCATACTTTCGGCTGGAAAAAAAATCCAGAGATTGCAGCTCGAGTGACCGGAGGCCCCGAATGCTCAGGAGTCCTAGTGAAACAGCGAAGATAAGCATGCTCCAGATGAAATATCGAAGGATCAGGGGAGTCTTCATACCAGGTTCGCTGTTCTTGATTTCTCGATGATTGATGTTGTGTACACGCCGTTGTCGCGCGAGCTCAAACGCGAGAAGTGGTCACGAAGAATGCAACAGAGGCAACGAAGAATGGGTGGATAACAAATCTGATCTCAGATCGTGCTAACGACATCGCCCGTACTACGGGCGATGTCATTGTGCAAACCGTTACGATTGAGCCTGCCACTCTAAGCTGAGAGAAGGGACAGTAGCGGATGCTACCGGTTACTTGAAGCTGCCGACCGCGCGTTCAACCGTCTCGTAGGTCTTAAACACCTTGACGAGCTGGGTAATGGCAAAAAGGCTTTCCACCTTGTCGGTGACACGAGCAAGCCGCAACTCTCCCCCTTTGTTCTTTACGGAGGTCATGGCAGCGATGAGAGTCCCGAGGCCGGAGCTATTGACCCATTTCACCTGTCCCATGTCGAGCACGATCTTGCCGAAGCCTTCCTGGAGCAGTCCGTAGATTTTCTCGCGGACCTCTGTGGTGTCTGGCTCACCCATGAGATTGCCCTTGAAGGTAAGCACCGCAACATCGCCGTGCATTTTTTCTTTAATCGTCATATGAGATTCTCCGTTAAGAATTCTATCGGTGGGCGTACATCTGTCAGTAAACGTTTGACCGTTTGGTGGCTCTCTGTCTCTGGGGGAGAATTGTACTGCCTTTTTTACCGAATGTCAATATCGGCAGGAACAAGCGAAGATCGAGGAAGTCTGGAGAGATAATGAATATCGCCCGCTTGTACGAGCATGGAAATCATTCAGCCGTTGATTTCCAGGCACTCTCCTTGTATCATTCCTCTATGACCATCGTTCCCGTCCTCTCGCTGGATGAACCCAATCTCCACCCGTACAGAACCCTGCGGCGTCCGCTCGAGCATCAGCGGAATGGCATCTTTGTCGCCGAAGGGGAAAAGGTGGTGAGAAAACTTCTCGAGAGCACTCTTGACGTGCTCACCGTCTTGCTGACGCCTGAATGGCTCGTGGTGTACAGCCCGCTCCTTGAAAAGCGCGGCGGAGATTTCCGCGTCTTTGTCGCACACAGGCAGCTCGTCGAGGCGATCGTCGGGTTTCATTTTCACCAGGGGATCATGGCCGTTGCGCGCATTCCACATTCCCGGACTCTCTCACAGGCTGTCATGCAAAGCAAACGCCCCGCACTATTTGTTGCGGTCGAAGGCTTGATGAATGCAGAAAACCTCGGTGTGCTGGTCAGAAACTGTGCGGCGTTCGATACGGACGCGCTGCTTGTCGGCGAGACATCAAGCAGCCCGTACCTCCGTCGCGCTGTACGCAATTCCATGGGAACAATCTTCACACTGCCGGTAGTGCACCCTGCAAACCTGGTTGAAGCGATTGAAGATTTGAAATCAAACCATTGCATGCGGGTCATCGCCGCTCACCCGCATGCTGAACAGACCATGCTTCACCAGGCGTCTCTGAGCGTGGATTGCTGTGTTGTATTTGGATGCGAGGGGGTGGGGATCAGTGCTGCGGTTCTTGCAGCATGTGATGAATCGGTGGCAATCCCGATGCAGGAAGGGGTCGATTCACTGAATGTCGGCAGCGCAAGCGCTGTGTTTCTCTACGAGGTGCAGAGACAGAGAAGCAACTTACGGCTTGGTGGGAAGCGGAGGTAGGGTGCGGGCAACAACTTCAGATTGAAAGCCGCACACCTTGTGAGCGCTGTCGCATAGAGGCTGGTTTTTGCTTTGACCGCATCGGCACAGCTTGATCAGCGTGCGCCCATTTAGGTCAAATTTCCCACCGTTCTGATCGAACAGGTCAAAATCTCCTTCAATGTGAATACTTCCGTTACTCTTTACCGTGACCTTCGTAGACATAGTGTGTTCCTTCTTTGAAATCTGCCAGACCGTATCGGTTCAGTTGCTCTTCAATGTGATCGGGATTGAAAGGGAAGTCTTTTCCCACTCGATCTTTAGCAGACCGGTACTATTTGTGCGTTGCTCAAGCGTGAAGGTAAGCTTTTCAACCGGAGCGTTCAGCTGCTTGCTCTCGATGTTTATCCGTCCGAAATCCCGTCGTGCATCATACTCGGTCCCCCATTGTCCTGTCTGTTTGTTGATGATCATTTTCCACTGTGTTCTGGAGGGGAGCGTGAAGAGAGTATAGGAACCTCTGGGAATCACCATTCCTCCAACCTCCAGGTCAGCTTCTGTGACAAACCTGGTCGCCTCATTTGCCCCCGTTCGCCAAACTTTGTTATAGGGTACGAGGCCGCCGACGATCTTTCGCCCGCGCGCCGACGGTCGGCCGTAATTGAGAACGATCTTCTTGCCGCCGAGCACAAGCGTAACGGAATCTCTGGGGCTTACGTCGATATAGTCGCCGGGGATCCTCTGACCACCAGCGAGACGCTTTGCCGAATCATGAGGCGATGGAGTCGCGATAATCGGGATTGAGCTGGCTTTGAACGGCACAGAGAGCGACGTATACTCCCACTCGATTCTCAGCGTTCCGGAGGAATTTGATCCGCGATCCAGGGTGAGGGTGAGCTTCTCAACCGGTTTCGTCAGCTTTTTCTTTTGAAGGTTGATGCGGGCAAGGTCCCGTTGTGGATTGTAGACTGTTCCCCATTGTCCCACTTCTTTGTTGATAATGAGCTTCCACTGTCCTTCCGAGGGAAGGGTCCAGAGTGAATATGAACCCATGGGGATTTCCAACCCGCCCAGCTCCAGACCCGACTCGGTTACAAGTGTGGTGCTCTTGCCGGAACCGGTTCTCCAGACCCGGTTGTATCGGACATAATCTCCCATGATCTTCCTTCCAAGCATCGACGGACGGCCGTAGTCCACTGAAATCCTTTTGCCGGCAATGACGATCACTGTGGAATCCCGGGGTACCGCGATCGGCTGTTGGGCAGGCGCCCCATGGAAGAAGAGCGCGCACAACGCGAGAGGAAGAAGTGATCGACTGAAGCGATTGAGTCTGTTCATAGTGTTTGAATCAAGGGTTCTCGGCAGCACGTGCCAATTTTACATAAATATATCGCCGGGTGCAAGACAACGACAGTCAACCGTTGAATCACTTACGC
>QYQB01000251.1 GCA_007280275.1 bacterium | reverse complement strand
GCGCAGCACTGGGCGGGGGCGAATTCCGAGCGATGGAAGCCGAAGAACTGAGAAGCCTCACGGGGGCCGACGCGGGCTCGATTGGTCCCATCGGTCTCAAAGGATTCCGGACAATCGCCGACAGACGCCTTGAAGGCGCGAACAACCTCATCAGCGGAGCCAACCGAAATGATTGTCACACCGGCAACATCGATTTGCAGCGCGATGTGGCGGTGGAAGGGTACTTCGACCTGAGAACCGTGGAAGCCGGGGAACTATGCAATTCCTGCGCTTCGCCTTTGAAGATCTCCAACGCGATCGAGTTGGGACACATCTTCAAGTTGGGGACCAAGTATGCCGATGCGCTGAACGTCACGTTCCTTGACGAGAGCGGAAAGGCAAAGCCTGTGATCATGGGGAGCTATGGCATAGGGATCGAACGCATCATCGCGTGCGCTATCGAACAAAGCCATGACGCAGATGGTATCATCTGGGACAAAGCGCTCGCGCCGTATCTCGTCCACGTCATCGCTATTAACATGAACAACAAGGACATTGTGTTGACGTCCAACCAGGTTTACAAGTCATTGAACGAAGCCGGATTCGAGACTCTCTTCGATGATCGCGCGAATGTCTCGCCGGGTTTCAAGTTCAAGGATGCCGACCTTCTTGGAATGCCAATCCAGGTCATTGTGGGCGAGAAGGGGCTGAAGAACAACCAGATCGAAGTTAAGGTTCGGCGGACCCGCGAAAGAACAATGGTGCCCATCGACGATCTCATCTCAACTGTCAAGAAGCTGCTATCTGAGTAAAGCACTATGCCTGCACCACTGTTGCCATTCTATGTGGGCGGAGAGTGGAGGGGAACTTCTTCGGATAGACCCTTCGCCAATATTCTCAACCCGTATGACAACTCTCCGGTTGGCAAGGTCGCCCTGGCTGACGAAAGAGACCTTCAAACCTCGATCGAACGAGCACTGGCGGGATTCCAGAAAACGAAATCTCTTCAGAGCTATGAACGTCACCAGATCCTTTCATTCGTCGCTGAGAAGATCAGGGAGCAGAAGGAGGAGTTCGCTTCTCTCATCGTGTCTGAGGTCGGCAAGCCACTGTCAGCCGCCCGGGGAGAGATAGAGAGGTCGATCACAACGTTTCAGTATGCGGCCGAAGAATCGCGGAGGATTGGTGGCGACGTCGTACCGCTGGATATCAGCGTAGCTGGAAAGAATCGTTATGGAGTAGTTCGGCGATTCCCGCTCGGGGTGATTGTGGGGATTTCTCCTTTCAATTTTCCTCTCAATCTCGTCGCCCACAAGGTCGCTCCGGCAATCGCAAGTGGAAATGCTTTCATTCTGAAGCCAGCGACGCAAGCATCTCTCACGAGCCTTCGCCTCGCCAGGGTCATCGAAGCCTCCGGCTTTCCGGTTGAGGCATTCAGTGTTTTGCCGTGCACGAACACTCTCGCCGGGGAGTTGGTCAAAGACGAACGGATCAAGATGTTCAGCTTTACAGGGAGTCCGGTTGTTGGCTGGTTTTTGAAATCAACGGCAGGGAAGAAGAAGGTCGTGCTTGAACTCGGTGGAAACGCCGGTGTCATTGTGGACCGTACGGCAAACATCGACGTGGCCGTGAGGAAGAACCTTATGGGGGCATTCGTGTATTCCGGCCAGGTGTGCATAAAGGTTCAGCGAATTTACGTTCACGCTGAAATATTCGAGGAATACAAAGCCCGATTCCTCGATGCAGCACAAGCTCTCAGGTCTGGTGATCCGCAGGACCCTGAGACTGTCGTGGGTCCCGTTATCAATAACGACGCGGTGGATCGAATTGTGAATTGGATCGAAGAGGCGAAGGATATGGGTGCGAAGGTGCTCCTGGGCGGTGGACACATCGGCCGTGTCATAGAGCCAACCGTACTGATAAATGTGCCGCGGGAGGCAAAGGTCTTCTGTACAGAGGTTTTCGGCCCGGTGGTTACACTTCACAAGTTCGACTCGATCGAAGAAGCCGTCCGGGGAGTCAACGATTCCCCGTATGGCTTGCAGGCTGGTCTGTTCTCTAACGACTACAGGAACATCCTCTACGCCTACGACCACCTGGAGGTCGGCGCGGTTATCATCAACGAGAATCCGACATTCAGGGTGGACAACATGCCCTATGGCGGAATCAAAGATTCCGGACTCGGCCGCGAGGGTATTCGGTATGCCATCGAGGAGATGACCGAGCCGAAGATGCTCGCAATCGGCGTCTGACATCGTGCATTCTGGGTACTTCGGATGTTGCTAGTGCCAATTCCAACAATTCAGATTATATTTTTCAACGCAGAGGCGCTGAGGACGCAGAGAATCGCAGAGAAAAAAGCAATAGACTCTGCGGTGCTCCCCGCCAGAACGCATGGCGGGCTGGCGCGTCCTCTGCGTCTCCGCGTTGAGAACCATAAAAACCAAAACACAATGTCTTTTTCTGGGTATGGCACTAGTGTTGCGTCTCGTGTGTCCTTTTGAGTCTTCGTGAAAACTTGAGTTAGCGTCTGTCTAAATCTTTGCGTCGTGCTGTGGACTTATTCAAGGTTCTTCCAGGACACGACACTTGCTATATGACGTAATTGTTATCATTAACGCTGAATTATCCTTTCGAGTATGTCCGAGTTCATTCATATCCACAATCATTCCCACTATAGCCTTCTTGACGGCGCGGCGACTGTTGAGACCCTTATCGGCGCGGCTCTTCAGAACAAAATGCCTGCAGTGGCTTTGACGGATCACGGTGTCCTTTTTGGAGCTCTTGAATTCTACAAGAAGGCGAAGAAAGCGGGCATCAAACCAATTGTAGGATGTGAAGCTTACATCGTCACCCGAGGCAGCCGATTCGACAAAACCCTGCAATCCGAGAAGTCAAGCCAGGGCCAAGGGCGGGGAATTTATCACCACATTCTCTTGCTCGCAAAGGATGAGAAAGGCTACCGGAATCTTATCAAACTGGTGACACTCGGCCATACAGAGGGATACTACTACAAGCCGCGAATCGATGTCGAGCTTCTGGATCGATACAAAGAAGGGATCATTGCAACGTCTGCCTGCCCCGGCGGTGTCGTCGGATCTCAACTGGTGTACGGCAACTACGAAGAGGCGCGCGCCGTTGCAGGCATCTACAAGGATATCTTCGGTCATGATTTCTACATCGAGATTCAGAACCACGGGGCAGAAGTGGAGAAGTCAATACTGACCCATGCACCCCGGATCGCCAAAGAGCTTGGGCTGAAGCTCGTCGGGACGAACGATTGTCACTACATCAGCGCACAGCATGCGATGTCGCACAATATTATGTTGTGCATTCCCGATGCAACCAGCACGTTCTCCCCGGAATACAAAACGCTGCGATACGGGACGGATCAGTTGTATTTCAAATCCTCCGTTGAGATGGTCCGTGCGTTCAAGGAGTTTCCTGAGGCGGTTAGTTCGACACTCGAGATCGCAGAGAAATGCAATCTCACTCTCGACCTGAAGAAGAACCACATGCCGCAGTTCCCCATACCGGCAGATGCCGGCGTTGCATCTCTTGAAGAGTATTTGGACAAGCTCTCGCGGCAAGGACTCGAAAAACGATATCCGGCCATGAACCCCGAGATCGAATTACGCCTCGAGCACGAACTTGGCGTGATCAAACGGATGGGGTATGCCGGTTATTTTCTAATCGTGCAGGACTTCATCAGTGCCGCTCGGGGTATGGGCATTCGAGTGGGCCCCGGCAGGGGGAGTGCTGCCGGCAGCATCGTTTCGTACGCCCTTGGGATCACCGATGTCGACCCTCTGCATTATGATCTCCTGTTTGAAAGGTTCCTGAACCCGGATCGCGTCAGCATGCCCGACATTGACGTCGACTTCGCCGATGATAAGCGCGAACAGGTTATCAATTACGTCAAGCAAAAGTACGGGGAGAATTCTGTCGCCCAGATTGTCACGTTCGGCACGCTCTCGACACGGGCAGTCCTGAAAGATGTCGGAAGAGTCCTGGGAGTCCCGCTCAGTACCATTGAGCCCCTGACAAAGCATATCCCGGTGGTCCTCGGAAAAGTAACACCTCTTGCCGAAGCCCTCGAATCGGTTCCCGAGTTGAAGAGCTTACAAGAGACCGGTGACGAAAAGATCAGACTGATGATCGACACTGGCCTGGTGCTTGAGGGTATGAACCGCAATGTGTCGACGCACGCGGCAGGAATTGTCATCGCTCCCGGGGAGATCAGCGACTACGTACCAATGTACAAGACCCCTCAGACTGAGTTGATGACGCAGTACAACATGAAGGACCTTGAGGAAGCGGGTCTCCTCAAGATGGACTTCCTGGGGCTCCGGACCCTGACGGTCATAGACAACGCACTTCAGCATATCAGGAACAACCACGTCAGCGACATTGATCTCGATCACCTCCCGGTCGATGACCCAAAGACACTCGAGTTATTCTGTAACGGTCAAACAGTCGCAGTCTTCCAGTTTGAAAGTTCCGGAATGACCGATTACCTTCGCAAGCTGAAACCCACGTCAATTCACGACCTCGTCGCCATGAACGCGCTCTATCGGCCTGGTCCGATGGAGAACATACCTGATTTCATCGATCGCAAGCACGGACGCAAAAAGATCGAGTACATTCATCCGAAACTTGAGCCGATTCTGAAGGAGACGTACGGCATTATCGTCTACCAGGAGCAGGTGATCAAGATCGCGAGCGAGATCGGTGGACTGAGTCTTGCCCAGGCAGATTTGCTGCGGCGCGCCATGGGAAAAAAAGACAAAGTCTTGATGGCAAAGCAGAAGAAGGAGTTCATGGAGGGGGCCATCAAGAAGGGGATAGACAGGAAGAGTGCGGGGGACATATTTGATTTGATCGAGAAGTTCGCATCATACGGATTCAACAAGTCTCACAGCGTCGCATATTCCGTGCTGGCGTATCAGACCGCGTACCTGAAGGCACATTTTCCTGCCGAATACATGGCAGCGACGATGACGAGCGAGGTCTCCGACACCGACAAGATTGTCGTGCTGACGGACGATTGTCGAAAGCTCGGGATTCCAGTGCTGCCCCCGGACGTGAACGAAGGAGACGTCACGTTTGTTGTGAAGCAAAAGGGTATCCGCTTCGGGCTCAGCGCGATCAAAAATGTCGGCGTAAGCGCCGTTGAGGCGATCGTGCGCACCCGGAACGAAAAGGGGCCATTCGTTGACATGTTTGATTTTTGTGCGAGGGTTGATCTTCACCTTGTGAACAAGAAGACGCTCGAGAGTCTCATCCAGGCCGGGGCATTCGACTCCCTGCACGAGAATCGTGCCCAGCTGTTCGAATGCGTCGAAAAAGCGATTGCGCACGGACAGAACGCCCAGGAGCATTCGGGAAAGGGACAATCGAACCTGTTTGAGACAAGCACAGCGAAGGTTGATCACAGACCTACGCTCCCGACAGTAGAGACATGGAGAGAATCCGAGATTCTCACAAGGGAAAAAGCTGTTCTCGGTTTCTACTTGTCAGGCCATCCATTGGACAAGTACCGGGAGGAGATTGAGGCATTCGCAAACAGTCAATTGGGGAACGCGTCCGGCCTGAAACCGAATACGACGGTTCGGGCGTGCGGAATCGTTGCCGGCGTCAAGCGAAAAATCGACAAGAAGGGGAACACCATGGCCTTCGTTACCCTCGAGGATTTTACGGGCAAGGCTGATTGTATTGTGTTTTCCGATGCGTTCCAGAAGTTCAACAAGATACTCGCTCCAGAAGCCATGGTCATGGTCATTGGAAAAGGCGAAACGAGCGGCGATCTTCTGAAGATTCTCGTGAATGAAGTCATACCGATGGAGAGTGTTCGAGATCGCTTCACCAAGAGCATATCGCTTGCCGTGAATCTTGATGTTGTCAGCGAGGACACCGTTCAGCAGCTCCGGACCATCATGGAACGTCACCCGGGCAAATGTCCGTGCTATATCAATGTGTCAGGTGGCGGATTATCCAAGAAATCAGTATATTTAGCACGTAATATGAGTGTGGAACCGAGCATGCAGTTCATTCGTCTGGTAAAGCAACTCCTGGGCCCATCGTCTGTTCGGCTACAAGGCTAATATTTTTCACAGGAAGGACTATTGATGAAACCGATTGAAGTGACTGATTCCAATTTCAAGAAAGAGGTCCTGGAGTCTGCAACGCCCGTGCTGGTTGACTTCTGGGCGGAGTGGTGCGGACCATGCAAGATGATCGCACCGGTTGTGGAACAACTTGCGAATGACTTTGATGGCAAGCTCAAGGTGGGAAAGGTCGATGTCGACTCGAATCAGCAGACAGCAATGCAGTTTGGAATCCGCAGCATCCCGACTCTCCTTATCTTCAAGAACGGCAAGGTCGTCGAGCAGATCGTCGGCGCAGTTCCCAAACAGGCGCTTACTGACAAGGTATCCAAGCATCTCAATTGACGATCGTTCAGTACATGCGAGGGGTCTGCGAAAGCGCGGCTTCTCGCATTTTTGTTTCTATCGGAAGACCAGGGTAAAGGATCAACACGGTGAGTACATACAAGAAGCGAACACATTCATGCGGAGCTTTGAGAAAATCCGACATCGGCGCGACAGTAACGTTGACAGGCTGGGTCGATGTGCGCCGTGACCTTGGGGGAGTCATCTTCATCGATCTGCGGGATCGGTACGGCAAGACGCAGGTTGTCTTCGCACCTCAACATAGTGAGGAAGCACACGAACTTGCCCAGAGTCTCCGATCGGAATTTGTCATCTCGGTTACGGGAAAAGTCGAGAATCGCCCGGAAGGAACGGCGAACCCAGAAATCGCCACGGGAGACATCGATGTCGTGGGTACAGAACTGACGATCCTTAATAAGTCGGAGACGCCACCGTTTCCAATCGAGGATGGCATTGAAGTCAACGAGGACATTCGTCTCAGATATCGCTATCTGGATCTCCGACGGCCCGTGATGCAGAGAAACCTCCTCACGAGGCACCGAGTGTATCAAAGTACGCGTTCGTACTACGACCGGAATGGATTCGTCGAGATCGAAACACCGATCCTGATGAAGAGCACCCCTGAGGGGGCGCGGGACTATCTTGTTCCGAGTCGGATCCATCGGGGCAAATTCTACGCGTTGCCGCAATCTCCGCAAACCTACAAGCAAATCCTGATGGTTGCCGG
>QYQB01000042.1 GCA_007280275.1 bacterium | reverse complement strand
GTTCTGCTGTTTTCCGGTTACGTGGTGGAGCAAGGGTCTGATCTCCTTTGTATTGGTTTACAGTATGGCAATCCTTCCTATTCTACTCGCGGAAAAGGTAACGCAAAATGCGTGGAGTGTCAACAAAGGGAGAATCAACGACGAACAACGAGGCTCAAATGCTTCTCATCGGTTCGGCGTTCGAAATTCGATTGTTCAATATTCGGAATTCATCAGTTGAATCTCAAATCGCAAACAAGGACTCAGGAATTTCGAAGTTGTGGTTGTCACCCTTTGTCCAGAATCCACCGCCACACACGGCCATCTTCAGGATCAATGATTTCTCCCGAACAAGTCATGCCGACTTTCTGCAGTATTCTGGTGGAGGCGCTCGTTTCCGGAAGGGTATGAGCGATTATGCGATCGACATCGGGAGACGACGACGCTGCCCGAATGAGGATCGACGCCATCGCCGTCCCGTAACCCTTCCCTTCAAACTCTGGAAATGTGAAGTACGCAATCTCCACGGTTTTCTCTTTGTTGGGCGCTCCTTTGAATGCACACGTGCCGACGATCTGTTTTGAACTGTTGTCGATGGTAAGATAGCCGAACCATTTCGGATCACCGCCGACGGATACCATAAACTTTGTGGTTTGTGCGACTACGTCGAGCAGGATGCCGGCATTCTGACCGATATGGACACCGTGGAGGCTGCAGAATTGTTCCGTGTCAGATTGCAGCGATTGGAGCATCGCGTGGCCGATGTTGAGGAGAAAAATTGTTCGCATAGAACGCCTGATGCTATTCTGGGTCGGATTGAATGCCGAATTGGAAGCGCGTGGATAATCTACTTCACAGAATGGATTGTGTGTGTAGCAGCGTACTCTAACCCTTCACGTACGACAGCTTCTCGGAAACCTTTCCACCCCGGACTCGAAATACGTCCACGCCGCGAATGTGCCAGGGTTTCCCGTCTTTCGTTTTGGTGTATTTCCAACGTACAATGCAACGATCCTTTGACACAATGACATCCTCGGCATCGAAGTGCGCCGTTGGGGAGCCTTTGAAAAAGCTTTCCCAGTACGCACGAACAGCCGATTGCCCCTCGATACGAGTCCCGTCCGGGAATGGACTCGTATTCTCGAAAACACAATCGTCGGTCATCGCGGCCATGACAGCCTCGACGTCGTGCCGGTTGAACGCGTCGTTGAACCGTTCAACAGCAGCCAGCGTTGCTATCGCGTCTGAATCCTGGCTCGTAAGATTGGACATGACGGTGTCTCCCGGAGTGTCAGTGATGGTGTTGGCAGAATGATGTGCAGCATCTTCTCGTAACGTTAGCGCCGAAGACGAGAAGTGTTCAATGGGGAAGAGCATGACCACAGTGATTGCAGGGAACAGAAAAAGTTTCCTCATCTTTGATCTCATGTCTTGGATTCAAAGTGATTCTGGTGATTCATGGATTGGGAAGGCGATTACACCTTCGCCTTTCGGAACAAGGAAATGCCCTCGATCAGTTCCGGTTCTTTGTACTGAACCCAGGTGAGGCGGACTCTATACAAATGTTGGAAGACCTGCGAAACTCTGCCCCCTTGATCCGGTTGGGACGTCAATGAGACCTTTCGCAGAACTTTGCTGAAGTAGTTGAAGGTTGATACGATCGTTAACGCGCACCTATTTATAGCCTGATCGATCAGGATGTTCTCTTCTATACATTCTCGGGAAGCTGAGGATGTCTGCGAGTCTCAGTGTGGAGGTTCGGCGATGGGTGCGAGGACATTGTTGACCAAAACCTTGCCGTGGTCCACAATAACGGTGTCGGTTTGTCTGATCTCGCCGTACGATTTTCCATTGACGATGAGTTGATCGCCATCGATGAGCACATCGGCGTCAAGGCAGGGGGTGAAACGGTAGAATGGTTTGTCGCTTGAGCTCTTGAGAATCTGAGCGGGAGGCACGCTTGTCTTGTAGCAATCGGTGACGATGACGATGTGGCTGCCCACCTTTTCCTCGACACGGCCAAGCAGAATATTGTTTGACTTGCTGCACGCTCCGAAAAGCATCGCGGCGCACAGAACGATCAAGAGAACATTCACCCGGGTCTTCATGTTCGGTCCTATGCTTTGATGTTGCGGAATGGTGTACTCCACAACAGTCTTGCCTCTATAATCACGATTTGGTGTTTCTTCCTATTGCTCCATCCTCCCACGTTTTCCCGCAGAAGATGTGTCGCCCGTCTCAGAGATCCAATCGGCGGTTTCATAGTCCGATGTTTTGGTTACGGGCCTATCAGTTTTCTTCGCCGGCACATGGTGGCTGCCGGTCAGGAATGCCCTTCGCGATCGCACGGTTGTACTGATGCTGACCAGATGAAAAGTCACACCACCAGCGATGGCAAGAAGGATGAGCCTGACCCACAACAGGGATACGGCAACGATCGCCGTGTAACTGATCGTCAGCCACAGGAGCGCAATCGCAACAGCCGTGCGCCTGAGTGGGATGCCTTTTCCCTCCCGGTAGTTCCTGATGTACTCTCCGAACCAACGATTGCCGAGCAGCCAGTCGTACAACTTCTCGGAGCTTCGCGCGTAGCAGGCCGCGGCCAAAAGCAAAAACGGCGTGGTGGGAAGGAGGGGCAAAAACAGTCCCAGAACGCCCAGCGCTACGCTGATCGTGCCACATGTGATCAAGAGAATCTTCGCAGGGAGCTTCATTCGGGCATGGTACGGAATTTCCTTGCGGCGCTCAAGACGCTTGAGACTCACAGCGCTATTCTTTACCTTGAAACATTATAAGAAAGGATGGAGGGACCGGATGTTATTGCATATCGCCACAGCCTCGCCCCCGTATGTTGTTTCCCAGCAGCGCGCCGCCGAAGAACTGAAACATCGCATGGGTGAACGTCCTGCGGTCGCACGCATGATCGACGCCGGCGCATCGCGCTCCGGCATCGAAACCCGCTACGTTATCGTGCCCGATGCGGATCCTTCCGCCGGCACGCGCTTCTATTCCACGGATCCGGCCGCGCCTGCGCCCGGTACCAAGCAGCGTATGATGCTGTACAAAGAATGGGCCAACACGCTCTCTGTTGCCGCGGTGACAGACCTGCTCACATCAACCGGCTTTGCCGCGTCGTCGATCAATCGGCTGATCACGGTTTCGTGCACCGGATTCTCCGCCCCGAACTTCGATTACCATCTTATTACAACACTCGGCCTTTCGCCGGATATTCAGCGCACGCATATCGGCTTCATGGGGTGTGCGGCTGCGCTTGTCGGGTTTACGTCCGTCCTCGAGTCGCTGCGCGACGGCGGACCCGAGCACCGCACGACTCTGCTGGTCTCCGTCGAGTTGTGCTCGCTTCATCTGCAGACGGAGCCGACACGTGACAATATTCTCGCTAACATGATCTTCGCAGATGGATGCGGAGCGGCGCTTTTTTCCACTTTGCCTGGAGTTCCGACTCAGGCGCGACTTGTCGAGACCTCTTCCCACATTTTTCCCGAATCCGCACAATTCATGGGGTGGGAAATCGGCAATACGGGATTCGAGATGATGCTCTCCTCGCAGTTGCCGGAAATCATCGCACAACAAGCCGTGCCGGTCGCCAGGCAGATCATCGAGCGGATGGGACTCGAGCCGGAGCGGATCCGTCACTGGGCGCTGCATCCCGGCGGACGCGCGATCATCGACGCGCTGCAAAACGGCCTGCATTTGACCGACGAACAGACCGAACCCTCCCGCGCCGTCCTTCGTCGGTACGGCAACATGTCGTCAGCCTCGATTCTCTTCGTCCTGAAAGAGCTCTTTTCCCGCGTGCGCCTGCAAAAGGATGATTGGCTCTGCGCGATAGCGTTTGGGCCGGGACTGTCGATGGAAATGGCGTTCCTGAAAGGGATTTGATGCTGGGCGTCCGCAGCACCTCCCGGGAAATCATGGACGACATGTCGATCACCGATGATCGCATTGACGCCGCCTTGGACGAATTGACCGTGATCAACCGTTTTCTCGGCGGTGACAGGGTTTCCATTTCGGGCATCGCACGGATAACCGGATCAGCGTCGACCGATCGTCCGCTCCGCATTCTGGATTGTGGGGCGGGAGGATCTGACCTCGTACACGCATTGAAAGCGCTCGCTTGTCCCGTCCACATTACTGCCCTTGATCTGAATTTTCGCGCCTGCCGTTATTCCGGGAAACGACTTTCGCCGTTGAGTGTGGTGAACGGATCGGCATTTCGACTTCCATTCCGGGATCGAACATTCGATATTGTTCATGCGGCTCTGTTTTGTCATCATTTTACCGACCCTGAACTGGGCGAACTGCTCACTGAATGGTCACGCGTGGCGCGCATTGGAATCGTCATCAATGATCTGCACAGGTCGATCTGGGCATTGCTCGGGATCACTCTGTTGACGAGGCTGTTCTCACACAGTGTGATGGTGCGGCACGACGGCCCGCTTTCCGTGCGGCGCGGATTCCTGAAGAAGGAATTGTCCGACATCGCATCCGGATTCGGAACGGTGACCATCACTCATCATTGGGCCTTCCGTTGGCTCGTCTCAATTGCACTCACCGAAGAACGACTTGGCCGAATCCGAATATGATATCGTTGTCATCGGTGGCGGACCGGCTGGAGCGACTGTGTCACTCCTGCTGGCACGTGCCGGCTTTTCCGTCTGTCTGGTGGAGCGTCGCACATTTCCGCGAGAAACCCTCTGCGGTGAATTCCTTTCCCACGAAGTTGTCGGCATCATACGTGACCTCGGCATCGAAAGTGACCTCCACTCACTTGGTCCGGCCCGGATTACAAGGTTCACGCTCTGTCCGGATCGCGGACCGATGTTCTCTGAACTGCTAGGATTCACGGGATACGGCCTGAAGCGCGGCGCGTTCGATCAGCTATTGCTGAATACGGCGATCAAGAACGGGGTCCACGTGCTGCAGCCGGCCGATGCCGAAGAGATTTTCCGGAGGGGGGATGGTTTCGAGATTCGCTGTCGCATGAACGACACTCCGTTGACACTACAATCGCGATGGTGCATCGGTGCATACGGAAAGACCTCACCGCTTGACAAACGACTACGGCGTCACTTCGCAGGCGTACGCACACGAATGAACGCCATCAAGTTTCATGTGCCGTCGGGGGCGTTGGTTGGAATGGGAGAGGATGAGATTCGGATCTTCACCGGACCAGGGATGTACTGCGGCGTCAATCATGTTGATAATGGATTCGCGACGATCTGTTTCCTCGAACGGAGAG
>QYQB01000184.1 GCA_007280275.1 bacterium | reverse complement strand
CTCGTAGTCCTTAGCTTCGCAGTCGTTCAGAACGCAATGGCGCAGGCCACTGCAACCCAGAACGTCAGTTTGGCCGTCAACGCAGTCTACAAGATTGCGACCTCTGGCAACCCCGGCGCAATGACCATCACCACAGGTACCGCCGGAACGAACGCCTTGACGACAGTCAGCGACGCTTCGACGAGCTACAGCATCACACAGAATTTTGCTTCGACCGTGAAAGTTACAGCGAACCTTGATGCAGCGATGTCTGCTGGTTACACGCTTCAGCTGAACCTTGCCAGCACCAAGGGCACCAGTGCCGGAACAGTGGACATTTCCGCTACGACCCCGGCCAGTGCGGCCAATGTCGTGACGAACGTTGCCCTGGGTGCCGATGCGAACCAGGCGATCACCTACACCTTCGGTGCGAATGCTTCCGCCGGTGTGCTTGCTTCAACTGCAAAGGTCGTAACGCTGACGCTGACCAACTAAGAGTATTGAAATAGCTGTTGCCTCCGAGCATAGAGAGGGCCGTCAATGTGGGAGTTGACGCCCTCTCTGTGTTTTTACAGGCCCTTCTTCCCAGAAATTGTATACCACCAGGAACAAATCAGTCGGCGCGGATCCAAATTCTTCAAGCAGACCTTCGGCGGTTGCGGTACCTCTCGTTCTTGGTGTGGTCTCGGGTGGGATAATACTTATGCATCGTGAAGGCTAGGCTTCACGCGTCAATCTTCTGAATCGCTTCGTTCGATCGTACGGAATAATATCAATGATCTCTCCTTCACTCACCTTCTTCTTGATGTTTTGCCAGAATTCGATCGTGAAGAGATCTTTGTGAACAGAATTGAATATTCCTCGTAACGGGTTGGGAATACCGACGAACGTGTCAATCTCGTCCAGGAAGAAATCCGTTGGTTCTGCAATGATCCACTCCTCTTCGGGATTCATTTCTTCGTATTCGTCCCGGGGATAGGGCTTGCGTTTGAACTGAGCGCTTTCCAGCGGTATCACGTCGTCATAATCGAACAAGACGACTCTGTTCCCTTCTGTCACGCCATAGTTCCACGTGTTAAACAAGTCAGCCGGGAACAAACCCGATGCCGCAAGATCCTTTATGAAGTATCCAAAATCGATCACGACTTGCCGGATGGCGTTGGGCGACTGTTCCTCCGCAAAATACATCGGCAGAGGCGTTACCTTTCTTTGCAGATAGAGATGATTGATGACGACGTATCCATCCTGAACGCTCACAAGGTCTTTGGCGACAATCTCAAACTCCCGCAGCAGCTCTCTGGAGTATCTCTTCATTTTGAATCTCACGTTTTCGAATTCCTGCGTATCAACGAGCCGTCCCACCCTGTCACGATTACACACAAATCGATATCGGTATTTGATTTCGGCTTTGTCAAGAACCTTGTCGGTGATGTGACTCGACCTGATGAAACAGGCTCTATCCTTGATGACTTTGAACACGTGGTGGTAGTGAGGCAACGTGAACACGATCATCACTGCGCCCTCTTTGCCCGGTGCAATGACAAACTGTTCTCTTGAGACGTGCACCAATCGGTGCAAATCTCTGTAGAACTCTGTCTTCCCATGCTTGTAGAATCCGACGGCATTATACAGGTCAGAGATGGGCTTGTGCGGGAGAATTGACCTGAGGAAGCTGACAAGCTCGCTGGGTGTATCAACCTCCACTTGAAAATACGAATACGCAAATCCGAAGATGTTGTTTGTATCAGATTCCTGCATCAACACTGAATCGATATGGATTCCCGATTCGTCATTGTAGAGGGGGATAATAATTGGAATCGTTCGCAACTCGAGTATGATCCTGCCTACAATGTATGCCACCTTGTTCCGATAAAAGCACGGACTCAGGATCTCCATTGAGTAGCGATTGTTGTCCCGTATGAGCGGCCAGAGAAAGAGATCCACTTCGTTGGCAACAAACTCGAGATCACGCTCAAGGTCCTCATAGGTGGCGCTAAACTTGTGGTCTTCGACAATCTTCCTGATGACATCTTTCGTTTTCTGCTCCTGCCCGTATGTGGCGAAGATCGGGGACCGTTGATGGATCGCCCGTTGCTTCGTCTGCAGATAGAAGAACTCGACTTCCCGATCGAGGCCTACCGTCTGCAGCAGTTTCCTTGTGACTGAGTTGAAGAAGGATTCAGCAATGTCTTCGTTGGATCGGCCTGAAATGAGCCGGGCGTACACCGGCTTGATGCTCATCCACGTCGCCCGATCGTAGGCACTCCTTCCGAGTATGCCCTCAATTTGAATCGCTATTTGAGACAGAACTTTGTCATAGACGCTCAATCGTTCCGCGGCGTCTCGTCTGCCGCCTCTCCAATCCTTCTGTTCAAAACTGGCCCTTGCTCGCCGTGTGATAATCCGGAATTCCAGGAGGTACGAGTCGAATACCCTCGTCATGAGAATCGCCACTTTTTCTCTGATGTCAGGATTGTTCATCGAGCCCCTGGATGGCTGTTCGGAATTTCGTCCACTGAGTGACACTCCATGTCGTCAATGTCTCACTGCTGTCAGAATTCCCTTCATGCCCTCCGAAAATATCTTTGGCTCCGGCAACAAGCTCACGACAACGCAAGACTTCAGATCAAAATCAAACAGAAGGCCCGGGTGGGTCAGGATGCCGTGTACCTGGAGAAGCTCTTGAGCCCACTCTTCATCGGTTCTCGTCGCAGGCAATCGCAAGACCGCGTTCCAGCCTCCCTCACATCCGAAGATGCTCACCGGCGAACCCTGTGGGAAAGCTTCCCGCAAGCCTTTGTAGTTGTTCAGGACCCGATCCAGGATCTGCCTGCGCGTCGCGGCAGGATCACTCAAGAGCGTCTCAAGTGAGAGCTGGACCGGAGTCCCAACAGAGAGAAATGTATCGGCAATGACTTCCAATCGCTGAAGCGCGTTTGTGCAAAGCTCGTCAGGACCGGAAACCACAATCCAGGCTAGCTTCAGCTGAGGCAAACCGACGAGCTTTGAAAGACCATTGAGGGTGAAGGTCAGGCTCTTCTGTGTACCTGCAAAACTCCCCGCCCGGCTCGCGTCTTCTTCAAAAGGAAAAGCACTGAAGACCTCATCCACGACCAGCGGAATGCTTTGCTTCTCCGACACCGTGAGGATGCGTTCTCGTTCTTCCAGCTTGAGGAAGGAGCCCGTTGGGTTGTTCGGATGAACCAGAACGATCGCTTTTGTTTTGGGCGAGAGGATCCCCGCCAGCGACGGCACGTCAATATGCCACTCACCGTCATAGTCCAAACGATACTGCTGGCAGTTTACATCGTTCAGGCGACAGAGATACTCCAGGAGCGGGTAACCCGGCTTCGGCACCGCGATACTCTCGTCGATGTTACAGAGAAGTCTGAGGAGATAGGAGTACGCTTCGCTGGTGCCGGAGGAAAGGACAATTCGGGAAGGGTCTACCGATATCTGTTGCCGTTCATACCAGCCTGCAATCGCCTGACGTGCCATGAGGAGGCCCTTGGGATTGGGTTCGTACGAAACCGAGTTCCGAAGGGCAGACGGCGTTATGAGATGGTCGGGCTGATATCGAAAACCACAGCGGGTTGGATTGGACTCGGTGAGATCAATGATTTCCTCCCCTCGAGCTCGCTTTTGCAGGACCAGGGAAAAAAGGGGTGAGGATCGGAAATCCCAGTCTGTCCGCGAAGAAAACATGTGGTGCTCAGCTTAGGTGCGAGATCACTCGGGGGTATGTATCTGAATGTGGCACATGCCACGCACGTTGCTACACATCAACGACTTCAGACTTCTTCTTTGACAGCCGGTTTCGTTCGTTGTGGTCAAGATACCGTTTCCGAAGCCGGATCGAGAGCGGTGTGACCTCCACATATTCGTCATCACCGATCCATTCAATGGCTTGTTCGAGCGTCATGATGTGCGGCGTCTCCAGGCGTATTGCTTCATCGGAACCGGAAGCCCTCATATTCGTGAGGTGTTTTGTCTTGCAGACGTTGATGACCATATCATGTTCCCGCGAGTTTTCCCCGACAATCATTCCGCGGTAGACATGCACTCCGGGAGCGATAAAGAACGTCGAGCGTTCCTGCAGCTTCCACATCCCGTATGCCACGGAATTACCGTCTTCGAGTGCAATGAGGGCGCCACGCGTGCGATGCGCAAATTCGCCCTTGTTCGGTTCATAGCCGTTGAAATTGTGATGCAGAATGCCCGTGCCTTTGGTCTGCGTCATGAACTCCGATCGGAATCCAAGCAAGCCCCTGGCGGGAACGAGAAATTCGAGCCGCGTATTTCCCTGGACCTGTATCATGTTCTTCATCGTCCCCTTGCGCCGGCCCATATTCTCTATCACGACGCCCGTGTGCTCATCGGGTACGTCGATGATCACATGCTCCATCGGTTCACAAAGGACATCGTCGATCCATTTGTATATGACCTCAGGCCTGGAGACCTGGAACTCATGCCCTTCCCGCCTCATAGTTTCAATCAGGATGGCGAGGTGAAGCTCTCCACGTCCGCTCACCTTGAAAACATCAGGCGAGTCTGTGAGCTCAACGCGCAAACTGACATTCGATCGAATCTCTTTGGCCAACCGTTCCCCAAGATGACGCGTCGTAACGAATTTTCCCTCCAGTCCGGCAAAGGGCGAGTTGTTCACGACAAAGTTCATTGAGAGTGTCGGCTCTTCGATCGAGACAAAAGGTAACGGTGACGGGTCTGACGCGTCCGCGACTGTCTCACCGATGTCTACATCTTCCATACCGGCCAGAGCCACGATGTCGCCCGCACCTGCTTCTGGCACCTCGTTGCGCTTGAGTCCTTCGAACACGTAGATCTTCGTCACCCGCGCATCGTCCACAGATTTATCCCGGTGAATGACCTTCATCGGCGAACCCAGTTTGATTGTTCCGCGATTGATCCGACCGATTCCAAGCCGGCCAAGATAATCGTTGTAATCGATGGTGGTGATCAGCATCTGAAACGGAAGCTCCACGTCGCCGGGCGGGGGGGGCACTTTTTGAACAATCGCCTCGAAAAGGGGTTGCAGGTTGTTGCTGGGATCCTCGAGCTCCCGTTTCGCGACCCCCTGTTTTGCAATAGCGTAAATAATCGGAAAATCGAGCTGGTGATCATGGGCTCCCAGAGAGAGGAAGAGCTCGAATACTTCATCGAGCACTTCGTGCGGCCGCGCATCCTTGCGGTCGATCTTATTAATCACCACGATTGGCTGAAGGCTCAGCTCGAGTGATTTCTTGAGTACGAATTTTGTGCCGGGCAACGGCCCTTCTGCAGCGTCCACCAGCAGCAGTACACCGTCGACCATCTTGAGCGTCCGCTCCACTTCGCCTGCAAAATCGGAGTGGCCCGGCGTGTCGACGATGTTGATTTTGTACGTGGTTCCATCTTTAGGCGTGTAAAAAACCGCCGTGTTTTTCGCCAGAATCGTTATGCCGCGCTCCCGCTCCAGGTCATTTGAATCCATGACACGCGTGACGACATCCTGATTTGCGCGGAACGTCCCCGTTTGGCGAAACATGTGGTCAACCAGCGTGGTCTTCCCATGGTCAACGTGTGCAATAATTGCTATATTCCTGATGTTTTCTCGAAGCTTCATGATCCTTTTTACTCTTCCCTTCCGCTCTTCTTCAGTTTTCTGCCCGCGAACGACCGGCCGGCAGAAAAAAAATGCCTCAGGTCTTGTGCTTCAACCAGAGGCCCTGCTTTTCCTCTACTTTTTCATTTCTTCTTTAAGATAACACTTTTTGGTGACAATGAAAAGCTCCGGTTTTGGGTCACAAACCCTTGCGGCTCTTCCCGATTCCTCGTATCTTTTTACCCCGTTATTCGCAAGCAGGTCAATTCATTGAACAAAAGGGAGAAAAGCTCTATGAGCCGAATGATGATGGTCCTACTGATGGCCGTGATTGCAGTCGGAGTGGTCACTGCACAAGCAACCAAACCTCAGACCGTGAAATTCTCTGTCTCGGGTATGACGTGCAACGATTGCGTGGAAAAAGTCGACAAAGCTCTACGCGGAGTGGAGGGTGTGAAAGACGTCAAGGTTGATCTCAAGAAACAAACAGCGGTCGTCACGCTGGCGTCGGCAGCGGTAAAGCCCGCAATGCTCTTCAAGGCGGTGGACGATGCCGGATACAAAGCCTCCACGGGGAAGGCTGTTCCATCCACGAAGAAAGAAGAGAATTGCGACGGATGCGCAGACAAAGAAGGCAAGAAGGATGGCGCTGCCAAGCAGGAGGATTGCTGCAAACCCGAGAAGACCCAGAAGAAGACGGGTGCCAAGAGCTAG
>QYQB01000296.1 GCA_007280275.1 bacterium | reverse complement strand
AGCCTGCATCCGCCTGAAAATGATTAACCATATCCCGATAAGCAGGATCCAGGGAAGCGTCGAGATAAGGAGACTCGTCCAGGTGTTGTCTTCTTTCACGACGTTGAATTTCAGCCCCTTGTTCGTCCATATGCTGATCACCTCTTCCCCGATCGATGAATAGGGGAGAGTCAGCCATACCTTCGTTGCACCGGGCACACGCTTCTCGTTTGACGTCGTGATTTCCGTCGCTTCCTTCAGCTTTCCATGGAAATCGTAGTTATTGAAATCGGACTTCTTGATGAGTGCTTCCGAGATTTTGCCATCACTCAGCAGCTTCTGATATGTCGTGAAGTTGATTTCGTATTCGGTTTCCTCGGTCTGCTTGAAAGCGAGCATTATCAAGTAGACAGCCAGCAGTATACCAAGCCAGCCGGCGATCATCCGCGCCACTTTATTCCAATTGAAATCATCCTCGCGGACCTGTTTTGGGCCCTTTTTGGGGGCCCGGAGGGGAGGTGTCCGCCGCTTCAGGCCGCCATCCTTCTGCTTGTCGTCGGACGGTTCTTCGCTATACCATTCAGAATTCATACACTTCACTCCTTCTAACTCATTGCCCCGTGTCTTGCCGGATCATTCCTGGGGGGCGAGCCGATAAATGCTCTTCAAGTTACGAACTTTTTGCGCATAGTCCAAGCCGTACCCGATAACGAATTCGGGCGGGATCTCGAAACCCACGTAATCGATCGGAAAGTCAACCTTGGCGACCGACTTCTTCAACAGGAGTGTAACCACCCGGAAGGATGCGGGATTCTCTTTCATAACGAGCCTTTTCATAAACTCGATCGAGATGCCGGAGTCGACAACGTCTTCCACCACGACGATGTCTCTTCCCTCGACCTGGCAATTGAGGTCCTTCAGCAAATGAACCTGGCCCGAAGAGATCTTCGCATCGCCATAGCTTGAGAGTTTCAGAAAATCAACTTCACAATCGACTGTAATCTCACGGATCAAATCGGCAAAGAAAATAAACGACCCGTTCAGGATACCGATGAAGATCGGAACCTTCCCGTGATAGTCGTTGTTGAGCCGCGCCGCAAGCTCCTTCACCCTGTCGTGGATCTGTTGTTCTGAAAGATACAGCGTGAACGTGTCGTTGTTGATCGTGATGTCGGGGGCCATTATTGTACAGTCGGTTTTAGTGAGAGAATATTGTAGAGCCGAACTCAAGCCTGACAACACTGCGAGTCCGGTCCGTTACTTTGAACCGCTCATCCAGCCTCTTGCCGCAAATCCATACAATATCGCCATTTGATTCCAGAATCGGAATCCTTCGCTTCTGCAACAACGAGATCTTTTCATCGACAAAAAAGTCACTGATCTTCTTCCTCGAGTTCATACCGAGGGGCATGAACCAGTCTCCGTCCTGCCACGATCGGACCAGGAGATGATCCCCAAGTTTGCCGGCATCCACAAACTCAACTCCCGTGGCCGCCCCAAGCGTTGGCGGAGGAGGAATCGGCAGACTCAGTGAGAACCGAAAATCCGGGAATGCATAGCTGTTTCCAAGTGCAACTTCCTGACGCATCGGAGGTTCTTCATGGGGGCGGACAAAATTCAGCCGTTCTCTGTCCCGAAACACGTGAAGATCCTTGGAAAGTTGCAGCTGACTTCCCGTTGTACGCTCGCACAGTTCGAGTACGCGCAGCACCTTCTCTGAATCGATCTCTGCCCCAAGCTTCCGAAGCACTTCGAGGACGATCCCTTCCTGCAAGTACTCGGGCTTCGAACGGAGTCTGGTGATATCCAGCGAAAGTTTCCCCTGCTCATCCTGAATGAGAACGCCCGACAGGATTTGCCGAACCTCCGCAGTGAGCAATTCATCCAGCTGACGCATGAGGCGAGACAACCTGTTGAGGGACGGGACGAAATCGAACTCGCCGGAAGACTCCAATAGCGGGATCACCTCGCGCCGCAGGTAGTTACGCCTGTATTCGAGCGACTCGTTCGAAGAATCCAGCCTGAAGGCGATCTCGCGCTCCCGGGCGTATTGTTCGATCTCCTTCCGTCGGGCAGAGATGAGCGGGCGAATGATCTTCCCGGGTTCACGTCGGATCGGGATGCCTGCAAGGCCACGAATGCCGGTGCCTCTCAGCGCATTGAGCAAGACGGTCTCGGCATTGTCGTCTGCCTGATGCGCAGTGGCGACGGAATCGGCGCTGTGTTGCCGTCGTACCCGCTCGAAGAATTCGTACCTCAGCTCGCGTGCTGCTTCCTGCTTGGAAATGTGAGCGGTGTGCGCGTAACCGAGAGTATCCACCCGCTCAAGAACGAACGGGATCTTCAGAGATTCGGCGCTCGTCTGAACGAACGCCTCGTCGCCGATCGATTCATCCCCCCGAAGTTGATGGTTGACGTGGGCGACGACGAGCTTGAGATCCCACCGGGGGGCGAGTTCGGCGAAGAGATGCAGCATCGACATAGAATCAATGCCGCCGCTCACCGCAAGGGCAACCGAATCTCCGCGCCGCACCAATCCAGCTGATTGAAGGAAGCCCTCGAACTGGATCTCAAGCGGATGGTGATGCTGGTTCACCCAAACCCCCTATAAGAAGAATTCTTGACCCCGACCAGGATCAAGAATTCTCGCGGATACACTTAAGCGGACTTGCACACCGAGCTTTGTAGCGGGGGAGGGACTCGAACCCACGACCTACGGATTATGATTCCGACGCTCTAACCAGCTGAGCTACCCCGCCAGGCAATTTTCCGGTTGTCGATTAATGACTGACGATTGAGGAGAAGTCGAAAACCGAAGCTCCAACCGCCTGTCCGTTGGAACCGCATGAAAGCGGAAAAGGATCAAGTACGGAAGCAAACGAGTGCACTCCAAATATATCAAAAAATCTCGAGTGAGGCAAACAAAAGTTGCTCACCGACTTCAAGGTCTCGGGATCTCTTCGCAACCTTGCCGTGGATTCAACCCGACAGAAGAATTCCGCGCGGTCAATTTCTCTTCAATCGAAGTCATGAGCTCTTTGGCAATAATCGTCCTGATCGTCGTCGGAGTGCCTTGATTATCCCGCAGCCTCTGGATATATTGATTTGAACAACGGAAGAGTCCGGAATGCTCGCTTTTCACCAGGCACGAACAACGATCCTGCACGAGATCCCTCCAGCGGAAGCCGAATTGTAGGATCTGCGATGTTCTCACCGTCGCATACTCGCCCAGGTGGATTGTGCGGAACGAGAATGGAGAACTCCTTGTTCAAAAAAGTGGATCCCACCGGGCGCATACGCCCGACTCGAACAATGACAATAACCAGAGGATGAAATGAAATTCACATTGCTTCTCTGCTCGCTGCTTGTGATCTCTTGCAGCAAGAAGGAGACTAAAGAACCGGCGCGGCCCGCGGCCCAGGACGACGCGCGAATCGAAGAAATGATTGGATCTCTTTTTTCCGGGCTCTCGAACGCGTACAACGGCACAGGAGTGAACACGGACAGCCTCATCGATGCGTACTATGAGAACGACGTCCGGTATGTCACTCCCTGGGGGTCGACAGAGCCGCTCGACACAACAAAGGCTCGGCTCCGGAATGCGATGCATCATATCAAAGACTACGATCATCGCGTCGAAGTCGTGCAGGTCAAATCATATGGCGATGTCGCGTATGCCTACTTCATACTTCGACAAAACTACCAGGTCGATGGCAATCGCCTTGAAGAATACCTCCCGACGACGCTTGTCTTCGAGCGCCGCGGTTCGGGGTGGAAGATCGTGCATGCCCACCGCTCGACAGATTATCAGACGATCGAGCAGTATGTCGCGTTGCAGAAAAAGCGTGACGAAACCAAATGATGGTTCTGGAATTGAGGTTTTGTGATGGGACTATTCGATAGGAAAACGGAGATTCTGGGCAAGAACTCATTCGGCAAGCCAAAACTGCCTCCGGGCCAGACAGCGACCGACAAGTTCCAGGTCCTGACCTATGGCGAGACGCCATCAATCCCGCGGGACAAATGGCGGTTTGACGCGGTGGGTCTTGTCGAGCAAGAACTGCATTGGAGCTGGGAAGAGTTCATGCGTCTGCCCCAGAAGAAACTGCGCGCGGACTTTCACTGCGTGACTCACTGGAGCCGGTTTGACGATGAATGGGAGGGGGTCCTGTTCAGCGATTTCGTCAAGCAGGTCCGATTGAAGCCTGAAGCGAAATTCGTGATGCAGCATGCGTACGGTGGTTACACAACAAATCTGCCCCTCCAGTGGATGATTGATGAGGATGTGATTCTTGCTCATACTCTCAATGGAAAGTCGCTTGACGTGGACCATGGCGGGCCCATGCGCGTGTTTACACCACGGCGCTATGCGTGGAAGGGGGCGAAATGGATCAAGAAAGTGGAATTCATGGCGAAGGACAAGCCTGGCTTCTGGGAAGAGAACGGGTATAGCAATTCAGCGGATCCGTGGAAGGAAGAAAGATTCTGGTGATGTAACCTGAAACTTATTTCGGGGATATGAAAAGCGATTAGTCGGATAGTGGATTGCAGGCAGTATGCAGTATGCAGGAAGCAGTAGGCAAAAACGGAACACAGAATGACAGAATGATCATGAATGTCGGATTCGGCTATCTCAGAGTGCATCATTGGACAATCATAGCATCTCTTTTTCTTGTTCTCGTGGGTTGCTCGGGCACGACAGAACTCACGGAGGTGGAACGCCAGAAGCTCGATCCGCCGTTGCTGATGCTCCTGCGCGGCGGGGCCGTGGCTGAATCGGATATTGATGCCAGCGTTCGAAAGGACGGAACCAGGGAGTATGCAGTCATCATAAGGTCGAAGAATGCTGATGAAGTGAAGTCGGCCGGAATCAAGGTGGGGAGCGTGTTTAGTGATGTCATCACGGCTCGTGTGACGATTGTAGAACTCAGGAAGATCCTGAGCCTGTCGTCGGTTCGTGCCGTCCAGACAAGCTCAAAGAACTACCCGCATTAGCACAGTCGCAGGAAAGGAAGATCGCGCATGGTCAGAAGATCGCTCTTGCTCATTGGTGTCCTGATGTTGTCGTTCGGATTGGGGATTTGTTTCGGTCAGTCGCTCAAATCACAACTCACGCAGAAACTCCATCCGGCCTTTCAGGCTCTTGTTGCCATGGACGTACCGACCGCGGTACTCAACGTCATGGCAGATGGTCGCGGGCCGTCAGGAATGACCAAAAAAGGGGAGCCGCTGTATGACGCGATCATAACGACGACAAACGCAGATGCAGTCCGCGGGACTGGTATTCATGTCAACTCGGTTGTAGGCAAGTTCGCCACAGCATTGGTGACTCGTCAGGACCTTCTCAAGCTCGTGCAATTGGACGAGGTCGAGTTTCTCGACCCGGGTTCAACCAACTATCCGGCGCTCGATCTCAGTGTCCCCGAGACTGGCGCGAATCTTCTCCACGGGGGATTTGTGAAGAATACTCCATACACGGGGAAGGGAGTTATCGTAGTGATCTATGATACCGGAATCGACTGGAGGCATTTTGATTTTCGCGATCCGTTGGACACGACAAAATCCCGCATCCTCGCCATCTGGGACCAAACGATTTCACCAGGCACAGGTGAATCTTTTCCGGGCGGCTTCAACTATGGAGTTGAGTACACGAAACAGCAGATAGAAGCTGAGCTTAAGAGCAATCCTCCGGGCTTCGTGCGTGAGAGAGATGTCGCCGGTCACGGCACGCATGTCGCAGGAACCGCGGCTGGCAACGGTGCTTCGTATTTCAAGAGATACACGGGGATGGCACCAGAGGCTGATATTATCGTCATCAAGGGGGGTGACGGTTCGTTCACTGAATCAAAGATGATTGACGGCCTCACGTATGCCTCCAACAAGGCGAGCACGTTCAACAACGAACCGGTTGTCGTCAACTGGAGTATTGGCGGACACTCAGGGCCTCACGACGGGTCGCGGGCGTACGAGGTCGCGGTGAATGATTTCGTAAAATCTTCAGGAAAGGTGGTCACCATCTCTGCCGGCAATGAGGGGGACGAGCTCATCCACGTCGACGGGACGATGAGTTCCGGCGGCTCCAGCTCAATAACGGTCAATGTCCCGACGTACACGCCAACCTCAGGAACCGACAACGACAAGTTCCAACTTGACGTTTGGTTCAACAGTGCTATTACTGTCACCGCCTCTGTCACCTCTCCCAGCAACATTACCTATTCGGTGAACTCCACACAGGGGAGCGGCTCGGCTTCGAGCGACGCGGATGGGAAAATTGACATCTTCAATCAGAAGAGCGACCTGAATGGAAATCGATACGTTCAGGTATATGTGCACGACCGGACCGCGAATGGCCCCAGGGCCGGCACCTGGAATGTCACTCTCTCTGCCTCTTCTGCCGCAGCTGCGTTTGATGGGTGGCTTTCATCATCCACGGTGGGCACTTCTTCGGTCACGATCGTAAATGGTAATGCAAACAAGACGGTCGCAATGCCAGGAACCGCAGATGGGGCTATCACGGTTGCGTCCTATGTGACGAAGTGGAGCTGGACGGCATCCAGCGGCTCGGGATACACCTATGACAACTCCACGAATCGCACATCGGACATTTCCACGTTCAGCAGCATTGGCCCAACTGCAGATGGCCGTCAGAAGCCTGATATCGCCGCCCCGGGGCAGGGGATTTCGTCCTCACTGTCTGGCTCAATGGACGTGAGCACCATCGCCACGAGAATCATGCCCGGGCTCAAAGATTATCTGACTCAAGGCACAAGCATGGCTGCTCCTCATGTGGCAGGCGCGGCGGCTCTGCTGCTTCAGATTTCCAGGGGGCTGTCAGCTTCGCAAATCAAGTCCCTGCTGACAAGCACGGCTGCGATCGATGCCTCAACCGGTTCTGTTCCAAATGCGACGTGGGGGTATGGGAAAATGGATATCCTGAAGGCGGCGGTCAAAGCAATTAATCCTCTGGCCACGGTGCAGAAGCAGACGCTAGCCTATGACGTAGACGGCACAAACGCAATTTTCCCGAGGTTCCTCACTGGGACAACCAAATATGCCCTTCGTTTCACGCCATCGATCACTGGTCAGTTAACAGGAATACAGGTGAACACCACGACGGCCGCGAACCAACCCATCCAGGGTGAGGGTCCCCTTGTGTGCGAAGTCTGGTCGAACGCCACGGGCAGTGTCGGAGGCATTCCTGGGGGAAAGCTGGGGAACACTGTCCTCCAAGCATTTGGCCGCCTAAGTCCGGGAACGAATAACTACGTTGATATGACGACGGCAGGTGTCACTGTGTTGGCGGGGCAGGAATATCATCTTGTTATCTCTGTGGCGAATCCTCAAGACGTCATCAAGATCAGAGAAGACTCGACAGCGGGGGCGACGAACAGATCATCCTACTTCGATGGTACGCGCTGGGTAAATCTCATCGATCAAACCTCAAAAGTAAATGCGCACAACCTCAGGATCCGTGCGATGATCACATCCTTGTCGGGGCTGGTTTCGGTCAGTGCTCAGGATGTGATTCCGCAAAGATTCGACTTGGCCCAGAACTATCCCAATCCTTTCAATCCCACAACCACGATTCGTTACAGCGTCCCGGTGCAAGGGCGTGTACGCCTCCGTGTCTTCGATCTTGTCGGAAGGGAAGTGGCTTCGCTTGTTGACGAGGAGGGAGTGGCTGGCAGCTATCTCATCACTTGGCGGGGGACCGACAACTACGGCAGGCCCCTCTCGAGCGGTGTGTACTTCTACAAACTGGATGGCCCGGGTCAGCAGATAACGAAGAAGTTGATATTATTGAAATAGGCCTCACTGAAGGTCACCTTCATCATGCTCGCTTCGAGCGGAAGTTGACCTTCAACCTGGTTCCTAACAAAACGTCCCGGCGATTCAGTCATCGTCGGGACGTTTGTTCTTAAGATACGGGAAGGTGAGATGATTACATAGCCTCTTCCATCGCCGTTCGCTGAGCGCGGCGGATGGCTTTCACTTTCTTCATACGCTTCTTCACTGACGGCTTGGTGAAAAATGTGCGTTTCTTGAACTCTTTCAGGATGCCAGAGCGTTCGTACTTCTTCTTAAAACGACGGATAGCACGGTCGATAGGTTCATTCTCACCGATGATAATTCCGACCAGAGTAATCACCCCCTTACAATAGCGGCGTCCAGCGGTTAGGCCCGTACTGGAACACTCTCAATAAATTCAGGTTCTGCCGATTGCGGCATATTTTCAATGAGTCTTCGCTCGCCAAGTTTCTCGAACGAAACCGTGATGGATTGCATGCCAGCGGAGATCTTTTGTTTCGCGGTTACTTTTCCTACGTCGTCCCATTCTTCGTGATAGATTGCCTGACCGACCTTGAAGACGAGTCCTCTTGAATATGTGACACAGGCTGATTTCTCTATCTTGGATTGGTCGCCTTTCTTGGACACCGGTATCGGCTTATCAAGAAGGGCGCTATGCTTGCATCGCGTACATCGATACCAGGCCTTGAGTGCAGGCTCTTCACTTCCCTCAGCCTGCGTTTCTCCCACGAGCTCCATTTTTGTCGTCTTCCGACAATAAGCACATTCATACGACATGTACTTTGTCTTAGCCATCGCACACTCCTTCACAAGTGTATCAGGGAGAAAAAGCGTCCCGAGGTGATGTCGCCGCCAGGTAAGCTGCAGTGTAAGCGAGATGGTTGCGGGCAACTTGTTATCTATGGTAATGTACTTAAAAGGTCGCACCAAGTCAAGGACGACTTGCTCACTCTGAGGCGAAGCCTGCAGAGTGTTTTGACTCCAGAAATGTAGAGATTCTGAGTTCTCAATCATTATTTGAGGCTCGAAATGTGCCTTCTGAGCTCTCTGAGATGATTGATTGCTGAAGAGTGAGATCGAAGAGGCTTTGAATGAAAAGGCAATTCCTTAATTCTTGCTTGTGAAGCTATTGTGGTCCCCTTTTTACTTCCTGTTCGTCACGATGGACAGAAGAAGATGCAAGTCGTTTCTCTAACAGCTCGAGGCTCATTGGCGGGCTGTCTGTCAACCTATGACGGAGAAGATAATATTCCGTCCGCGGGCGGCTGTCGGTGATAGAAGGCACGTCACGCAGCAGTGGAAGAAGATGCTCACGGTCGGTGAGAAGGATGTTCCGGATGTCCAGCGGAGTGATGGCAAAGTTCGTCTCGGCAATGTCCTGCTTGATGACGGGTGATTGGAATACGAGTGCAAGTCGTTCATCGTCCAACGTGATCGGCGATGGAGAACCGATCATAAAGACTCCTTCCGTCTGCCAGTTTGATCGAAACACCTTTGCATAGGGAAAGACCTCGAGAAACGATTTCATCGCCATGGTAAGATCATCCTCCCTTGAGCCAAACCAAAGCCACTGCGACACGATCCCATGGGGTGTGAGCTTCTTGATCATCTGCTCGTAGAATTCTTTTGCATAGAGCACCGTTGTTCCCGCTGCATTGAATGGAGGCGGTGGGTCGATCGTAATGACATCGTACTCCTTTTTCGTAACAAGGACGTAATTGCGTCCATCATTGATGATAATACGTCCTCTGGGTTTCCTGAGCACTTCATCTGCGTCGTTGTGAAAGAGCGGAAACATCTTTGGGACAGAGGGAACCAGTTCAACGACATCGACATCAATATCATGAAGCAGAGCAGAACGAAAAGTCGAACCCATCCCGAACGCAATGATGAGAATTGACTTAGGGTCGGGATGGAGGGCGAGTGGGAGATGCGCCATCAGTTTTGTCTCAACTACTTTCGCTGTCGTCGCAATGCCATCGATGTAAAGACTCTGGGTCTTGTTTTTTCGATCGCTATATGCCAGGACCGAAGCTACTTCGTCTTCACTCCAACGAAATGGAATGCCGGCCGAACGAGCCCAATTAATCCGCATCTGGGTCGATTTTTCGTTCACCGGGCTCTCTTGCTGCAGGAGAACGAATGTTCCTATTCCCGCAAGTGCGATGAGAATTGATGAAACCATTAGACGGAACACGCGGGTCACACCTTCACGCTCCATCCAGATGAGGATGAAAGCCAGAGTCAGATTCACCATTGCAAGGAGAATTGTGCTTTTCGAAGCCCCAAGAAGTGGTATGAAAAGAAAACTCGCCAGGAATCCACCAAGAATAGATCCCACCGTGTTCCAAGAATAGACCAAACCAATGCTTCTGCCTGTATTCCCTTCACCCGAAATGATCACGACAACAAGCGGGAAAGAAATGCCCATACAGATCGTCGCCGGTACAATGACGAACAAAGCCGAGATCTGCAGGAAGTTAAAATAGATCGATGTAAAGAACACCGAACAGAGCGCCGCGACACCGATTCCAAGTTGACAAAAGAAGAAAAGGGTTTGACGGGATTGAATCCGAACGAGAAACCTGCTGAAAATCCAGCTTCCAAAGGCAATTCCAAACAGGTAGACGGCCAGAATAGTAGCGAACGCGTAGATAAACACTCCTGTCCTCGGTGTCAAAAGTCGAGTCCATAAGACCTGATAGGCGATGGCAGTCAACCCAGAGATCGCATACAGGACGAGGATGGCCCGCTGACGGGAGTTGAGCTTTGTGTGAATTGTTGCGGAGGGGTAGGATTTTGGGCTCACCGCTCCAGGTTTCAGCATTCGCGCAAAAACCCCAATGCCGATATTGATCGCAACCGCAAGGAACAATGTCCCCTGCAAACCGAAGATCTCGATAAAGACAAATCCGGTGGCCAGGACGCCAACGATGGCACCAAGCGTATTGACTGCATAGAAGCTGCTAACGTTCACCCCTGTATCAAATGAATCCTGTTCTACGAGACTGACAACAATAGGAAGCGTGGCCCCCATCAGGATCGTTGGGACGATCAACATCACGATAGTGAAAAGGAATTTCAAGAGAAGAAGTCCCAGCGAAACAGATTGACCATCGGTAAACGTGGGATAGATCGCCAGGATGCCAGTGAAGAGAAACAGCGATGCCAGTGAGGTGATGCCTATGGCAATTTCTAACCAGGAATAGATGCGCATCAATTGAGGAATTGGCAATCTATCGGATCGTCTCCCCGCAAGAAAATTCCCGATCGCGAGACCGGCAAGGAAAGCGGAAACCACTGCAACGATCGAATGCGTCGTATTTCCAAAAACGAGCACGAGCATTCGAGTCCAGAGAATCTCATAGATCAAGCCGCATGCGCCGGATAGGAAAAAGAGAGCCAGTAATTGCGATGAGAATTTACGATTCATAGACATTCCGCCTGGAAAGGATGTTGGTTTTTATGAAGGCAAAGGTATCACTGTTTATTCCCAAAGGCAAGAATCCTCGCCGGGCCCCGCATCCGCTCCAAAGAAGAAGAAAACTGCGGTACCGTTGCTCGGGAGTTGGGGGGCGCGTACGGTGAACATGAAGGCGCTCTTCGCAACGTTGAGAAGGAAGGGAAAATGGATGCGCCTTCTTCTTGCAGGCAAGGGGGGGTATGAGATCATCTCATTGCTGCCTTCCCGAGGGCCTCAGGAATTTCTGAACCTCGGCAGCGAGCCCCGGAGTCACAGGAAGACCCAACCGCGATGCCTCTTGAGCATGCGCCGACGCCTTCTCGTACTGCTTCTGCTCATAGAACAAATAGCAGAGGTCCTGGTGGGCCTCTGCCATCAGTGGATCCAGTTGCAGAGCCTTCAGCCAAGCCTGCTCGGCCATGCCTAGCGCATGACCTTCATAGCAGAGAACCCCAAGATTGAATTGAAGATCTGCGTTCTCAGGTTCTTCTGTTGCTGCCATCTGAAACTCCTCCAGTGATCGCACATAGTATCCTCGCGCAAAGTAGAGCACAGCGAGGCCGTGGTGCAGGGTAGGGTCATCAGGCCGGGACAACTTTGCTTGCTCCGTCTCTTTCAGAAGCGATCGAATCTCTTGCGTCGAGAAGGAACTCGCCTGAAACGTACTTGCCAGGTCAACCGACGAAGTGCGAGTCTGGCGTGCCAGAAACTGCCTGATGAGATCCTCAGGAACGTGCATCATCTGAACCCGCGGATACTGTGTGGCGTCGGATGGCGACGTCCTTGCGGCGAACTCGCTCAACGTAAAACAATTCTTGAAATTGAACGAGTGGTTATAGCTGAGAACCCCCAGCACCACCATCGCCAGTGTCACCGACGTATATGAGAATATTCGCGATGGCGCAAATCGTCCTGCGAATGAAAGCGAAAGTGGAATCATCATGATCCCGATGAAGGAAAGGTAGATCCGATGCTCGTAGAATTTCGGAGGATGGGTTATGCCGATATGATGAAAAAAGGTGGGCACAAGAAACAATACGAACCAGAGCACGCCAAAGGTGATCATGCGCCAGTTCCTTGTCTTCGCCAGAACGATCGCCGTCGCCAAAAGGAGTATCGTGGCGATGCCTGGAATGAAGTTCACGTCTGCCTGAACAGGTGCAAACGCCAGATCGAAAGGCCAGAAGATCTTACCCAAGTACAAGAAAAGGACGGGGAGGTGTGAAAAGACGGTTTTCACTGCGAACCACTTGTCGCCCAGCGGCCCCATTTGTGCTATGCCGCGCGAGATCTGCCAATTGAGCAATACCATCCCCCAGCCAAGGAGCAAGAGCGCTGTGGAAAGAGAATACAGGTTTTGCTTTTTCACAACTGCTGCATAATAGAGGGCCAGGAGTGGAAGAACGATCGCTGACTCTTTTGTGAGCATCGAGAATGCGAAAAAGAGCACATGAAGAAGATACCATTTGACTGATGGTGACTCCAGAAACTTGACGAAGAAAATGATACAGGGAAGAATAAAGACCGCGAGCAGCGAATCGTTGCGACCTGAAATCCAGGCAACTGCCTGAGTGAGCGAAGGATGAAGACAAAAGAGGAGTGAGCAGACGAATGCCGGACCGCGTCTGATGCCGAGAGTCTTCAGCGCACCAAAGACTAACATGCTGGCCATGAGGTGCAGCACGATATCGGTAAGATGATATCCCCACAAATCGAGACCGCTGATTTGAGCAGAGAGGATGAACGTGATGGTCAGGATCGGCCTCCAGAAGTTCCCTCCTTGTGCTTGATGGAATGTGTCTTCGAAGAACTCATGACTGATGTCTGACAATTCATCGATGTGGGAGAAGTTGCGGGCGATCAGGACGTAGTCGTCATAGTATGTATAGTCCGAGAAGGTCAGGACGTGGCCATAAAGAAGACACGAAGCAAGCGCAATCCAAGCATACGGATGCCATCGCTCAAGAAAGATAGACTGAAGGGCTTTTTCCGTCATCGGCTTGTCAACCGTTTCCTTTCGTAGATAGCCATAAAGTACAACTGCTGTGATGGTTTCTGGAGAGCCTCCTCATCCATCACCATCAAGGGTGTGTTTTGCCACGGTGTCCATTCGTAGCGGGCTTTGAGTGTGTAACAACTGTCGGAGTACCGTCTCTGCCAGTGATGAAGTTCGCTGACGCTTTCTGATTCATCGTACCATGGCGGATCCACCTGCATGGTAACAAGGAAACGTGCCGCCGCCGATTCGATCTCACCGATCATTTCCTTCATCATGGACCGCGCGTACGGTTGGGACTCGATGACGGAATAGTTGTATAAATAGCCCGTCGCCGATCGGCGTTTTGAATAGAAGAACATCTCCGGCTCATTTCCGATGATGGCAATTTTGTCTTCCGGCGATGACCACTGCTCGAGGAATCGAGAAACAGTTTTCGCTTCAGGGAACGGATAGCCCCCGTACGTTGCCTTGGTAACAGAGAAGAGAGAATACTGAAAGAAAATGTCTGCGTGGGAAGCGATTGGAGAGAGAAGAACGATGAGAGCCGTCGCAACCGGAATTGCGCGCCGCAGGAATTTCCCCTCCATACGCTCGAACGTCTGCGTAAGTAACTCAATTCCCAACCCAAACAGAAGCGCAACAGATGGCAGAATCAGGACGAAATAGTGAGGCCGAAAAAAGTAGCCCGGACTGATTGCAGCGATGCCCCCCGCAAGAAAACTGAGACAGAACCAACGGTGGGTTTTCAAAGGGCCTGAAAACAAGACAGCGGCGCAGCCAAGACCTGCAAGAATCCAGATGGGGGCAGTGGCTTTGTACAAAGGAATGAAGTTTGAGAAGAAAATCGAGGGAACTTCCGCGAAGCTGACCTGAGAAGCATAAGCCCTTGCGTACGTAAAGGCCCAAAACCAAAAGCGGTCAAAAACCCCCGAGGAGTAAATATAGAGAAGACAGAGAACAAGCGGCATGAGCCCCCCGACAACAAACCAGACCAGATTGCGCACTGCAGACCTGGTTCCGACTCCAAAAAAAGACACTGAGTCCTTGGTGGTAGTGGTTCTCAACGCAGAGCCGCCCCGATAGAAGAATCGGGGTAAACGGAGAACGCGGAGCAACGCAGAGAATATTGAGACTTTTCCTCTGCGGTTCTCTGCGGACTCCGCGCCTCCGCGATGAAAAATATGGCTTGATCTATTGGGACCAGTACTAGCTCTGCCTTGTTGCCGTTTGGAGATGAGAGCGACCAGGAACACGAAGCCAAAGATCCCAAGAAAACCGCCATGCTGCTTTACCAACGTGCCAATACCGAACAGAGCACCGCTGAGAATAAGCAAAGGAAGTCGTTCCTTCTTCTTGTAGTAGAGCAATGCGAGAAAGCCGGCGAGCGCAAAGGGGAGGACAAAGTGTTCGGCATTCGCCCAGAGCGCCTGCACCCTGTTGCTCAGGCTCAGCATTGCATATGCGGCGCTCGCAGATGCTCCAACCCACTCGTTGACAAGGCTCTTGCCGATGAAGTACATCAGAACGATGGATGCCACATTGAAAAAGAGAAGGCCCAGGTGTATCCCGGTATCTGTTTGCCCAAACACGAACATAACAAGGGCGTAGAGGAAATAGATGCCCGGCAGCTTCATGTTATAGGCTTGCGAATAGGGAGGAATACCATCGAGTATGAGTTGGCCCATGTATGCGTATTCCCCTTCGTCTCGCTCAAGAGGCACATTGAGCAATCGGATCCGAACAATCGCTACGAAGGCAATTGCAAGAACGACGAAAAGGAAGGGCGCGATGCGTTTTGGGAAGAAGCCAAACACGATTCGTTCGTCGTCGACGGGCATAAGATGGTGGTCTACAGAATGGAACCGGGAAGTGAAGACCTTGAAGTGACGGTGCGTTGAAGATCCCTACGGTTCATTCGGAACATCTTGTGAACCAGGAACCTCAGCGCAACCAAAACAGTGCCTACGCCGTAGCGGACACTACGAACGAAGTTGATGCTCGAAGCTTCTGCAAAGTACCTCACTGGTACGGGAATCTCACCGATCCTGAAGCCATGTTCAATAATCTGGAAAAGGACCTGACTGTCGAAGACGAAGTCATCGGAATTGTGCTTGAAGTCAATCGCCTCGAGGACCTGACGACTGTAGGCACGCATTCCCGTGTGCCATTCTGAAAGATTTTGTCCTGTTACGATGTTTTCAAAAATGGTCAGGAACCGATTCGAAATGTACTTGTACTTGGGCATCCCACCAGCAAGCGCCTCTTTGCGCGTCCGTATGCGAGTTCCCAACATGACGTCGAAGTAATCGTTCCGTATGAAGTCGACGAAATGCGGAATCAGTCGGGGATCGTACTGATAGTCTGGATGCAGCATGATGATGATGTCCGCTCCTCGCGCGAGGGCGAGACTGTAGCAGGTCTTTTGATTGCCCCCGTAGCCTTTGTTGAGCGGATGCCGTTCGACCACAAGATGCAGTGCCTCGGCAATTTCCATGGTTCGATCGCTGCTCGCATCATCCACGAGAATGATCTCATCGACAATCTGACGCGGAATCTCCCGAACGGTTTGTTCCAATGTTCGTTCTGCCTGATACGCCGGCAACACGACTATGACCTTAGACGCTTTTTCCATATGTGGTATATACGAGAAAGTTCCATCAAGCAAAAGCAACAATCAGATTGCGTTGACCCGCTGGCCCGCGAGCCAGTTGCAAAAATCGTGCCTTGCGGAAAATTTAGATCTGTATTGCTGCCCGAATCCTGTGGCCAGCACGCCAATGCATCATTGTTTCGGAGGTTTCTCTATCACAGCCAAGAGTTGAAAAGGGTAACATCCTTGATGGATGCAAGGCGTTGTGGGGAAATCGAGTAATCGGGATCTAAGCCATGGTTGATTTTTCACTCAGATAGCTTTATCTTTGAACAGCAGTTCATCCCGCAAAACGTGGTGAATAGACTGTTGAAACCCGAGCTGGTTATTCAACACTTTGAACTCATGACTAAATCTGTGGTTCTTGCGTTCGCGTAGCGCCGTCTAGTTGACAATTGTCAATTTTCAGTTGTCAATTGACAATTCCGCAGCTTAAACATGTTTTGGGCCCTTAGCTCAGTTGGTTAGAGCAGCAGACTCATAATCTGCGGGTCGCTGGTTCGAGCCCAGCAGGGCCCACGAATGATTTTGGTATCTGCGGGTCGCTGGTTCCCCGCCCGCCTGACCTTCTTGTTCTGGTTGGCGGTCGGGCGGGGAGCCCAGCAGGGCCCACGAATGATTTTGGTATCTGCGGGTCGCTGGTTCCCCGCCCGCCTGACCTTCTCGTTTTGGTTGGCGGTCGGGCGGGGAGCCCAGCAGGGCCCACAATTCCTTCAGGTGTCACTGTGGACCACCGCGGCCTGCCCATTCATATGTGTCGGAATCTTGGAGTAATCTTGGGGTGAACTTCTTGTGGGATATTGGTGTTATGTTTCTCAATATCGTGGCGAACTCCAAATCATTGATTAGGTCAAAAAGACCGGAATAGATTACCGATGCCGGTAATGTCGTGACATAGTGTAAGACCGGTGGCGGCTTGCGCTTATTCTTTCTAGATGATTTTTGATCGGAATGGTCTTTTAACTACTCGGCACGGATGTTGTAACTGTCCCGCCAGATTCAAGCCTTGGCGACATCACAGATTCACTAGT
>QYQB01000026.1 GCA_007280275.1 bacterium | reverse complement strand
GATGTTCGCATACGGGACGAATCCCGGAGGATCGAACATACCAAGACCGAACCGCGCACGAAAGAGCCGCTTCACAGCAATGTCAACCAGCTGCTCGCTGACCAATCCCTGTCTGACCGCAACACCGAGACTGTCGTACGTAACACCGCAGTTGAGGTCGGTTCCTGCTATAAGAGCGCGGGCGGCGGCCTGGGGGGCGCTCTTATCGACCTTGTGGAATGTATAGAAGTCCATGATTGCCCAACAGTCGTAAACGACATAGCCGCTGAAACCCCACTCGTCTCTCAGAATCCTCTGCAGCAATTCACTGCTTCCACAGCAAGGCTCGCCTCGAAATCGGTTGTAAGCGCACATGATCGATTGTGCGTTTGCTTCGAGAACAGTTGCTCGGAACGCAGGCAGATATGTCTCACGCAGGTCGCGGTCATCCACCACGGCGTCAAAAACATGCCGGTCGGGCTCGGGTCCGCTGTGCACGGCAAAATGCTTCGGCGTTGAAATCGTCTTGAAATACTTCGGATCATCCCCCTGCATGCCTTTAACGAATTGGACACCGAGCCGTCCTGTGAGGTACGGATCCTCACCGTACGTTTCCATGCCGCGCCCCCAGCGGGTCCCGGAAAATATTGATGTTGGGAGACCAGAAGGTAAGTCCTTCATAGATGCCGTGTCGCCCTTTTCGTACTGCGTCGTGATGTTTGGCGCGGGCCTCATCCGAGATCACCGTTGCAACACGGAGCATCAGATCTGTGTCCCATGTCGCTGCAAGGCCGATGGCCTGGGGAAAAACGGTTGCTTTGCCAGCGCGGGCAACGCCATGAAGCGCTTCACCCCACCAATTGTATTCAGGCACTCCCAGCCGGGGGATTGCAGGAGCGCCGTAAAGCATTTGCTTCACCTTCTCGTCGAGCGTCATCCTCGAGACGAGATCGCCGACACGTTCATCGACGGTCAGAGAAGGATTCTGAAAGGGTAATCCTCCGTCCGTCGGCGTGGGTTTGTTCTGTGACATGGCAACCCCCGCCAGAACAATGGCGAGGGAAAGAGAAACGTTGCTATGTTTCAATCCGAGCATACAACCTCCGGGATGAAGACCAAAATAGCCGCCAGCTCTATCCACCTGCCCAGGATGTACCACAGATGGCGCGATAGGGGCATTGAGGACATGCTTTGTGCAACTCTTCGGTTGGTTCGAAGCGCTTTGCTGGATCAAGGATGTCCTGAATGGTACTGAACAAGACTGGGCGTACGGCTTCATACACTTCCGATGCCGTGTGGTTCTTTCCACCTAACCCGGTTTCAATGTCGGGTGTGATTTCGTTACGGCCCAGAAACAAGTATGCAGGCATGATCGATGTGATCGGGACTTGTTTTGCCTCCGAGTACAAGAGCATATACATGGGAAGCTGGAACGACCCGATTGCCGCGCGCCAAGTGGATGGATCTCCAGGAATCAGTTTGTCTATATTGATCCTGACGTGCGAATCGTCGCGGCCGGTTTTGTAATCAAGGATGACGTGCTGAACACCCCTCTGCTCGATTCGATCTATGCGCCCAGTGAAGCTGAACCCGCCTGCGTGCACCGTTATGGCCTCTTCCAGTCCCAGAAGTGTGATGGCCTCCTTCCCGATTCGGGGCATTTGATATCCGGTGATAAAGGACTCAAGCTGGCGCATGAGCTGCTTTTTCACGAGATACGATGCACCAACGAGATCGATGCCGTATTTCTCTGCGTAGAGTGTGTCGATAAGTTTCCGGAGCCGGTCGATATCAAGATCGGCCGAAGTCAATAGGTTGCCGACGGTCTTCTTGAAAAAAGCCGTCAGCACATTGTGCACGAAGCTCCCGACTTCGAGCTGATCGATGTCGTCTGCGACCTCGTCCTTCTCCGACAGCTTCAAAACATGCGCATAATAGAATTTGAGCTGGCAGGTGAGCCACGTATCGAGCGATGTGGCGGTATACTCGAACTGGCTGAGGTGACCGAGCACCGCCTGTGTTTTCTCAACCGCATCCGGTTTCGCTGTGGCAAGCTGCACGTTGTACCGAATAACCTGAATAAGGTCCTTGACATCCAGACTCTTCTTCTTTCGTTGTTCTTCCCACAGGATCTTTTCCAGAAACCGGCTCTTTTCGTGATTGCCGGACTCGGTGAAGAAACAGTGTACCGTGCGTGCACCGGCAAACAAGATGCCAAAGTAGTATTCGATCAATCGTTCGCGCTGACGGTAGGTCTCAAGGCCGAGTTTTTCGCGGAACGGTTGGGGAAGAAGAACATCGTTGCCGCGCGTTCCGGGGATCACGTCATCAGTCGCGTTCAGAAGGAACACCGTATCGAACGAGAGATTGCGGGTTTCAAGGAGTCCGAGCACCTGAAGGCCGACGAGCGGCGTTCCGGAGAAGGGGACCTCCTCGGAAGCGACCGCGGTGCGCAGGAAGGCGAAGTACGATGCCGGATCGCTAAATCGGTGCGGCGCGAGAAGCGACATGCGGATCGATTCGAATAACTCTATGAATCTCTGCGCATACGGATGGAAGAACCGGTGTCGGGTTGCCGTGCTCTGTTTGTAGATGTATTGAAGGATCTCGACAGCTCTGGCCGCGAAGTCACCGAGCGACTGAAGATTCAGAAATTGCCGGATCGTCTGGTCATGGATTGTACGGAGGTGGTTCTGAAGGTCGCCGAGGCTGACGTCGATTCCGGCGGCAGCGAGGGAACGACAGACACCGTCGAAGAGAACGTTGTTCTTTTCGAGTGATTCGAGGGACACGAACGTTCGCGACTGAGTCTCGGCAAGATATTTTTCTATGGCATGAAAGAGAACCCTGGTGACATCGGACCGTTGGCCAAAACGAATATTTTTCGTGTACGGGTGCAGCACAAACGTGGTGTATTCCGGTGCCGGCACATCAGCGTTGCGGGCTCGGGCTCCAAGGTCCATCAGGTTGCTCAGAAATCCGAACAGCGGCGTCCGCTGCAGCGGATACCCAAGAGCGATATTGTATTGATCCTGCGGAACCAGTGGAAGCGTCTGGTGGACCACAGGGAAAAGCGCATCAGCGGTTGGGAGGATGATCGCCGTCTTTTCGTTTATCGATGTGCCTGACGCAAGCATCGTCTTGATCTTCTGGCTCAGCGCAAATACTTGTCCATGCGTATCGGATGCCTTGTAGAAATGGCAGGCCGGAGCGGAAAGAGTCTCCGGAGGTTCCACGTCGTCAACATCGATCCCGAGAGCGTGTACATGGTTCTGCAATCCCGGTCCCTGCTGCGCAATGAACGCGCTGTTTTCCCGCCGTAACAGGCTGCTCAGGATGCGCTGCTCCAGCACTGTGTATGCATAGAAACCGGCGAAGAGTATGCTCTGATGTGACGAAAAATCTACGGAATCGATCTGTGACGCTGCTTTCCTGTAATTGAGCGCGCGGGTGATGAACCCTTTTTCTTCAGCAACGGCGTAGAATTGCTCGAAATATCTCGGCAGAGCCTGCAGTCTTCCAAGGGGAACAGCCTCCATGGCATCGCTCACACGCCGCACGCTTACATCCGCCATCACAAGTTCCTCGAGCTCTGAGTACAGCTTCAATCCCAGACCGATGAAACGGTCGATGGAGTTGAAATGCTCGCCCCCAAGGTGCTCGGCGAAAGAGGTGTGGATATCGAACAGGAGAGCGACGGCGTCGAAGTTGTCGAGCGGCTTGTAGTCAAGACCGAGTTTTTCCGAAACAAGGTATTCGATGAACGAATCGATAGAGAACATACGCGGGGGAATAAAGCTTCCCCCGATCCGCTCTGCCAGGGCCTTCCGCACAAAATGCGCTGGGCGCTTTCCGGGAAACACCACGATCGAGGAACTGTAATCGTTGGTACTGCTCTCCAGCCGCGAAACAACCTCGTGGATCAAATTCTGCGTGGGGGATATGATGACGTGTTGGCTCACGAGACAGTCCGGACCAATTTCTGATCGATGTACACGAGCAAGCCACGAACGGCTCTGCCTGCATAGTAACTTCTGAGAATCTTCATGTACTTCAGCACTTGTTCGGTGTAGTCATGCTTTTCTTCACCGGTTTTGTAGTCGATGACGGTCACAGTCCCGGGATCAACGACCACGCGATCCATGCGGACAAGCGCTCCATCCGGTCCGGCAAATTCCTGCTCGTTCAGGATGTGGCGACCCTCGCTCTTGAGGAAATAAGGCCGCAGATCGCTCAACGCAAGAACGGTCAACAATACATCCCGGAGCTGCATCGGGTCGGTCTCGAACGAAACGCGAACCAGCGCACGCTCCACTTCTTTTGCAAGGCGAGCCTCGATATCAGGTCCCGCATACTCGATCGTCGCCAGAACGGCGTGGACAAACTCCCCGCGTCTGGCCTCGGCGACGGCAATTCCGGCGTATTCCACCTGCCGCATTGGTGTGCGGGGCAGATCGTGAGAGAGTTCGACGCTGGTCTCAGGTTCCGGCGCTACGCGCCGCACAGCCGGTTTCACCTCCGGCCCATAGCCGGTCTCCGGCAAGCATTCAGAAGGTGTCTTTGACCGCTTTGCCTGGACACTAATGACGTACATTTCCTCTTCGGCTCGTGTGAAGGCAACGTATAATTTGTTCAAATCATCGACTGTCTGCCTCAACGTCTTTTCGCGATACAGCCCGGAGAGTTCATCCACCTCTTCTGCAACATCTTTCGCCAGGCGTACCAACCGCACTTCATCCCCGGCCTCCTCGAAATAGAGACTGTCGCGACGGGACGTGGAATCATAAAGAAGCACGATGACAACCCTCGATTCCAATCCTTTCGCCTTATGAATCGTCATGACCCTTACCGCATCGACATCGGTCGGAATGTCGATGTTCCAATCGGCATCTTCCGACGAGTCACCGGCAAATTGGAGAAAGCCCTTCAGGCTGTTCTCGCCTTGTTCCTCGAAATCGTTCACGACTTCGAGTATCTTTGCAAAGGTCGCTTCCTCCTGGCGCAGCAGCGCAAAGATATTGAATGTGTTGAAAGCCTCGGAGACCAGGTCGTACACGGGCAAATAGCCGACAACGTTGAAGAGGTCCTCAAAATACATCTGCCATAGATCTGGGTACGTCTGGCGGAATGTGACATACAGAGGATGCTCGCGGCGATGACCCAGCCGGTGTTCAAAGAGAAGGTCGTGGAGGTTCTGCCGGGAAATTGTCTTGTTGTCGCGCTGCAGCAGTCCACCGAAAATATTCCCGAGCAGGAATGTTGTGAATGAAAGATCATCAATCGGCGAGTCGAAGAAGCGAAGCAGCGCCAGGAGCTCCCCCGTCACCGCGCGGCTTCGGACATCCAGACTGCTGTGTGAAATAAAGGAAATGTGCCGTTCATTGAGCCACCCGCTGATTTCGATGATGTCACCATTACGCGGGGAGAGAATCGTGATATCGGAACGCCGGTAGCCGCGGGAGAGGCAATTGGCGACGATTTCGAGCACTTTCTCCTTCTGGGGGATTTGGTCGGGCTGACCTTCTGCTGCATCTACAGGAATTGAAATAATTTCGACGTATCCCTTGCCGACGAACGAATCGCGGACATGCTGCTCGTCGGTGGCAAGCCCGCTTGCGGTGGCGGCTTCAGCATCGACTTTTTGAGGGACGTTTGTTTTGAATACATCGCGATTGAAGCTGAGAATTTTCTCGAAACTCCGATAATTGGTGTCGAGAGACTTCAGGTCTTTCATTGCGGAGGGGAAAACGTCCTCTACCTGCAGGCGTTTCATGATGCGCCAATCCGCTCCGCGAAACCCGTAAATCGATTGTTTCGTATCGCCCACGACGAAAAGGCTCCCCGTCGTTGCCAGGGCATTCCCGACCAGGGGTTCGAGGGTTTCCCATTGAATTGGATTCGTGTCCTGAAATTCATCAATCAGGTAGTGGCAGAGGGTCTCCCCAAGGCTGTAATAGATTTCCGGCACGATTCCCGGCTTCAAATACTCGGCAAGCCGTTTGACCACGTCGCCGATGTCCACTTGTCCCCGCTCGCGCTTGACGGCCTCGATTGATTCCGACAGAAGAGCGTGCGCTTCTGCGTAAGGCTGGTAATGCTGGCGTGCCTTCAGCAGAATCAGCTGGGCCCGCAATGCAGCGATTTCTTCGCAGAGAGGCCGGGATTCCTGGAGTGCGCGCTGAAGCTGGTTTAGATCGCTCTCTGTTTTCTTCATCGGTGATGAGGGAAACTTGTAACCGATCAGGCTGTCCACATCATCCGCTTTTGCATATCCGACATAATCCTCAAATCGCTTTATCTTTGCAATCTTTGGGTGGCTCAGAAGCTTATCGAGTTCCAGCACCTTCTTCAGGAGTAGTCCACCAAGCGCCCGGATTTCATCCGAGTGATCTTCCAGCCGCAATTGCTTTGATGTGAGGATGATCCTCTTGTAGAGATCCTTCACCTTATCGGCCAATTCTGGATACGGATTCCAGAAAAACCG
>QYQB01000164.1 GCA_007280275.1 bacterium | reverse complement strand
GCGCATTGAGTCTAGAATTGCTCAATGCAACATCTCAGAGAATCGAACAAAGCATACGCTACGAGGTTTTCACTATCAGGATATGCCTGGACAAGAGGCAAAAACAATCTTGTGCGTGCGGGGATCTATCTATGACATTGTCGTGGACGTGCGTGCAGACTCGCCGACATACTTGAAATGGATCTCGTTTGAACTTACTGCTGACAACAGATATTCTCTCCATGTTCCGAAGGGATGCGCTAATGCCTATCTAACTCTAAGTAATGATGCATGGATCTTGTATTTCCACTCTGAAAGTTATTCCTCTCAGTGTGAAAAGGGTATTCGCTTTGACGATCCTCTGTTCTCCTTTAAATGGCCGACTGCACCAGAATTTATGTCCGAAAAGGACAAGATGAGGCCAGATTTCAAGCCGGTGAGTTCGGGCATAAAGGGCGGACGGATATGAGAATCCTACTAACAGGAGCCAATGGGTTTCTCGGTACACATTTGACAAATGCATTGAAAAGTGCCAGACATGAATTCTTGCTCTTGGATTACACCAATATGGCGGTCCCGAATTTGCCAATGGCAAAGTTCCTACAATGTGACCTTAGTGAAATAGCCAATTTTGGAGAAGAAATTCGGAAGTTTCATCCCCAGGCAGTAGTTCATCTTGCATGGCAGGGTATTCCAGATTTCTCACCGAATTTCTCGATATTGAATTTGTTGAACTCCATCCAATTCTTGGACCTAATAGTTAGAGAAACAAACTGTTCAAAGATTATCATCAGCGGATCGTGTGTTGAATATGGTGCCAAGCAGGGCGCGTGCACAGAAGATGAATGTTCGGTCTCAACCTCGTATTTGGGCTGGGCCAAGAAAGCAATCTACGACTATGCCCGAGTACTCTGTGAGAAGACGCCCGTTGATCTGATTTGGTTCCGAATATTCTATGTCTATGGGCCAGGTCAACGGGCAAATTCGCTGATTCCGACACTGGTGCGTGCTTTCAGCTCCAATGTTCAGCCGATGATCACCAACCCCTTTAACAGTAATGATTTCATCTTCGTCGACGATGTAATAGAGGCTTTCTTTGTTGCACTGGAGAACCAGATTCCCACAGGTGTGTACAATCTAGGTTCAGGCGCACCAACAAGCGTCTATGAAGTTTGTCGAATTGTGGAGGAGATCATTACAGGGAGGACCAAACTCTCCGATATGATAAGACCGAGAAGTGATGCAATCGGGCAATCCGGCTTGTGGGCTTGTATGGATCGCACCGAGTCGACCCTGCAGTGGACACCTCGCTTTTCCCTCAAGGAAGGGATCACTGCCTACATGAAGACACTCAATAGCATAATTGAGAAGAACAAATGACAATTGAGATAAATGCCTGCGTGCCACGTGTGATATTGTTTCGGAAAATGTCAGGCCGCTAAATATTCGTTTTCCAAGTAGCACTGGGGTTGGTACGCCAACATGGTCATCTCAAAGACACCACTTCGAATAAGCTTTGCCGGAGGAGGCACGGATTTGCCCTCTTTCTACAGACATCATGATTACGGTGCGGTAATCAGCACAAGTATCGACAGCTACATATATGTCACAATCAAGCGGCACTCACGGCTGTTTTCGGAGAAATACAGGCTCAATTACTCGAGCACCGAGCAGGTCGATGAAATCGATAAAATTGAGCATCCAATTATCAGGGAGTGCTTAAGGTTCCTCGATATAGATGAGAAGTTATACATCAGCACCATAGCTGATGCACCGGGTTCTTCAGGACTCGGTTCTTCAAGCTCTTTCTGTGTAGGCTTGTTGAACGCGTTATACAAGTTCAAGGGCCAAAGCATTTCTGCTGGAAGATTGGCTGAAGAGGCTGCGCACATCGAGATTGATATCCTCCAACGACCGATGGGTAAGCAAGATCATTATGCGGCAGCCTATGGTGGTGTTAACTATCTTCGTTTCAACAAGGATGAAACTGTTACGTTGCAGCACGTTGCATGCCGGACAAGAAACACAGAGGTATTATTTGGTTCTCTCTTGTCATTCTGGACGGGGGTTGTCAGACCATCTGAGTCTGTACTGAAAGAGCAGGATGCGAACAACAACAAGAATTCCGATATTCTAATTCAAATGAGAGATCACGCTGCAGAATTGTTGTATCTGTTGGATTCAAATAAGTTCTCAATTGAACGGTTTGCCAGAATAGTACATGAGGGCTGGCTATTGAAAACCCAACTGGCCTCCAATATCTCTAATTCTCGAATAGACAAGGCGTATGCACTTGCACTGGAAAACGGCGCATTGGGTGGAAAGATTTCTGGTGCTGGAGGTGGTGGATTTCTAAATATCTTTGCTCATGAGGAGAATCATGAGCGATTGATTTCAGTTCTTGCACCAATTGGGTTGAGCAGGTACAAAATGAATATTGATTCGAATGGAACGCAAGTGAATATCATTGCTTGATTCTATGAATCAAAACCACAACAAACGGAAGGGTTCGGGATCTCTGTTCCTCGACGGAACCAAGCGGTCAATACGGCCAAAGCGATCGTTTTGCGATTCGGTTTTTCCATGAAAAGAATACTAGTCACAGGTTCTTTGGGTTACCTAGGGAGTGTCTTGACCACATTCCTCGCCGAAAGTGGATTTGACTGTGTTGGTTACGACACGGGATTTTTCAAGCACTGCCTTCTGTATCCTCCTCCACCGACGAGGACAATTCTTAAGGATGCGCGGGATATTGCAGAAGCTGATTTGAAGAATATTGATGTTGTGGTGCACTTCGCAGGCATTTCGAATGACCCGGTCGGGAAGCTGGATCCTTCGCGTATCTATGACCCGACCCGCACTTACAGCTTTGGCATAGCCAAACTATGTAAGAGACTGGGCGTTAAGTTCATATTCGCCTCCAGCTGCTCAGTTTATGGGTTGGGGGGGGAGGAGTTGTTGACAGAGGTGTCGGCCACCCATCCCCAAACAGCCTATTCATTGAATAAGTTGCAGGTTGAAAAAGACCTTCGATCAATTAGTGACAAGGATTTTTCTCCTATTGCCTTGCGATTTGCTACGGTTTTTGGGCATTCGCCTCGTATTCGTTTTGACGTAGTTGTAAACATGCTCACCGGTATGGCTGTGGCAAATAGAACTATCATTCTGAATTCAGACGGCATGTCATGGAGACCCAACTTGCACATTCAGGATCTGTGTCATGCGGTAAAATGTGCGATCGAATATGTGTATCATAGGCCAGAACTTCTGGTGCTGAATGTCGGAGCGGATGAGAACAATCTGCAGGTGATTCAAATCGCCCAGATCATCCGGCAAGTCGTACCAGGATGTGAAATCAAGTTCCTGATGGAACATCCAGAGCTTGACAAAGAAGGTCTAGTTCGAGACCGCAAAGTTAAAAATGGCGGTGATACTCGCACCTATAAGGTCTCTTTCGAAAAGATCAAAAGAGTACTGCCTAACTTCGAATGCAAGTGGTCTTTGGAACGGGGCGTGAAAGACATGGCTGCTTTGTTCGAGCACATGCTCTTCGATGCGAAGATATTTAGGCGCAGAGGGTTCTACCGTCTTCAGGAACTTGAACATTTGTATGGGAATGGATACCTCTCAGATGATCTACGTTGGCTTAAGAACCGCACAAATAATATCTTAGGACAAACGATGAGTTCGGGATCATGAAAAGCGCGCTAACTCCTCATCTAACAGAAGAAGACTTTCAGGAGGGCTTGGTTCAAGCTAGATTGTCAAAAAGACATCGTCACACCAGGATCCTGCACAATCCCGGAGATGAATTCAACAGGGCTGTAAACTTCATGCTAGAAGATTCCTATATGCGACCTCATTTGCATCCGGGGGTTGAAAAGATCGAGAACATATGTCTTATACAAGGCAAGATAGTGATGTTGTTTTTTGATGACCAGGGAATTGTAAGAAGTTGTAAAGTCTTAGAAGATGGTGGAGAAGAAATGATCGTAGTCCCTGCATTTACATGGCATACGTATGTCATTCTATCGAAGTTTGCAATTACGTATGAGACAATGATGGGTAGGTATGAACCCACAACGTGGAAACGTCTTGCCGAATATTCGTGTGGGGAGGATTCTTCCGAGAGCGATGCATATTTAAGATCATTGAAAAAAGAGGTGTCAAGAAGAATAGCTGAAGGAGCAACTAGAGTGACCGAAAATTGACTCTGAGTATGCGAAACACTGAAACAGATGGCAATATATCTGAAAACGGTACCAGGTCTCCAGATGGAGACCTCATTGTGGAAGTAGAAACTCGTGGCTCTGATGCGGCAGATCGAAATTGATTCGAAGGAGCACCGATACCAATAGACCCATTCAATGGGCTGGATTTGAATGACGAAATCGACAGTAAAAATTGCTGAACGGGTTTTGCGACTAAGGATTTCGCAACTTCTTGTTAATGAGAGATTAAAAAAAGGTGAATTCAAGATTCCGATTCATCTTGCCTTTGGTCACGAGGCGATCGCGGTTGCAATCGATCAAATCATGAAGACCGAAGATGGTCTTTTCTTGTCGCATAGGAATATCCATTACAATCTTGCAAGGACGCGCTCCTTAAAAGAGGTCTTGGATGAATTCTATCTCCGGGAGTCCGGAATTGCTAAAGGACATCTAGGATCAATGAATCTTTGTAATCCATCTAAGAATGTAGTTTATACATCGAATATTTTGGCAAATAATCACGCTGTTAGCTCGGGCTATGCGTTAGGAAACAGAATCAGGGGGAACAACGGGGTCGTGTTTACTGTTACTGGTGACGGTGCAATTGAAGAGGGGTGCTTCTATGAAAGTATGCTGTTCCAAAAGAGCAACAATTTGTCAGTAGTGACAGTAGTTGAGAACAATAGGTGGTCTCTTGCGACGGAAATTGGTGAACGTCGATGTGAAATCAACCTGAAGAAGTTGACCAGCGGATTATCCATTGACTATTTCCATCTCAAAGGGAACGATGTATTTAACTATATCGAGCGATTGTCACGAATTCGAACCAGATGTCTCAAAACAAAATCTCCCGTTTGTGTCGAAGTACATTTAAATACGCTGGGTTATTCGTACAAAAAGGAGGTGGGCAATCCCAAGGCGAGATACATCAACTACCATGCCGGCGCAGCCGCGCAGATTGAGAGCCTTGGCTATCCTTTGATATCCCAGTCGAGTCAAGATCCCATCTTTGTGCTCCAGAAATCCGTTTCGCAGGGTAGACTGAAAGAATTGGCTAAGAATATCGCGTCGGAGATCGAGGCTGAAATATCATGAAGTACGTGGAGTTTGTTAATTCTCTTATTTCGAGACAGGTTGGCGAAGTTGACAACTTGGTCTTGTTTGGACAGAACATCATGGCTGGCTCGTGTCTAGGAGGACTCTGTAAAGGACTGAATGTAAGACCCCCTGGGAAAGTCATTAATACGCAGAATAGCGAGAACACTTTGATTGGTGTTGGCTTCGGCTTGATGCAGAACCAAGTCTCTTCGATACTGTTCATGAAGCAGCAAGACTTCCTTTTGTTGGGAGTAGATCATTTGGTCAACACGTACAACATCATCAGAGCAAATGAACCCAGCGCTTCGTTCACTATCATGCCAATAGTCGTAGATAGCGGATACGAAGGGCCGCAGTCTGCACTAAATAACTTCAGTGACTTCTGCTCAATTGCAAATATCGGAGGATATTGTTTTACTAACAAGCGCGATACCGAGACAATTGTACGTCGTCATTTGGTCGCTCCGGGATTCAGGATCCTAGGCGTCAGTCAGCGGTTGATGAAGCTGGATGTATTAGATTTGGCAGTAGTTGACAGCGATGAAAATGGCAACTTTTTCAAATATACGGAAGGTGATGATGTCACAATTGTATGCTTTAATTACTCGCTTCCGTACGCGCTCGAGATAGAACGAGACCTTAGAACCCATGGCAAGTCTGCTTCACTATTCTCAGTCAACACTTTCTCTGAGTTTAACTTTGGCTCGTTAATAGGAGATGTCAGTAGGACGCGTAGTCTTCTCATATTGGACGACAGCAAAAGCGGGAATCAATTGAGTGATAGGCTCCTATCAAGAATTCACGAACAATGTTGTAGAATAGACAAACAAATTGTCATAAGGAAGACATTGAATAATGACTGGTTTTATCCTAGCCTGGACCATTTGAACTTAAACGTTCACGACATTGTGCAGCAAATCCTAGAACAATAATTGAAAAGAGACACAAAGATCAGAAATAACTCATTGCGAACAACATAGCAAGATGACATGACAATGAATGACCTAGAGGAATTTGCTGAGACCAGACGGAAAGAAATTGAGGGCATTGCCATAGATGAGTCGACTAAGACCATGGCGATGGGTTTTCTCGTTGAGACTATCAAGCACAACTACTCATACCATTTTGACTGGCTTGGTGTCCCAATAATTCAATATCCACAGGACATTGTTGCAATGCAGGAAATAATTTGGAGGGTGCAACCCGACGTGATAATTGAAACGGGTATAGCGCGTGGTGGCTCATTGGTTTTCAGCGCGTCAATGCTGGCATTGATTGACTCTTGCGAGGATCGTAAGCCCGAATGTGGAATGGATGTGGCCAGATCTAGGAGAAGAGTGATCGGAGTTGACATCGACATCAGAAAACACAATCGTGATGCGTTGGATGCCCATCCATTGCGGGACAGAATGGAGTTGATTGAGGGGTCTTCCATTGACCCGGACATAGTTCAATTGGTGAAGTCCCACATCAGAAGTGGAAGTCGTGTCGTGATCTGCCTTGATTCCAATCATACACACGAACACGTACTAGCTGAGTTGAACGCTTATGCCGGCCTCGTTTCATCTGGTAGTTACTGTATCGTGTTCGACACAATTATTGAGGACTTGCCAAACAAACTATCTGAAAACCGCCCTTGGGGGAATGGAAACAATCCTAAGACCGCTGTCTACGAATTTCTTAAGACGCATACTGAATTTGAGATTGACAGGACCATCCAGGACAAGCTTCTCGTTACTGTGGCTCCGGATGGGTACTTAAAAAGACTGTAGGAATCTTCACCACAATCTGATAAGGAGAAACAATGGCATCAAACGACGGGAAGGTACTTTCTGAAGAACTGATTCAGGATCTAAATGCGCATGGACCGTACAGTATGGCCGTATGGCATTCAGGTGACATAAGGGTAGGAAATGAAGAAGGACTGTCAGGACGAGAAGCCTATTTTACGAATCTCATTCGCCGGACTATCTTGAAACATTTCACGGTTGATCAGATCAAGACGTTTTCTATTCTAGATATTGGCTGTAACGATGGTTGGGTTCTCAACGAATTGAGTGATCTGCCATTTGCACGGATGGTAGGAATTGAGCCAAGAGAAAAGAATATCGTCAAAGGGCAAACAGTCAGAAACATTCTACAGATTAGCAATAGGGTGGAATACAAATTGGGAGATATTGAATCTCTCGGAGATGAAAGTTTCGATGTCGTCATTTGCGCAGGTGTGCTCTACCATGTTGAATCTATACCAGTAGCACTTCGAAGGATAGCAAATATCTGCAAAGCGATGGTCTTCATTGAATCTCGTTGTATATCATCAAAATATATCACAAAAGCATTGATGAACGAAATTGAAATGAGGGACCTTGTTTACCAGTATAAGGAAAAGACTTGCGGCATTACTGCGCAAAAATTCGAATCAGCGTATCACGATGGTTCGACAAAATCACTGAGTGTTGTAAACATACCAACCGTTGAATCTTTGGTAATGCAACTGGACATACTAGGATTTCAGGATGTTGAGATTGTCGCTGATCCAAAGTCCTATAGACGTGCTGTTTGGAAGAATAGGCGCGCCCTGAATGGCGTATGCATTTCCGCCTACCCCAAGTTGGGACAAAACAGTTCGGTTTCTGATGAAAGCATCTGGATCAGAGAATACGAAAGAGGTTTGGAAAAAACAGTCCTGAAGAGAGATTTCATCGAGCCACTCTATGAACATTATTGCCATAGGAAAACCACGCTCGCGTTGTTCTCGCACTCATTGATTACTTTCATGTACCTTAAGTCACCCAGCTGGTTGGCCGGTATTTTTGGATCATTCCTAGAGGTTCTGCATAGGGAAAAGTATGAGCTAGAGATCATTAAGAATCTCAGATACGGCCCACGGGACAAATTATGTCTTGAGTATGGCAAGATGCTAAATTCTGTTGGAGAGCACGAATTTGCAATGACTGTTCTGAAAAGTGTGACCACGAGAATAAATGCGGATTGGCGGTCTGTCTATAGATCTTTTCATCTTCTGTCGGCAATAACTAGTCATGTCGGTCTATTGGACGAATCCTGTAGATACCAGACATTGTGCGTAAGCTGTAACCCGAGATTCCCAGTTGAACCGTGATTGCACGGTTTCTTTAGAGCCAAATAGTCGGTGATAATCTTATGATACCATGACATGATCTCATCAATACGTCACGTGGGAGTCGTTGTTCGAGATTTGGACCAGTCCTTGAAATTCTACAGCGGAGTTCTAGGCCTCTCGATCTATAGGCGTCATATGGAGGAGCCTGGCAACTTTATTGATAGACTCACGGGCATCCAAAATGTAAGACTGGAGTGGGTGAAATTGATCATTCCTAAAGGGGGACTGATTGAATTACTACAATATCATTCGCACCCCGATCCAGATTGTATCACAAGGCCGGTGCCAAGTCCGTCAAACCAACTCGGTTGTTCGCATGTCGCGTTGACGGTTGACAATTTGTGGAGACTTTACAAAGAGCTAATCAGCAATGGATACATTTGCAATTCTGAACCGATAAGCTCGGCTGACGGCAAGGTGAACATACTATATTGTCACGACCCAGACGGAACAATCCTGGAACTAATAGAAGACCTTTGAGCGTCTAGCTGTCGCTCAATCATACTATCATAAATGAGAGAATTAATGGAAAGCTCGCGAATATGGGTAAGTGGTTCACGAGGATTTATCGGTAAGTATTTGGTTCGGGCGCTTCAGACTTCCAGCGATGATATAACGTGCGTCACATGTCGCCAAACATCTGATGATAATGTCATATACATAGACTGCTCTGATAAAAGGCACATCAGGGAAATCATCAATCGATATGGCGTGCCAGATGTATTTATCCATCTTGGGTGGGGATCAGTTTATGAGCCACAGTCGGACGTGCACTCGACGTCAAACATTTCTAATAGCAAGAATTTGATAAGCGAACTCTTCTGTGCTGGCTTAGAAAAGTTCATCTTTTTGGGTTCATCTTCAGAATATGGCGATCGGGAAGGTCCCCTATCAGAAAACACGGAACCTTCAGGCAAGCTAACCAATTATGTGAAGGGCAAGTTAGAAGTGGCATCATATGGCTTTGAGATGGCGAAACTATTCGAGAAAGTTTTTGTTCATCTAAGGCTTTTTTATGCGTTTGGGGCAGGGCAGCATCAAAACTCATTGATAAACCAGCTCTATAGAAGCCATTTGGGAAACACCAGTTTAAACCTGAGCCCTTGCCAGCATTTTAGGGATTACATTCATATATCGGATGTCGTTGAAGGCATCGGGAGAATTAGCAGCATCAATGAGTCGGCTATCGTAAATCTTGGTAGTGGCAGGGCAATTATGCTGAGAGATTTCATAGAATTGTTTTGGAATTGCCTGGGTGGCAATCCAGATCTCTTGCATTTTGGAGCACATCCCAAACCAGAGCATGAGCCGCAACAACCGTATTGTTATGCGAATCTAGATACTCTTAGGAGACTGACAGGTTGGACTCCGTCCTTGTCACTCATTGAGGGAATAAAGGAAACTCTGCATACGCTGAGCAAGAGCAGCACATCATCGATTTGATAGACAAAACAGTGAGGTCCACAAATGGGTATTGATCATCAGGGGTTAAACTTGCTCAAATTTGCATACAAAAAGAGGGGGGGGCTTGGCCGCGTTGCTACGATTGGTCGGCAAGTATTGATGATCCCCAAGAAGAAGTGGAAAAACCTCTTACCCCCCGCTGAATTCAATGAAGGAGACTATGTCAAGGGCCACGAGTATTCCCCACCCTAGGC
>QYQB01000336.1 GCA_007280275.1 bacterium | reverse complement strand
AGTGGGGATTATCAGTGAGGCTAGATGGCGACTTGGATTACTATGCCCTTTCCCCACACCTTCGCCACGTGGCTGGTCCAGAGCGAGGTGGGAATCTCTGAAGTTCAAAAACTGCTTGGGCACAGCACAATCGCCGTCACTCAAGTATATGCTCATCTGGCCCCGACTGAGCTGCACAGAGCGGTGGAGAAGATCTCGGTGTCACTGAATTGATAGAGGGGCAAATGCTGAGATTGTCCAACGATGATATGCGCAAGCGGGTCATTTTGTCTGTCAGAATTGACTTTCTCCCGGGAAATCGTAACTTGCTGCCACTCCCCAAGGACTAACCGCTCGCCATGCAGAATCAAATATTCGGCTACCGTCCGAATGCATGGTCAGAGGGCTGTCTTCCCTCAGGTTTCTCGAGTGCACCAAACCTTTTACCACGAGCCAAAGGAGGCGTTATGATCTTTCGATGGATGTTCGGAGGTGTAGTTCTTGTCTCATTCGCGTTTGTTCTTCCGGGTCGAACAGTAGAAGTCTGGCCATCCCTCAATGCTGCAGGGATTGCTGCGTTGATCTACATCATCGCCCTTCTTGTGTACATATTGCGCAATCCTATTCCAGTCAAACATCGTATCGTAGTTGGTGTCCTGGCATTCATCAGTGTGATTGCTCTTGGCGCTCATTGGACGGGGATGATGTATACAACACAATGGCAGCAGAACCGGCTCTTGGCGATCAATTCGCGGAATGTTCGAGCGGTTATGATATCAGATGCTCCGATAAGCCTTCTTTCTGTGCTGGAGGCATACCACGCACAAGGAAAAACGAAGAAACTGTCGTTAGCGAAGACATTTCTGCAAAAATATCCTCAGGCAATAATTGGCTCGAACATTCCTACATCCTCTATGAGAGATGACAGCACGAGAATATTAGTAACCACACTTTCTGATTCCATGATAGTCTTAACAGCCTCTCATGCATATTCGCGTGGACGCACTGCCGACTTTCTTCCGTATTGGGGGCGAAAGGGCACCATTCAGGAACGTTTTGTTCTCACGGAGAAAGGAGTGCGCCATGAATCAGACAACTGAATCGCAGGCACCTGGCACAACAAAGGCCAGGACGTTGCAAACAATAATAGTATGGTGCATCATTCTTGCGTGTGGAATAATTATTCCGAACCTGTTCTTCCGCATCTATGATACAAGTAGTAAGGGTGGTTTGTTCCTATCTCCATTCCCGTGGGTGAATGTTGGCGGAATCACGATCAACAATGGATTGCAGATGTATTCAGGGAAAATACCGGAACTTCCGACCATCACGATACAGGTCAGTTGTCTCGTAAGTATATTGACTGTGTTCGTGATATCTCCAACATTATTTTTGTTCGCCGTGAGAACGCGAGCAGCTGAGCGATCCGCCGGCAAACCCTTGCAGGTTCTCCGTTGGTCAACAATACAATTTGTTCTCGGTGGAATGGTGCTGTTTGTACCAGCCCTTGGTTCTATTCCAATGGCTATGATCCAGCGGAGTGTATCTTCAAGCCTTCATGAATCTCAGGCAACAGTTGAGAACCAAGACGCAATAATGTATGAGTTGAATTCAGTTGCCTGTAAACTCTATGAATATCGGGTTCTTCCACAAGAACTTGGCGGCGGGAATGGATCATTCGCTGGTTTTACCTTGCCGAAAGACCTCGCATCTACCACCGAAGCTCAATATGAAATTGAACTGCGGGGTGCAGATGCAATCGTAAAAGCGACGTCGGTCAAGTATCCGCCGGGAACCATTACGGCAAGAATTAGCAACAAAGGACAATTCTCAGAGTGGAAGTACTCTGGAGTGTTTGACTAGCAAAAGAATCGATTTCAATTTGAATTTACCATTCTGTACTCGGATGGAGTTTTGACGAGGCATAACTCAGTGGAATTCGCTCCTCGATTCTAACTCGACCATAGTTTAGGTCTAAAGATGAACAAAAAAGCAGCCGATGTTCCTGGCTGCTTTCTTGTTTTCATACTTGCTCAAGAGAACGAAGGGCCCTCAACGTATCCGATCAAGTGTCAATGACTGATCACGTAGAGAAATGCGTCGACAACCGGTCCGCGTGCTCTACGGCCAGAAGGTCCCTGCGGCGCATCGGGTGGCGGTGGTCCATAGACCGGCTGGAACAGATACGCCACATGCTTTACCGGATCGACGGAAATGGTTTTCGCGCCAGCCCCAGTCGTGACGGTGGCGATCACACTGTATTTGTCGGGCGAATCTTCGTGGACGATCGTCACGCTACTGTCGCGTCCGGCTGGAATGTAGATCAGTTTTTGAGACGGATCCCAACCAAGAGCATCGACGCCATCGCCGTTGGCAATCGTTGCCACAATCTTGCCGGTTTTGGCATCAAGCACCGCCGAAGTTTTGCCGCAGCCGGAGAAGATCCGGTCAGTTGCGCGGTCATAAGCAATTCCCGTGGGCCCCTCACACGGAGCGAGTGGCCATGAAGCAAGCACTTTCATCCCGTTGGCATCCAGCACCTGAATCGTGTTCTTGCTCTCGTTGTTCACGAAGAGCTTTCCTTTGCCGTCACTCGCAGCACCTTCCGGTGCATTGTCCTCGAGCTCGGCTTGTCCGGTAATCACTCCAGTGCTCGGGTCAATGGCTGTAGCCGTGCCGGGTTTGCTGTGATTGGTCAGGATGATCCGGTCTGAGAATTCATCATACATGATCCCATCCAGCCCACCAGCCGGTATCTTGATCTTTTTAATTGCGGCGAGTGTCTTGAGATCAAACATGGAGACGCTGGAATCACCGCGGTTTGTGGTGAACCCGTGGTTGTATTTTGCGACAAGTGCGATGCCGTGCGTGCCCGGCGTATCGAGTATGTCACCGATGACCGTGCCTTTGTTTGCGTCGAGCACCATCACATGTGAACCTCTGGAGACAAACACCCGTCCGGTACCAGGCTCAGCGGTCAGATAGTCAGTGCCCCCTTCTCCGCCGATGCGGACCTTCTGAACTTTAAAAGTCTGCGCCTGCAGGCTGGCGATGAGGCTAGCACCAAGAAGCAATGCAGAAGCAATTTTGAGTAGTCTTGTCATTTGGGTCCTCCGTGATTGGTTTCTATGAATGGATGCGGGACATAGTCTGTTGAGGCCACACTCCGAAATCAAAGTGCTCTTCCACATCAACTTGTGCAAAAAGACATGGCTTAATTAACAAATATCAGGCTCTAATGTCAATGAGTGCTCCCTCGGGCTCGGCCCCCGCCGGAAATGCCGATTGACCAATGATGATCGGCATCTTCCTTTCATGTCAAGTTGAAGGTCTCAACCACACATCCCACCTGCTACTCACCGCATCCAACTCATCCGCCTTTCGTTCAGCCTGCTCGAGCCATTTCGCAAGACAATCTTCCAGTTTGGAAACAACAAGCGTGCGATTCTGAAAAAGGCGTAAAAAGAACCTATTATTCCGGAGTTGACATGAAGAATGGAGGTTGATTCCTAATCCTGGCCTAGGTACATTTAAACTCATAAGTTCACACAAACGACGCGTAAGAAGTAATCGGGATTTCACCCGCCCGTCTTGTTCGTTTGCAGAACACTGGCGCACGCCGTCACTGTTGCTTCAAACAATCGAGTTATCCATTTTCTTCAGGATATCATCATGAGACAGAGACTCTTCATCATTCTCGGGATGCTCCTTCTGGGCATGCTCCTCATTTCTCAGGCGCTGTCCTCACAGACCATGAAGACCGATTTCGCCCTGACCGGCAGGTATGACGGCGGGAAGGTGTATCTCAAGTGGACGGGGCTTCCGGGAGATTCCGTTCGGATGAATTACATTTTCCGCTCAATCACTGGCACGATGTCACCGACTGTGAGACTTGACTCCACCACAAAATTCGAATATGTGGACCAATCGCCCGCGGCAGCTTCGCTCCCCATGACGTACTCTGTCTCCGCGCAGATGAAGAACGGAACGTTCCGTTCCAGCAATCCCATCGACGTGCGTCCGGCCGAGAGCCTCGTCATCACTTCACGTCCCGTGGAGACCGGAGCGCTTAACACCCTGTACACCTACCAGGTCACTGCGACGTCGACCGACCCGGCCGCAAGATTGAAATACACGCTCTCGACGAAGCCCGACCGTATGACGATCGATTCTGCGCGCGGACTCATTCAATGGACCCCGATGCAACGAGGTTTCTTCAAGACGGCTGTGGTTGTCACTTCTCTGAATCGAGGACGCGTCGAACAAGGGTTCACGATCAACGTCAGTGGTCCTGCCGGAACGGTGAGCGGCGTCATCACGGACCTGCTTGGAAAGCCGGTCGCGAACGTTGCAGTTCTTCTGATGCCAAAGAACTCCTCGCTGATGTCACAGTACAAAGGATATACCGATCCTCTCGGCAAGTACACGATCGGATTGGTTGATTCTGGTACGTATCTCGCGCGAGCGATACCGACCATGGGTAGCTTCATGGAACAGTGGTACGACGGCGTGACGGAGGTGGAGCGGGCTACAGCAATCCAGGTCAAGCCGAATGCAACCTCCACAGTCAATTTCGTCCTGGGACCGAAGAACGATGTCGTTCAGATTACCTCGAGACCCGAGCAAACGGCATCGCCAAACGTTCCCTATTCCTACCAGGTCGTCGCGACATCCTCCGATCCGGCCGCGACGCTGAAGTACCAACTCATTTTCAAGCCGGAGAACATGAAGATCGATTCGGTGCGGGGGTTGATATCATGGCTTCCTGCGGCAAAGGGGAGTTTCAGAGTGACGATCGTGGTAGTTTCCTCGAAAGGCGGACGTGGCGAGCAATCCTTCGGAATCACGATAAGCGGCCCTTCCGGCTCGATCACGGGAGTCGTAAAAGACACGCTCGGCAGAGCGGTGGCCGGTGTCTACATTCTGCTCTACCAATCAAACGGATTAATGACGTCTGATCCCAAAATCATGTCCGACCTCTCAGGGGTCTTTACGCTCGCCCGCGTAGACACCGGGAAATACTTCGCCCGGGCAATTGCGTCGAAAGGAGATTTCGCCGAACAATGGTACAACGGCGCGTTGACGCTCGACAAAGCGACGCCTGTCATTGTTCTACCGAACGCAGTGACAACAGTGAATTTCACGATGAGGGCAAAATCAGTCCCGCTTCAGTTCAATGTGAGCGGAACAATTCTTGATGAAACAAAGAAAGTCATGCGGGAAGCGACGGTCGTTTTTGCTTCTGGGTTGGTAGTGAGCAGCAACCCAACAAGTAGCATTGTCAGTCCTGGAACTCAGTACAAAGTCCGCGCTGATTCGGCTGGAAAGTACAGCATCAAACTCCTCCAGGACACCTACACGGTGATCGCAACGGCTCCAGGATTCGTCACGATGTTCTTCGATGGCAAGCCAGACGTCCTGACGGCGAACCCGCTCAAGCTTACCAAGGACACTTCGGGGATCAACTTCGCATTGAAGCCGATCAGCGTGGTCGCTACGGGGAAAATCATCGGTAGCGTAATCGATTCGGCGACGAAGGGAGGACTTCGCTCCAAGGTTATTGCCTATCGACTTCAGGCAACAAAGATCTACTCGGATGGACCCGGCGTGTACACTGGCGAGGCAGATTCCACGGGAAAATTCGCAATCGCTAATCTGGTACCGGGTGACTACATCGTTCTTGCCCTGCCATGGGGCGCATATGTGCCGACGTACTATAGCCAGAGCGGTTCAGCGACGAGTTGGGAGCGGGCGACCAAGATCAGCATCAACGGAAACACTGTCACCGGGATCACGATCATCGCCAAGCCGCTGGTGAAGCCGGTGCCGGGCCTCAATTCCATTGTGGGTGTGGTCTCCATGAGTGGAGGGCTCGGGAATGGTCTGCAGTCGGCAACCTTGGCAGGAGCCGTTGTGTATGCGTTTCTAAATCCCGAGGATGTTGCAGGATTTGGCGTCACAGACGAGACAGGGAAGTTCACCATTGAAGAACTGGCGCCAGGATCGTACACGCTGGTGGCAGACAAGGTGAACTTCATCTCGGGCGCATCGGCGAAAGCAAATTCGGTTTTCGACGTAACCGTCGGCGCGGCTTCTTCCGCTCCGGCTGCATTCCTTACGTTGTCGCCTGTCACGGTAACGGCCGTGGGAGAACAAGGAAGTCTTCCCGGCGATTTTGCACTCGAGCAGAACTATCCCAACCCGTTCAATCCGAGTACAACAATCAGCTATCAATTGCCAAAGGTGTCAGTCGTTTCGCTTCGTGTATTCAATATGCTAGGGCAAGTTGTAGCCACCCTTGTAAATGAGAAAAAGGAAGCTGGTCACTATCGCACGACCTGGAACGCCAACGTGCCAAGCGGTGTCTACTTCTACCGTTTGCTAGCGGGAGAATACGTCGAGACGAAGAAGATGACCCTCTTGCGCTGATTTGTGGCCAGTATCCAGGTCACATGATAGCGTAGCTCACTGTTGCCAATTCTTCTGCAGAATACGCATCGGGCCCCCGACTTGAACCTTGCAACTAGAAGGGGGGTTCGCTGATGCAACTCCCATCCCGGTTCAAAGATCTGGTGTCCAATACCGGCCAATAGCGACAGCGCTGATAGCTGAACACTCCGGTGAAAAGAACCCCGCCACACGCTCGAGGGCTGAGGAAAGACAATTGCTACCCTCGTACCCATTCGGGAAAAATCCGAGGGCATTCTTGATTGAATGCTGACTCGCGTTTGCAAGCTGCAGTGACCAACAACCGAAAAACTGATTGGGTTACTGATTCCTTAAGCCGCACAAGAATCGTCAACCGTTGGTTGGGCGTTTACGAAAGTGCCCATTTGACCCGTGAGTAAATATTCTCAACTCTTGATGGCCTCTTCGCGCTTTGATATGGAAAATCAGCTCGCGTTGTGCGATATTCATGTCGACGCACCGTGCCGGTCATATCTCACACAGGAACATACCCATGAAAACGTCCGTCATCCTCACCACTCTCAGCTGCTCTCTTCTGATTGGTCTTCTCTCGTCTTGCAGTGGAACAAAACAGGAGTCAACGACGATGGAAAAAAGTCTCTATGGAAAAACTGCCGAAGGCACAGAGGTCTTTCTCTATACACTTCGGAACAAGCATGGAATGGAAGCACGAATCACGAATTACGGCGGGACGGTCGTCTCGCTGCTGGTTCCCGATCGTGACGGGAAACTCGCGGACGTCGTTCTGGGATTTGATTCGCTGGCAAGCTACATCGCGGACAGTCCCTATTTTGGATCTATCATCGGCCGCTATGGCAACAGGATCGGTAAAGGGAACTTCGATCTGAACGGGGTGAAGTATACGCTCGCGATCAACAACGGAGCAAACCACCTGCACGGAGGGTTGAAGGGATTTGACAAGGTCGCCTGGATCGTCGATGAGCGGGAGAGCAAAGCAGGCAAGGTGCTGGTTCTGAACTACCTGAGCAAGGATGGAGAAGAAGAATATCCGGGAAGTCTCTCCGTAAAAGTTGTCTATTCGATGACGGACAGTAATGAATTGAAGATCGAGTACTCAGCGACAACAGACAAGCCGACTGTCGTAAATCTGACGCATCATTCCTATTTCAACCTGGCGGGAGCAGGGAACGGAAACATTCTCGACCATGAGCTCTTCATCGACGCCGATCGATTCACGCCGGTCGATCCCGGTTTGATCCCGACGGGAGAACTGAAAAGCGTGCGAGGCACGCCATTGGACTTCATTACTCCGACTCTCATTGGTGCGCGTATCAATGACGTGTACGACCAGGTGAAGGTCGGGGGAGGGTACGATCACAATTGGGTTCTGAACAAGCCCGCGAACGTCCTCGGCATCGCTGCCAGAGCTTATGAGAAGACATCGGGCCGGGTGATGGAAGTCCTGACGACCGAACCCGGTCTGCAGTTCTACTCCGGTAACTTTCTCAATGGCACACACGTCGGAAAAGGCGGCAGGAAGTATGACCATCGCTACGGATTCTGCCTTGAGACGCAGCATTTCCCGGATTCGCCAAACAAGCCACAGTTCCCAACGACAGTCCTGAATCCAGGTCAGACCTTGACATCGACGACGGTCTATCGGTTCTCCGTGAAGTAGAGCGGCGAGCGTGACAGCCGCCCGTCAGAAAATGTTCTTGCTTTTGCGTGTGTCTTAACGCAATTTGGAGCGCGACGCCCGGGGGCAACCCTCTTCGATGCAGTCCGGGAGGATGCGGTTGCGGTCGTACGAACAGGCTTTCGAGCGCTCCCCGGAATGTGACATTATCCAGTTCGTTTCCTGCCGGATCTATGGATCCTCTCCTCGCTTACTTGGTTCCCATTCTCACGAAAGACAATATTCGGTACTATCAAGGGTAGCACCACGAGGGACTATGAATAGCAACAACCTTGTCATCGGTGTCGATTTCGGTACGGACTCTGTCCGGACCGCGATCGTGAATGCCATCGACGGCGCGGAGATTTCGACAGCAGTTTTCAACTATCCCAGATGGAAAGAAGGGAAGTACTGTGATCCGGGTCGGAATCAGTTCCGTCAGCATCCTCTCGATTATCTCGAAGGCCTCGAATACACGGTCAGGCAAGCATTGCTCGATGCTCCCCCGGGTACCGCGGAACAAATCGTTGGTCTCTCTATAGACACGACCGGTTCGACGCCCGTTGCTGTCGACAGGCAGGGGACGCCGCTTGCGATACTTCCGGAGTTCAGTGAGAATCCGAACGCGATGTTCATCCTGTGGAAAGACCACACGGCAGTCAGGGAGGCCGAAGAGATCAACGCGCTTGCCAGATCATGGGGAGGGATAGACTACACGTGCTACGAAGGGGGGATCTACTCGTCGGAGTGGTTCTGGGCGAAGCTGCTCCACGTGCTGCGCGAAGACCCTTCGGTGGCAAAAACAGCCTACTCGTGGGTTGAGCATTGTGACTGGATACCCGCAGTGATCACAGGTCAGTCCGATCCGGCGACGATGAAGCGAAGCCGGTGCGCTGCCGGGCACAAGGCTATGTGGCACGAATCATTCAACGGTCTCCCTGCAGAGGAATTCCTCGTTCGGCTTGATCCGCTCCTTGCCGGCCTGCGCTCGCGTCTTTACGACAAGACCTTCACCAGCGATGTGGCTGTGGGGAACCTTACGCCCGATTGGGCTCGAAGACTCGGGCTTCATACCGGTGTGAAAGTCGGCATCGGCGCTTTCGATGCCCATATGGGTGCCGTCGGCGGTGAGATCAGGCCCTATGTCCTCACAAAGATCATGGGGACATCGACATGCGATATGCTGGTCGTTCCCGCAAACGATCTCGATAACCGAATGGTGAAAGGCATTTGCGGCCAGGTGGATGGTTCGATTATTCCTGGAATGATCGGGCTTGAAGCCGGACAATCGGCGTTCGGAGATGTGTACGCGTGGTTCAGGGATCTGCTTCTCTGGCCGATCGAGAACTTGCTGATAAAGAGTACAGACATCGACCAGGCAATGAAGGATAGGCTCATTGCGGAGCTCGGTGAAAAGCTCATCCCTGCGTTGTCCGTCGAGGCGGCAAAGGTCCCGATCGATGAATCGGGCATCATCGCTCTCGACTGGCTGAACGGACGGCGGACGCCGGATGCAAATCAGCTTCTCAAAGGAGCGATCGCCGGATTGACCCTCGGCAGCGATGCACCCCGCGTTTTCAGAGCGTTGGTCGAGGCAACGGCATTCGGTGCAAAAAAAATCGTCGAGAGGTTCCGTTCTGAGGGTGTTAGGATCGAAGGTGTCATCGCTCTGGGCGGTGTGGCAAAGAAATCATCGTTCATCATGCAGGTCGTGGCTGATGTGCTGGATGTCCCGATCAAAGTGCCCCGTTCAGAACAGACATGTGCACTCGGCGCGGCGATGTTTGCAGCCGTGGTCGCCGGCCTGTATCCGTCGGTCGATCACGCAAAAACGTCGATGGGGAGCGGTATCGAAACGGAGTACCGGCCGGATCCGCAGCGAGCCGCGAAGTACCGCACACTCTATGATCGCTACACTCGGTTGGGTGAATATGTCGAAAACGAAGTCTTGAGGATAAGGAGACAGGAATGAGTGCGATCGCAGGACTGAAACAGCGCGTATGGACGTGCAACAGGGAATTGCCGGAGCTGGGGCTCGTGCTACAGGCGTTTGGAAATGTGAGCGGTATCGATCGCGAGAGGGGATTGGTGGCGATCAAGCCAAGCGGCATCCCGTATCACGATCTGAAAGTGCAGGATATCGTGGTGGTCGATCTCGACAACAACGTTGTGGAAGGAAGGCTTCGGCCCTCATCCGACACCAGGACGCACACATATCTGTATCGGAGTTTTCCTGAGATCGGCGGCATCGTTCACACGCATTCCACGTACGCTGTGGCGTGGGCGCAAGCGCTGAAGCCGATACCACTTCTCGGGACGACGCATGCAGATCTCCTTCCGGCCGATGTCCCCTGCACCGGCATTATGAGTGATGAGATGATTGAAGGGGACTACGAGGAGGAAACGGGGAAGCAGATTGTGGATGTATTCACGAATCGGTCCTACAAAGATGTTCCGATGGTTCTTGTGGGAGGCCACGGACCGTTCACCTGGGGCGAGACGCCGGAGAAAGCCCTTCATCACAGTCAGATGCTTGAGGAACTCGCCAGGATGGCTGTGCTCACGCTTCAGATCAATCCTGCATCGCCTCGATTGAAGCAGTCGCTGATCGACAAGCATTTCTCGCGCAAGCATGGGCCGGATGCATATTATGGGCAGGAGTGAGGTCTCCCTGAATATCCGGTCGGCTCATATCCGAAATCCGAATTCGTATTTGTTTCGTGCTTCGAGATTCGAATTTCGAGCTCGGACACTGCACGCTGCATTTTGGCTATAAGCTATCTCAAAAACACTAATAAAGCACCAACTGTCATTCCCGCTCGTTTTTGGCGGGAATCCAGACAGCGCGTTCTGGACTCCCGATAGAGGCATTCGGGAGTGACACCGGTTTTTGACATGGCATCTAATGTAACCTTGGAAGGAGTCACCGCATGAAGAATATACCAATCGTGAAAGCTGGAATCGTCGCTGTCAGCAGGGATTGTTTCCCGGCAGAGCTTTCGAGAAAACGCCGCGTCAAGGTAGTCGAAGAATGCAGGGCGAAAAACATTCCCCTCGTCGAACTGCAGACCGTCGTTGAGAATGAAACCGACGTGCTCAAAGCCCT
>QYQB01000154.1 GCA_007280275.1 bacterium | reverse complement strand
TTGTCATTTCAGCTAAATTAGAGCGTTAAAAGAATCATCTCAATCTACACTTTAAGTTTGGAGGCCTAGGTGTTTGCAAAGCCGATGGTGGCTTGTCGTTTCAGGCTGTTTCGTCTTTTTCTGACGTTTTTGTTCCTATTCTTTGCCTTGACAGGTATAGAGAGTTTGCGGGCGGTTGCTCAAAACCTGCCGGCCCTGAATTCGAATATTGCAGAAGAGCAGGACTACGCATTTGCTCACGGCCTCTACAAGGATGGCCTTTTCCAGATCGCAACAGAGCAGTTTGATAAGTTCATCAAGAAGTACCCTCAGAGTGTCAGAATACAAGACGCTCAGTTTCTGCGGGCGGACTGCCTTTTTCAACAGGAACAATATCCCGCCGCTGCTAGAGAGTTCTCTGTCTTTGTCGGCCAATTTCCCACATCGATTCTATCAGACAACGCACGTTTCCGCCTCGGTGAGACGTTTTCGAAGCTCAAGAGGAACCGAGATGCGATAGAATCGTACAAGTCGATCCTCGATCAACCAAAGAACCCTTCCGTTGCCGGCGAAGCTGCATATTGGATAGGCGAGATCTACCTCAAGGAGGGAGACTTAACGAACGCTCTAAAATACTATGCTCTTTCGTATGAAGGATTTGCCGGGAACAAATTGCAGGATTATGCCGCCTATTCCGCCGCGTGGGCGAATCAGAAAAAGGGAGAGTACACCAAGGCGGCGGAATGGTACAAGGTCGTTATTGACAAGTTCCCCCAGAGTTTGCTGGTCTCCTCGTCACGGGTGAAAGTTGGGGAGTGCTACTACAACTTGAAGGACTACGCCAGGGCGATTGAAGAACTCACAACAGCAAAGGCACGCATCGACTCCGTAGCTCTTCGGGGTGAAGCCGACTACCTCATCGGAGAATCACAGTACAATCTCGGCCAGTATGACAAAGCGCAGAAGCAGTACGAGTCTTTCCTGAAGGAGTATCCCGAGCATCACTTGACTAAAGAAGTTCAATACGCGCTCGGATGGACCCTCTTTAAGGAACGCCAATTCGTTTCTGCCGCAGAGGTATTCGGGAGGATCGCCGGTGCGGAAGATCAACTTGGTCAAGCCGCCCAGTACCGAAAGGGTGTCGCAGAAAAGCTTGCCGGAAATCGGCAGTCCGCTCTTGAAACCTTCGCAAAACTGCCCACGTGGAATCCAAAAGGAGAATACGCCGACAATGCGCTGTATGACGCTGGCACGATTCTCTTTGAGGACAAGAGGACGAATGAGGCGAAGGACTACTTTGGCCGGATTGTCACAGGATTCGATGGCAGCGACGTCGTTGCGGACGCGTACATGATGCTTGGAGAATGCTACGTTGTCAACGCGACGTACGATTCTGCGAGAAGCTGCTTCGAAAAGGCCCTCTCTTTCAGCGATCTGTCGTTCGAGACGAAGGTGAATTCAGCCTATCAGCTCGCATGGTGTTCATTCAAAATGCTCAAGTACAAGGACGCCTCAGCCGGTTTCTCGAAGTTTGTCGCGTTATATCCGGATCACCCAAAGTCGGCTGAAGCATTGTACTGGCTTTCCGAATCAGAGTACCAGGGGGGAGATTTCCGCGGTGCCCTGAAGCATTTTCAGGCAATCGCCGGTGTTGCGAAGCATGGACGACGTGAAGAGGCTCTCTACGGCATCGGGTGGACGTACTTCAAGCTGCGTGACTTCCCGAAGGCGATTGATTCATTTGAGAAGCTCATTATTGCCTTCCCATCAGGCAAGTTCTCGTTCGACGCACGCCTGAGGTTGGGTGACTGCTACTTTCAGCAAAAGGACTACAAAAGGGCCGCCGGCGCCTATCGGACTGTCGTCCGACTTTTCCCGAAAAGCGACGGAGCCGATTACGCGCTGTATCAGCTTGGGCAGACCTATTCTCGCTCAGGGGACCACGAGCAGGCCTCCGACCAGTTCAGCGCCTTGATCAAGGCGTATCCGAAATCCTCTCTGTCGGACGATGCGCAATTTGCCCTTGGCTGGATGAAGTTTCAACGGAAGGAGTATCTTGCGGCCATTAAGGAATTCCAGGTCGTACTCGCCAAATACCAGGAGAGCGAACTTGTTCCAAGGGCCTTTTACAGCATCGGCGACTCGTACTACAATCTCCGGCAGTATGCGGTGGCTGAGAAATCCTACCGTGAGGTGATGCGGAGGTTTCCCACGAGTGCTCTCGCCGCTGATGCGTTGACAGGCATCCAGTATTGTCTCGTCGCCCAGGGTAAAAGCAAAGAGGCAGTCGGGACGATTGATGCGTACGTGAAGGAGAACCCCACTTCGCCGAACGCAGAGCAGCTTTGGATAAAGAAGGCCGAGCTTTTATTCAGCCAGAAGCAATACGTGGATGCTGCTCAGGAGTACCGGTCGTTCGCTGACGGGCACCCTCAATCAAGCCTCCGTCCACAGGCACTGTACTGGTATGCGCGGAGTTTGCAGGAAGCCGACAGTATCGTTGAAGCAGCCAGTGCATATCAGGTTGCCGCTGATGCACCAAATGCGTCAGGGAACATCAAGGGGAATGCATTGCTTGAGGCCGGGCGCATCTTCCTGAGGCAAAAGGACTACGAGCAGTCCTTCAAGGTCCTGGATCACGCTGAGAAGGATCTTGCGAATTCAGAATTTGCTCCGCAGGTCGCTTATCTCAAAGGGCTTGTGTTCTTCGAGAACGGAGCAACGGATGATGCGAAGCTAAAATATGAGTTCGTCGTATCGAAATACCCGTCAACAGCCGAAGCAGATAGAGCGCGGATAGGATTGACGAGAATTGCTTTGCGGGGGAAAGAGTACGCAGCCGCGCAACGACTTGCGCAAGAGGTTGCGACGACGCGTACTGATGATGTTGGTGCTGAAGCTCAATACCTCAGCGGATTGACCTATGCACAAAGCGGCGACTGGCAGAATGCCATCACGGCATTCCTTCGAGTTCGCTATGTCTTTCCATCGCACGAACTCTGGCTTGCGAAAGCCTACGTTGGGTTAGGGCAAACGTATGAACAGGTCAACGATGTGATCAAGGCGAAGGAATCGTACCGGCAAGTGCTGAAGATCTCAAAGAGCGGAGAAGAATTCGAAGCAGCATCGCAACGCCTTACGGTGCTCGGACAATAGCGCTATGACAAGACCGTCAATCCTGACCGTTCTTTTCGTCTTCTTCGTGATGGCGTGTGGTGTTGCGCAGGAGAAACCGACACCGGCTGGAAAGTCCCAGCCAGACCCGCGTGCCCTGGGTGTAACTGCGCCTGACACGGTGTTCAAATCAGCCCCGCGGGATAGCACCGCGAGAAGCACACAAGCTCTTCCGAAGTTCGATCTTCCTGAATACGTCATCACCGGTGTCGCCTCAATCGACCTGCCGGATGTTGAGAAGCAGGAAGGTGACGAACCACAGCATGCCGTGGATCTGGCAAATCCACTCGATGCGTTGCGCGATCGCTTGACGGTCGGGTTCGCTTCCGGGGAGAAAGAGCGACTGCCAATGGCCGTCGGATCAGTGAGCAGTGGCAGGATCCAGGCAAGCAGTGGCGCGTATTTCAATTCGAAGTTCGGTCTATGGGTCAGCAGTCTGGATCCTGACTACTTCTTTTTCGGTGATGCACACTATGGAGTTTCGCGGGCCTATATTCCGTTCACAAACCGCTCTGGAGGAAACATCAACGTTACTGGTGGGATGACGTTGCACGATCCTTCAGAGCGGTATGGCGGGGGAATGCTCCGGGGCGATCTCGGCTACGGAAGCGAGGCGTACCGCTTCTACGGCTCCTCCTCACCCGGGGTGCTCAGAACCGTCTCACGATTCCGGCTTGGGGCATCTCTCGATTCTCCGCGTGAACTCCTGTTCAACTATGGTGTGGGTGCCGGTTTGGTCGTAACCAGCATAGGTGATTCTGCTGGCAGTGTCTCGGAAACCCAATTCCATTTTGGCGGCGAGTCAAACCTTCTCGTGGGATCTTTTCCGCTTGACGGAAGAATCGACCTTTCTCTGGCTTCCATCGCAGGGTCTGGATCAGGGGCTTTGCCCTACCTCGAGGCATGTCTGATGACGCCCAAGCACTGGTTCGGAGGCTTCTTCGTCCAGGGATCGGTTCATCTCTTTCTCACTCAAGGCATGCTCAGTCAGAAGCTTGCGCGTGTGTATCCTCATGTGGCGGTCGGCTTCAGGGTCCTGGAGAACTCCGTTGCAAGCGCATCGTATTTGGGAAAGGTGCAGTTCAATACGCTCTCAGTGCTGATTGATTCTCATCCTTACCTGTCTGCTGTTTCGACGATCAGGCAATCCGACCTGCCATTGGATCTTATCCTGGCACTTGAGACCGACTGGAGCGAAGTCTGGCGAACGCGATTCTCCGCACGCTTTCAGACGGTTCGCGAGTATCCTCTCTTTACGGAGGGCGGGGGTGTAGCACCGTTGGGGGTGCCGCAACCCAAAGGAATGTGGGTCACTGGCTATCTTGGGACGACGTCCATCGCCTCTTATGAGGCAAACGTATTTGCGAAGTTCGATGCAAATAGTTACTTTACGCTGTCATTGGAGATCAATAGTTCGAAGAACTCAAAAACGCAGTGGGATGTTCCCTATCTTCCGGACCTGCGCATGAGTGCAGGACTCTCTCTGCAAGTGTCACGCGGGCTTCGAGTTTTTCCTTCCGTAGCCTATCTGGGTCGCCGCGTGCCTGATCTCTATGTGGCAAGCAAGTTGAAAGAGCATGCACAAGTGGGATTGAAGGCAGAGTATTCGGCGCTCGAGGCTCTTGGTGTATTCCTTGACATCCAGAATGCGACGGATTCAAGGTACGAAGAATGGAGCGGGTACAGGGCGGCCCCGCTTGTGATCACAGCTGGAATAGGATATCGTTGGTAATAACTCAGAGTGTGAGCAAATCGCTCCTTTCAAACTCCCAAACATAGGAGGTACTTTCAATGCCAGATCTTAACCTGCAAGATGAAGGATCGTCGGAAAACCTGGAGGGCTCGGGGGAGCATTCCGAAGAGACAACGATGCCTGAGGAGGAAACTGCCAAGAAGAAGGGCGGATTTGCTGCGATTATCATCGGAGCCCTCGTCGTCCTCGTCGTAGGTGGTGGCGGTGCGTTCCTTCTCAACAAGCTCGGCGTTATTCATATTTTCGGCGGGAAGAAGGCGGCACCCGATGTCGTGCAGCTTCAGGATCAGCAGACCCCGCAGACAGAGACCGCGAGGCAGGAGGCTGGTGCCGGTCAAGCTCAGATGATTGAGACCCCTCCGGTTGGTGAAAAAGGAAAGGCGGCATCGTCGGCAAAGAAGAGCGGGGAGAAGGCGATTGCGAAAACGGCGGGGAAAGAAATGCCCGCTCCTGCCTTGAGCGGCAAGCTCCAGGAAATGAAGGGGGAGTATACTATTCAGGTTTCAGCGTGGCGTGACAAGGAAATTGCGCAGGAAATTGTCAGACGTCTTGAGGATGCAGGATACCCGGCGTTTGCCGAGGATCGGGCCTACAAAGACGCAACTTGGTACACTGTTCGCGTCGGTCGTTACGCGTCGCGCAAAGATGCAGAGATGGCAGTTCAGAGCTTCGCTGAGGAATTGAAGTCCAGCTATTGGATCGACAAGGCAAGGTGAAATAGGTTTTCGGGGGGGCATCGGACCTGAAGGGCGGGTCTGTTGTGGGATGTCGGTGTGCAATCGCGCCGGTGGGATCGTTGACTTCCTGCTGAGGGACGGTGATGAAGCAGGAAGAAGGGGAGTGATATGTCGGATCTTTATCTTTTTCTCCAGCGAACGCAATCGTGGTACGGCGCCGTTGAGCTCGTGCAGAGTTATCGAAGGAACCTGCGACGCGGCCTGACGGTTTCACTCGTGCTTCATGCTTTCCTGCTGGGTGTCTACTGGCTGCTTTTGTACGACAAGGCGGCAGAATTGTCGGGGCACGAGATCCGCGTCACGACGTATGAAGAGCTCACCGTCACCCCCGGCATCGGCCAGTCGGACTTTGGCCTCAAGGTGCATCCCATCCTGGCTCAGAACGTCGAAAGCGGTGATGAGCCAATCCGTGTCTCTCGTCCATCGAAGGGCTTCACAACCAGGAATCCCAACGCACGGCCTCGTGCAATGGGTCGCGGAATCGGCGACCTTCCCTCTGTATTGCCCAATGACAAGATCAACGCAAACAGTCTCGCTGCAGTAGAAGAGAATTCACAATGGGATCGCAATGATCCGGTCGGGGGAAATAACAACCGCGATGATCGGAACAATGTTAGCGGCGGTCGTCCTGTATTGGGCAGGGGCGGCAATGTCCCCAGTGGTCTTGCTGCTTCTGGTATTGGCTCAGCGGCGAAGCCGGCGCCAGGATTGTACGGAACAGGAGGGAGGGGCGGAACCGATTTCTCAGGAGACGGCACAGGAGGAGGAATTGGATATTCCATGAATTGGCTTCAGGGGGGCACGAGACGTAAGCTGGCAGGAGACCTGCCAAAATACCCTCCCGGATCGAAGGTCGAAGCCGAGATTCGGTTGTTTGCAGTTGTGATGCCCGACGGTTCGATCGGAGGCCTTGGGCCTGCACAGAAAGGAGATACGCGTCTGGAGGAGGCCGCCTTGAAGGAAGTTCGCTATTGGCGATTCGAGCCGCTGAAGCCTTCTCAACCCCAAAAAGATCAGATGTGCGAGATCACCTTCCTCTTCACTCTAAAGTGAGGTGAACGGGTGAATGTCTAGTTCCCCGAGTCCTTGTTCCCTTCGGCGGTTGATTCCTTCCCTTCTTTGTTACTCCCTTTTAGAAACAGATAGTAGAATCCTACTTCTCCGAACATCAGGATCAAAAGAGAAATCGTATCACGACTGATTTCCTTGCGCAGGATCCGAAGGAAAAAGGAATCCGTCTGGTGATAGTACCACTTGATGAAGAACTCCGGAGTGAAGAGGAGGTTTGTCAGCATCGTCGAGACCGTCCAGCCAACGGCGAACACAATACCCATGAATGCCACCGCGAGAAGACCCTCGCTCAGCCCGCCGGTCTTTTTACGGGAAATGAAGGCGTAACCGAGCGCAACACTATGAAGCAAGAAAATGTATGCTGCAACCATGATTGAACGTGTTCGTTGCGAGTGATTGAGGGGAGCAATTAGTAGGCGTCTCTTCCGAAAAACACCGCGCGAACGGTTTTGAGTATTATCTTCAAATCGAAGACGAGCGACCAGTTTTCGACGTAATACACATCGTATCTGGTCCTTTCCTCGATTGGAGCATTCCCGCGCAGTCCATTCACCTGTGCCCATCCTGTCATCCCCGTTTTCACTCGATGCCGATCGAGGTACTTGGGGATTTCTCTCTTGAACTGATCCACAAAATGCTGGCGTTCCGGACGGGGACCCACGATGCTCATCTCGCCCTTGAGTACATTGAGCAGTTGTGGCAACTCATCGAGACTGAAGCGTCTGAGGTACTTTCCGATCCACGTCTTCCGCGGATCATTCTTTTTTGTCCAGATTGGGCCCGTCTGGCCCTCGGCATCTGCTCGCATCGTTCTGAACTTGATCAACCGGAAGGGTTTTCCGTCAATGCCCACCCGCTCCTGATGGTAGAAGATGGGGCCTTTTGAATCGAACTTGATGATCAACGCAAGCAGACCGAAGACCGGGCTGGCAATGACAAGGAAACAGGCGGAGGTAACAAGGTCGAATGAGCGCTTGACAATCAGGTTCCAGGTCGTGAGTGGGACTGCCTTGATCTTGATGAACGGTATTCCGTGAAGCTCCTTGATACGCACGCGACTGGTCATCAACTCCAGCAGATCCGGTACCATCATGATCTCTGTGTTCAATCCTTCGGAATCACGGACGAGTTCATAGAGGTGAGGGTGGTCCCTGTAGGTCAGGGAGACAAGAACAATATCAATTCTGTGATTCCGGATGTATTGTGGCACGTGGGAGATATGACCAAGGAAATCCACTCCGCTTGTCTCCATCTCATTCAGCCCATTGACTGAGAAGAAACCCACTACGCGGTATCCGAGCGCAGGATTCGATACGATGCTGTCGTACACCCTGCGAGCCGTCGGGTTCGTTCCGACGATGACCACATCCTTCAAATCGTTTCCTCTGGCATACCAGAATTGTTCAAATCGCAACACAAAGTACCGTGCGATTGAAATGAAGGCGACGGCGAAGAAACCAAGGAGCGCGAACACAGCCCGGGAATACGTGAACGCCCTGTAGAAGAAGGCCGCGCTCATGACAACGAGCATGCCCACGAAGACGAGCCTCACGACGGCGAAGAATTCGTCGGAGAAATACACGTTTCTACGCGCTGCATACATCTGCCGGGAGTTGAACAAGAAGAGCCACGTTGGAATGACGATAAGCGATCCGGCCACGTATGCACCGAGGGAAGGAATGCCGAGCGTGATCGGCACTACTTCTGTCAACGGCGAATGGAATCGAAGCCAGTACGAGAACAGGAATGCCGCCTCGATGGCGAGCATATCTGCAATAACGGTGAGAAGGGGGATGAAGAAATCTTTTCGCGACTGGTGCGGCATTCTGGTATAATGGTTTTCGTGAAGTACCTGCCCAGGAAAACTGCCCGGATTGCCCTCATTCCTTTGCGAGGTTATGATGGCCGATAGACCGACTATCCGAACATCTCCTGCTCGACTTCCTGGAATATGATGTGTCCGATCGTGATGTGCCCCTCCTGGATACGCTGGGTGTCTTCCGACGGAACAACGATCGCGAGGTCCACGAGATCCTTGGATGCTCCTCCGTCTTTCCCAAGCAGGCCGATGGTAACCAGCCCGTTCGCGCGTGCTTGTTGAAATGCATTGTTAACACTCGCCGAGTTGCCGCTCGTGCTGATTCCGATCAACACGTCGCCGGTCGCACCCAGCGCTTCAACGGAGCGCGCAAAAACGTTGTCGTATCCGATGTCGTTTGCTCCTGCGGTGAGGGCTGAGGTGTCAGTCGTGAGGGCAATTGCCGGAAGTCCGGGTCGTTGTATCTTGGGGCTGAGGCGGATGACGAACTCTGTCGCAAGGTGCTGGGCGTCTGCTGCGCTGCCTCCATTGCCGCAGAGAAGGATTTTCTTCTTCTTGTTGAACGCTTCGATGATGATGTCGACGGCCTTTATGATCTCCGGTACGCACTGTTCGGCGATTCTCTGTTTCGTTTCGGCGCTCTCCCGGAGAGAGTCGAGGATAAACTTCTGCCGATAGACGAGCGTGAGCGGTAGATGTGCCATGGTTGATACCCGCCGATCTGGAATTATCGCTTCACGGCCGGTCCTGTGTGGACGGCTTCTGCGAATTCTCTGATAAAGGAATGATGATTGTTGAGTTCGGTGATTGTTCCGGTGACGACAAAGGACGCGCCTGCCTCAACCTTCTTTCGTGCGTCTTCTGGTGTGCGTATTCCGCCCCCCACGATGATCGGAAGCGAACATCGTTGGGCGATTGTCCGCAGCATATCGTCGGAAACGGATTCGCGGGCTCCGCTACCGGCATCGAGATAGAGGAGCTTCATTCCGATCAGTTCCGCCGCGAGAGCGTGAGCAAGAGCAATATCGGGTTTGTCGCGGGGAATCGGCTTCGTGTTGCTCATGAATTCAGCGGACGTTGTGTTGCCGGCTTCGACGAGCATGTAACCAGTGGAGAGTGCCTCCAGCCCGCTGCGCCTGATGATGGGCGCAGCAATAACCTGGTTCCCGATCAGGTAGTCCGGGTTCCGGCCGCTGATCAGCACAAGGAACAGAATCGCATCAGCCAGCGGTGATACCTGCATGATGCTTCCCGGAAAAATGATGACAGGAACTGATGTGTTCTGTTTGATGGTTCGCAGGTGGTCCTCAAAAACGTTGGTCAGCATCAGGCTGCCGCCAACAAGGAACCCATCTGCACCCGCTTCTGTCGCTTCACGTATGAAGGAGGGAAGTGACTCCAGATCGTTCTTATCCGGATCGAGCAGGACGAAATAGCCTGCCCCGCGTTCCTGTCGCACCTTCAGCAATCGGTCGTAGGTTGTCATTGTGTGTGCTTAGTTCTTCGTCATCATTGAGTGGACGATTGAGCCCGTCGCTGCAAGGGCTTCCGGGAGTTTTGAGACCTCTTTTCCGCCTGCTGTTGCCAAATGCGCCTTTCCGCCCCCTCCGCCTCCAAGGAGCTTGGCGACGGCTCCGACAATCTTGCCCGCTTCGAGTCTCTTCGACGCGACGAGGTCGTCCGTCACGACGCAAACGAGAGAGACTTTCGCATCGATGACAGCCGCAAGCAACCCGACGCCCCGACCGAGCTTTGAGCGAACGGTGTCGCCCAGCGACTTGAGTTCTTCAAGTGAACCAACCTCAACCTGGGCAGAGACGACCTTCACGTCGTCGATCGCCAGAGCACCAGCGACCAGTCCGTCGATAGCGCCCGATTGTGATTGGAGACGAAACTTGGAGAGCTCGCGCTCCAGAATCTTCGACTTCTCAGCTATCTCGAGGATCAGCGTCTCGATGGAAACTTCTTGCCGGGCGCGTTCATCGAAGTCACGCCGAAGGTCTGCCCCATAGCTCTGTGGCAGGGGAGGTCTCTTCTTGAGGTCGGAGATCGCGGACTCGAATCTCGAAAAAGCAACCTCCTCCTCGAAAGGTGGGAGACCATTCTGCGCTGCGAGTTGGGTCCTAATGTCCCGGAGACCCTGCAACTGTCCCGCGGCATAGTCAAGGCGCTCGGAGGCGGTTCGATCCTGAAGCTTCAGAAGTTCAAGGGCGTGATCCGCGGTGACGGCTTCGATGCGACGCACGCCGCTGGCGACACTTCCTTCTGACTTGAACTTGAAATATCCGATTTCTTCCGTGGAGTGGACGTGGGTCCCGCCGCAAAATTCCCTGCTGAAATCACCGAATTCGATCACGTTGACACGGTCCCCATACTTGTCTCCAAAGAACATCAGCGCACCCATCTTCTTCGCTTCTTCGAACGGGATATCCCGATGATGAAAGAGCTTGATCCTATCCCTTATTCTTTCGTTCACGAGCGCTTCGATGTCGGACAGCTCTCCTTCTGAAACCTTGGAAAAGTGTGAGAAATCGAATCGGAGGTGCTCGGGCGCGACGAGCGAACCTGCCTGATGCACGTGGGTGCCCAGAATCCGTCTGAGCGCCGCGTGGAGGAGGTGCGTCGCTGTATGGTTCCGCATGATTGCGTTTCGTCGCTGGGCGTCCACTATCGCATTGACGCTGCGCCCAACTTCGAGTGTGCGAGGCGATTCAAGTATGTGAACGTTCACATTCCCGCTCTTTTGAGTGTCCAGCACCGTTACTGTTGTGTCGTCGAATGTCAACTCGCCCTCGTCGCCAAGTTGTCCTCCGGACTCCCCATAGAACGGAGTCGTGTCGAGAATCAGGAGGT
>QYQB01000153.1 GCA_007280275.1 bacterium | reverse complement strand
CCGGAACGATTTCAGCGCCACCTCTATCGCACTGCCGATCATTGTGCCCGGAACAGGTACCGCCTCCACATCGACAGCGTTGATGAAAAGATCGGCCGCCGAGTAATCAGCAGTCAAAGGAAACTGGACAAAGGCCTCACCCGCAAAGACAACAAGACCCACGCGGTCACCCTCTAATTTACGCAACAAATCTGAAACGTCGCGCTTCGCCTTCTCGAGTCGGCTGGGGCGTATGTCTTCAGCTTTCATGCTGAGCGAGACGTCCAGGGCGATGAACAGATCGATTCCCTCGCGCTTCACCTCCTCGAGGCGTGTGCCAACCTGTGGATTTGCAGCGGCAATAATCAGGCACGCGAAGGAGAGAAGCAGCAGCGCCTGTTTGACTATCCTTTTTGCTGTGCTGGCATCCGGAGCCAATTGTGACACCAGTGGCTCAGAAACGAACCTGCGGAGCAGCACCTTCCGCCAGCGATGGAGGAGGAAGAAGCCGAGCGCCAGCAAAGGGATCGCCAGCAGGGCCCACAAGTAACCAGGATGTGCGAAACGGAGCATAAGGGCAATCAGTGATCAGCGTTCAGCTTGCGGATAAAAGCAGCAAGCATTTTCTTTACCTCGATAGTGTCGTTGGACAACTTCTCGGAATCAATCTTTTTTAAGCATATCTAAGTCGGACGCATGCAAAATTATTCAAATTGATCGTTTTGGGATGGGGGTTGAAACCCCTTCACTCAACAAGCTGTGGTTAGTGAGGCTGTCCAAAAAGTGTCTTTGTCATTTCGACCACAGGGAGAAATCCTTCTTTGACTATTCAGATTTCTCAGTCGCTTCCTGCCCGACTACGTCGGTCAGGCGGGCGCTCCTTCGAAATGACAAAGATGGCTTAAAGGACAGCCTTTAATTGCCCTGACCTTCAGGTCGGGGGTAACATTGAAAACAAAAAACATCGGGCTTTAGCCCATTTGTATCGGTCAACTTGAGAAAAATTAGATACTCGAGTTCTCAAGCTGAACCGAAAGCATTTATGGCTGATTGCTGACCGCCGACAACTGACAGCTAACCGCTACGGTATCTTCCTCAGCACCGTTCCCGCCAATCCCACCTCGAGTAACAACACAAGGAGCCCACCGGCCAGCCATCCGTAGTACTTTTCAGAATAACGCTTGTATGCCGTTACCTCTATTCTCGAACGTTCAAGCTGGTCAATTTCTTTATAGATAGCCTTCAGCTTTCTGTTGTCGGTTGCGCGATAGTATTTGCCCCCCGTCATGTCGGCGACAGCTGAAAGGGTCTTCTCATCGAGGTCGACAGGGATGAGTCTCCGCTGAATGCCGAAGGGTGTTTCGACGGGGTAGGGGGCCTCACCCTGCGCGCCCACACCAACCGTGTAGACACGAAGGTTGTATGTCGCGGCAATTTTCGCGGCAGTGATCGGGTCAATCTCACCCCTGTTGTTGACGCCATCTGTCAACAAGATCATGACCCGGCTCTTCGCCTTGCTGTCTTTGAGCCGATTCACGCCGTTCGCCAACGCGAGCCCGATTGCGGTTCCGTCCGCAATCATGCCGTTCTTGACTTCTTTCAAGAGAGACTTCAAAACGGGATAATCTGTTGTCAACGGGCACTGCGTGAAACTCTCCGCAGAGAAGATAACCAGCCCAATGCGATCATTGGTGCGGCCGTCGATGAACTCCTCCGCGACCTGCTTGGCAGCCTGCATCCGATTCGGCGAAAAATCTTCAGCAAGCATGCTGCCGGAAATGTCGAGAAGCAACACAATATCGATGCCTTCTGTTGACACGTTTTCTCTGCTGGACACGGACTGCGGCCGCGCAAGAGCGATGATGAAGAAAGCCAAAGCGGCCAGACGCAACCAGAGCGGAGCGTGGTGAAGCCTCTCTCGCAGCGTACGCGGCGTGTGGTCAAAGGGTTGCAGCGAGGAGAAGGTCAACTCGGTGACCATCTTCTGTTTTCTTTTCCAGAACACAAGGCCGAGCACCGGGATCAACAGGAGAGCCCAGAGGACCCAGGGATATGCGAACGCATCACCGAACATTCTCTGCCTCCTGCTCCTCCGGTTGAGGTGTCGGTTTCGGGATCATCGCCCGAACGATTTCATATGCCCATCGAAGTTCACTATCATGTTCTTCGGGGGGGGGCAAATACTTGGCAAACTTCACAAGGTCGGCCGTCGTAAAGAAGGAACGGAAGTCCCTCAGCAATGCCTGGGCTTCGGGAAGCTTCAGGAGCTGCGCGAGAATTTCATCCGATGTCGATTCGAGAGCGAGAAGCCCGTACTGATCCTCAAGGAAGCGGCGAACGATTTCGGTAACTTCGGAATAGTACTGCTTGGCTTTTCCTTGTTGCCAGAGGTGTTTGTCTTCAAGAACGCGTAGTGCCATGAGAGCGGCTTGTCCCGGAGGAATTGCCGGCCTGACAGGTACAAAGCCCACCTCTCGTCGCTTTTTCCAGTTGCGGTAGTAGTAATAGGCAACGAGTGCAAGTGCGAGAACCAGAAGAGCAATGAGGTACGGCAAAAAGTCTTCGAACCTCCAAGGTGCATCCAAAGGCGGTTTGATATCCTTGATATCCCCTTTTGGGTCGAATGGTATTCCTACGATTGAAAGGGATATCGGATTGGAATATGCGATGCGCTGGAGCGTATCCGGGCGATTTCGATATGAAAAAGCGACAGGCGGTATGAACACACTTCCTGTATCGAACATCGTCAGCTTGAAAACCCACTCCTGGTGGCCGCTCTTTGCCTGGAATGTTTCGACGTTGAGGATTTCAAAAGATCCAAGGCTGTCTTTTACAGCCGGCACGAGAGAGTCAACACTTGAAGGTAATTCTGCCGCGACGCGCAGAAGAATCCACTCGCCGACTTTGTACTGGGCGGAGTCGGTGCGTGCCGCGATCGTTGGCTCCTGAGCGTGGGCCAATGCAACGCAGAATATCAACAGTATGGTTGTTGCTAAACGCTTCATGCGCACAAGGGTTTTAGGTCGGCACCACCTACCAACGCCGCTCCCGCAGTCTGAAAAAGTCGACAAGCGGCTTCATATACGGCTTGTCGAGACGGATATCGATACTGTCGAGTTTCGCTTTGATGAACGTTGCTTTCCTGGATTCTTCCACCGAGCGGCGATAGGCCAGATAGGCAGCGGCGACCTTAAGGTCACCCGTATCCACCCATCGCTGAGCGCCTGTTTCAGCGTCCCGGAATGTCACCAGACCCACGCGAGGCAATTCGCGCTCCCTCGGGTCAAGAAGCCGTATGCCGATCAAATCATGCCGCTTGCCAGCGATGCGAAGAGAGGTCTCGTATGCGTTGTCCATGAAATCGGAAATCACAAACACGATACTTCGTTTCTTGAGGACATGGTTAAGGTAATCCAGTGCGCCCTTGATGCTGGTGGCGGAGTGTTTGGGCTCGAAGGAGATGAGCTCCCTGACGATCCGTAATGCGTGTGATTGTCCCTTGCGCGGCGGGATGAATTTCTCAATCTGATCTGAAAACAGAAGCGCTCCGACTTTGTCATTGTTCTTCATCGCAGAAAAGGCCAGGATCGCGCTGATTTCCACCGCAATATCGCGTTTCATTTGACCTTGTGACCCAAAGAACTGCGAACCGCTCACATCGACGAGAAGCATAACCGTCAGTTCACGCTCTTCCTCAAAGATCTTGATAAACGGATGGTCGAACCGCGCTGTCACATTCCAGTCGATAGTCCGCACGTCATCGCCGATCTGGTACTCGCGGACCTCGGAGAACGACATGCCGCGCCCCTTGAATACCGAGTGATATTCGCCGGAGAACACCTGGTTCACCAACCCGCGCGTGCGGATCTCCAGTTGGCGGACTTTCTTAAGTAGCTCTTTCGTCTCCACGGCTGAAAAGGATCGAGGTTACAATTTTAAGTTTGGAGTTTCTAGTTTTATGTTTCGAGTTTTCAGTTCCAGGTTGCAACTAATCGACAATCAGCAATCGCAAATTCTAGGGTACCTCGATGTGGTTCAGGATTTCCTGCACGATGTATTCCGAGGTCACTTCTTCCGCCTCTGCCTCGTATGTGACTGCGACGCGGTGGCGCAGAACGTCGAGGCTGATTGCACGGACATCTTCCGGAATGACATAACCACGGCGCTTGATGAATGCATGGGCTTTCGCCGCAAGCGCCAGGTTGATCGATGCGCGGGGCGATGCTCCATAACTGATCATCGGTGCAATCTTCTCGAGTTTGAACTCGGCGGGTTGACGCGTTGCAAACACGATATCGAGAATGTAGCGCTCGATCTTCTCGTCCATATACACGCTCTTGACGGCGTTCCGCGCAGCGAGGATGTCTTTTGGTGAAACAACAGGTTTGATCTCGAGTTGATCTCCAAGAACATTCTGGCGCATGATTGCAAGTTCTTCGTCGCGCGAAGGGTAGCCAATCTTGACTTTGAGCATGAAGCGGTCGACTTGTGCTTCGGGGAGCGGGTATGTTCCTTCCTGCTCGATCGGGTTCTGGGTGGCAAGCACCAGGAAAGGCTCGTCGAGCTTAAAGGTCTCTTCGCCGATTGTTATTTGTCGTTCTTGCATGGCCTCCAGGAGAGCGCTCTGCACTTTTGCAGGAGCACGGTTGATTTCGTCTGCCAGGATGAAGTTTGCGAAGATTGGCCCGCGCCGGGTGAAAAATTTGCCGTCCTTCTGGTTGTAGATCATGGTGCCGATGAGGTCCGCGGGGAGGAGGTCCGGCGTGAACTGGATGCGCTGAAATTTCGCGCTGATCGCCGATGCAAGCGTTTTAATCGTGAGCGTCTTGGCGAGACCCGGGACGCCTTCCAGCAAAATGTGCCCATTGCACAGGAGGCCGATTATCAGCCGCTCGACCATCTGCTTCTGTCCGACGATTACCTTCCCGACTTCGGTGGTCAGGTTGTCGACGAAGGCGCTCTCGCGCTGAATCATTTCGTTGATTGTCTTAATATCCACTCGATCCTCCTAAGTCGTTGACTCTAAAATAGTTCCGCACCCGTATTGGACGAAAAAAGAGGCGGAACGGTTCCGCCTTGTTGTGAAAATAAAACGATCCGAGCCACGCGCCAAAGGCTCACGTGAGAATAAATCTAGCAATTAATGACCGATGATGCAATCAGAGGTACCAACGAGTGTGCGAGGCAGGAGGTTTCAGAAACGGAACCTTTGTATTACGACGGCCGTTGGCAATTGCGTGTCAGGAGAGTCACAAAGTGACTCAGGAAGGGACAGAAAAATGACAGATACTTCGGGTAGAAATGTCAATACGTTGAATTAGCCACGGATGACACGGAAAAACGCGGATCAGCACCGCTCGATCAGTTGGAATCACGTACCATCAGCGTCATCTGTGTGCACCCTCTTCATCCAGAAGAAGAGGACGTCGATCACCTCGCTGAAGGATCGGCCTGCATCATACCGAAAATATTCCCCTCGGAATCCTTGCAGTAGGCAAGCCATCCCATACCGGGTATCGGCATCTTGGGAACAGCCATCTGTCCTCCAGTTGCCAGTGCTTTTGTGACTGTTTCGTCGACCGATACGACATCGATAGTACACACGTAGGCGATAACCGCGGTGCCGTCGATCGTTCCACGCCGCTTGAGAAGTCCGCCATCGATCCCGGGCTCCGATTTTGACCCCGTCGAAAGCATCCAATATTCCTCTGTACCCCAACGCTCAAATTTCCAACCGAAGAGATCCCGATAAAATGATATTGCACGCTCCGGATTTTCGGCGTGAATTTCAAAATGAATGACGCGGTTCATAGGTTCCTCCTTGTTGACAAATGTTTGTTTGGCGATGCTCGAATTCCCATCTTCAGGGGGACAAATACGAGAGATGGTGAAAATCCCCCCAGGAGAATAACAGCAATCTCCGCTTTCTTGTTCCCCCCCCCATCATCATTGCGTGTGTCGTATTGCGTCAACGGTGCCGTCTCCGCCATCACGGTGGTCTGAGAGTTAAACTCTCGGGCATGGGCCATCTTCGACAGCCCGCCTGCCCCAAAAGAACGGTTCGGCGGGCAGGTTCAACTGTCGAAGAACAACTGGGGCCTTTTTCATTTCTTTTTATCTGAACTTTGAATAAACTCCCGCGCCCAAGTCACCCCCCCTCACAACTCGTCGGAGTTCACTTATGAAACGACGCAACGCACTCAGACTCGCAGGAGCAACGCTCGTAGCGGTTCCCCTTTCGAAGCTCCCGGGATTTGAACTATTTGAGCATAAGACGCTCGAACTCGACGATGATATATTGAAACATCTCGAACGCCTGAAGACCGAGCCCGTGTGTCGCTGTGAAGTCAGGATGGAACGGGGTGGCGCACGCCTGTACCTGAACGGGAAGGAAGAATACCCACTGCTCGCCGTTAGCTCGAGTCTGCTCAACACTGCGCCGGCGTATCGAAAAATGGGAATCCAGTTTCTTCACCCGCTTATCGGTATGGAGGATGGATGGATTGGGCCTGGCAGGTACGACTGGACCCGCTTCGACAAGTACTTTGCGAAGCTCCTGGAGCTTGTCCCCGACGCGTTCATTCTTCCCCGCTTACATCCATATGTCCCCGAATGGTGGAAGGAAGCGCATCCTGACGAGCTCATCAAATGCGGCATTCCCATTGATCCAGGTCAGTACAAGGTCGCGGCGCAGGTCCTCGAAGGAGGATTCAATTGGACGGCGCTGTTCGATCCGTACTCGGCGTCATTCGCGTCAGAGATCTATAAAAAGAATGCGACCGCAATGTTGCGTGACTTTTTGAGACACATGGAAGCGTCGCCTCTCAAAAGCAGGATGATGGGGTATCAGATATCGGGCATGCATACCGGCGAGTGGCACTATCTCGGATGCAGATGGATGCCCGACTACAGCGCCCCGATGCAAAAACTTGCAGGTCCGATTCCCTCAACGGAACGAAGAATTGACAAAGGTGGGCCCTTGATGCGCGATCCTGAAAAGGATCGCGACGTCATCGACTTTCTACACAAATTTCACAAGAACACAGCCGAGACTGTAGCTCTCTTCGGGAAGGTCATCAAAGAGGAGACAGCCCGACGCGTCATCTGCGGCACGTTCTTCTGCTATGTGCTGGAGAATGTGATGATACAGGAGGCGGGACATCTTGTGCCCGAAGCCGTGCTGACATCTCCGGATTTCGATTACATCGCGACTCCGTACACCTACCAGCGCAGCAATGTCCCCGGCAATCAGCGATACGACAGCGATGTTATTGATGACGCGGGGAATTGGCTCGGCCGTGCACGAGGTGTTGGCGGAGACGGTGCGTATCGCGTACTCAGCGAGTCGATGCGCCGGAACAATAAAATGTTCATTTCCGAAATGGATCCGAGCACGTACGTCGAACCGTACCGAAGGAGCGAAGGGGGCTCGGGATCTGACACCGTCGAGGGGACGCTCAAAATCCTGCAACGAGATCTGGGACAAGTATTTGCAACCGGGCACGCTGGCTGGCTGTTTGATTTCGGCCACTACAGTCCCCCTTTCAAGGCAAACAAGTGTTGGTATGACGATCCGCCAATGATCAAGGTGATCAAGTCTTTTGTTGATCTTGGCGCCAGGTACCGACCGAAGCTCGACATAAGCCCGGTATCAGAAATTGCGGCGGTTTATGAACCAAAATCATGGCTTGCCACACAGCACTGGTGGGCCGAAGAACCGTGGGAGAATTTCGGAATCGTCATTAGCGACTATTTTAACCACTGGATGGTGAATTCTCAAGCCCGGACCATCAATCGCGTTGGTGCACCGACAGACTTTATGTACCGCTTCGACTTGAAGCCGGAAGATCGGACCCGGTTCAAGCTCTTTCTTATGGTCAACTCATTCTTCCTGACACCAGATGAGGTGAAGAGACTTCAGGATCTTTTCAAGGGGAGTGGTGCGACGGTTGTCTGGTTCTATGCACCCGGCTATATCGGCCCCGATCGCTTCGAGCCGAAGCAAATGGAAGCGCTCGCCGGCTTTTCCTTCAAGCGCATCGATGGACCCGGGCCGATGATGATTCGTTGCTTGATCGACGACTCAGGAACGAAGTTCTTCCGCGATTTCGGAGTGAAGAAGCCGCACTATCCGCGGTTTGCCGTGCTGCAGGGAGAAGACAAGACCATCCGGATCCATGGGCGATGGACAGACAACAACGAAATCGCGTTTGCGAGTAAGGAATGCAACGGATTCACGTCGTACTATGTTGGAGCCGGACCGCTGCCGGTTGAAGTGCTCCGATGGATCGCAGTGAAGGCCGGAGTGAAAATGTGGAGCTCAAGACCGGACAATGTCCGGGCGACAAAGGGAGCGGCCATGGTTGTTGCCACCTATGCAGGTGAGCGGATCGTCCGTTTTCCACAACCCCTGGCTCCCATAGAAGGAGGCGCGGCAAAAAAGGAACATCGGCTCACCATGGAATTCGGTGGGGTGCGGGTGTTTGTGAGGAAGGTATAAAACAACTTCATCGTTCTAGATTCAGTGTTCTCCGCCGTAGGCGGATGCGCCTAAGGCGCAGATATTGGATATTGATCTGGCGGCACTCGGCACTCAGCACCCAGCGGTCAGCAGTCAGTGTGAAGGAGCCACGCACCTTACTGGTATAACCTGGTAGGTGCGTCGCACCTGCCAGTTCTTCAAAAGATGTAGTCAAGCAGGCGGAACAAGATTCCCTCGATAGGAACTTGAGCGGTGGGAGGCCGGGGACGCACGGGATTGTAGGGATGTCCATAACGACGAAGGTTTCGCTGCGTTGACTCTTCAAGAGTAACAGGCTGGTCGTCGAATCGACGAATCATCTGCGACAGACGCACAAGCTGGAAAGTGGATACAGTATCATAGATTGAGCTTGAGTGCTGGAGGTGTTGGCGAAGAAGTCCCTGACGGGTTGTCGAATCTGACTTGAAGATCGAATCGAGAACAGTGTCGGATTTGTAATCACGAAAGACGGAGCTTTGTTGCGCGACCGTCGAATCCCGCAGAAAGGGATTTCTCGCAGAAGGTGCATCGGGCGGCAAGGCCTTATCTGTTTGCGCAAACCGAGCGGAGTCAACACTCACCCGGAAAGTCGAATACCCCTCCACACGCTGAGCTTTTTCCTTGCCGCGCAATCGGTCCGTTGCAGGATATCTCCTCCGGAGCGTTGAGGGAACGGAGAACTCCTGATATTCGACCAGAGTGCCGAAGCTTCCTTCCGCATCTCCATCTTCTTTCAACTGCTGCAGATAAACCGCGAGAGCGCCGGTCACAATCAAAGAGTAAAAGAGAGCAAGTTTTTGTTCGCGCTCGAGCCAACGTGGTCGGCGGGTCATGGTGAGTTGTGCGCTAGTCTCTGGTGGGGGGCAATGGTTGTTCAGTCGGATACCGATTGGACGGAGGCGCGGGAGGGGATGTTCCTGGAAGCCGCAGTCAGCATCGATATTCGAAACTCGATATTAGAAATTCACCTGGCCATCTGGACACGAGAGGTGCCACGCACACCATTTGAGAAGTCCGGCTTCGACCGAGTGAAATCCCGAAGAAGTCGGACTTTTGCCGTGAAGGTGAGTGGCACCCGCCATTATTGCGCACGGCTTCGTCGGCGCAGCGCGGAGATGATCAACGCGGTCATCAGAGACACTACAAGAATGCAGGCAACAATCACGGCCCACCAATTTACCTGCCTCGATTCCACCCACATCGTATATTCGAAGTATGAAGCCAATCCCAGGAATTCCTGCCAGGTGGCCTTGTTGGCTTCGATCTTTCGAGCATTCGATCCTGTGATCAAACCGGGCATCATCACAGACGTCACGTAGTTGTGCTTGCCGATCGACTCTTCGAATTCGATCTTTCGCTTAATCTCCTCAAAGGCGCGCGCGTTAGTCTGCCATGCTTTTTCTACCACGGGTGTTTTCAAAACATGCCTGAAGATGAGATGCAGCGTGTCAAACTTATTTGATTCGATGGCTTTTATCGAGTGTCGATAGAGTGAGTCTTTGAGGGATTCAACGCCAGCAGCCGTGAGTGCCGGATCGTTCAAGGCCGCGACGCCAGAAAGAAATGTTGAGAAGAACGGGGCGAAGTGATTCCGCGATGTCCACTCTTCGGAACGCGGGCTGATTCGCTCGGCGATCAGGCTGTCTTCAAGGGTCTTCTTTCCCTCCTTGAGCTCTCCATTGAGAATTTTTGTTTTGAACCACTCTATCTCTTCCTGAGAAAGATAGTCCGTCATCGGAATTGATGTGAATTGTGCGAACGGAAGGTTGACCTCCTCGTACCGGTACACAGTAAAGAACCATTGAAAAGACTTTTCCAGGGCAATCCGGTACTGAAGAGTTTTGCCGAATTGTCCCTGCACCGTCTTATTCATCTCGTCGGCGTTCCGAAATGTCCGCGTTACCGTGAGGGTGTACTTTTTCTCACTGGTTTTTACTGTGCTCTTGGTCCAGAGAGAGTCGAGCTCCACGGGAAAATTTCCGCTGTAGACCGCGGAAGAATCGCCCATGAACGTGATGGTGCGGACAATACTCCCGTCGTGTTTCACCTCGCTTGTCGTGGTAATGTCCAGGCACCCGCCGATCAAAAGGAGGCCAAGACAGCAGACCATCGTAACGGATGAAGCCTTATTGTTTCGCATACATTCGCTCCTTCTTATCCAACATGAAAAGTGAGCTCTACGGTCGCCCTGATCTCGCCGACTATTTTCTCAAGGGTCTTGCGATCAACACGAAACGCCGACGTGCCAATAATCATGGGCAGATTTTTAAGAGTGTTGTTATTCAAGTAAAGATCTACAATTTTTGCGGGCACCTGAATACGGCCGTCGGTGACAGTAAAAGGGAGTGTGCCCGTCAACGGTTGCGCCTTCGCCGATTGTGCAACCTCACGCAACGTCTCGGAGCGGGCCGAATAGACTGCTCCAGTGCGCTGTCCCGACAGAGAGACCATGCGGTTCTCGAGATTCGAAATGTCGTCGAGCAGGATAAGCGATTGTAAGACGAAGGCAGTGCCCACAAAAGAAATGACGACGACAGCGGAGTAGCGGACGGCGGGAATCAGGAAGAAATCAAGAACGCGATCTACGATATTCCGGGCCGGCTCGCCTGACGCCTCTTCCCGTACGCGCCGCATGATGTCGGCCGTGAGCTGCCCGGGGTTTGACGGCGCAGGAGAAAAGGACCTCAGGGGGTCGAGAAATTCTTCGGTCCGCTGAATCCGGCGCCATTCAAGAGAGCAATGCTCGCAGTGCGTAAGATGTTGACGGAGATCGTCGGCGTCTTTCTCCGAGATCTCGCCCGATCGATTGAGATGAAGCAATCGCTGATACTGTTCGCAGGTCATAGGTCACCCCTCACAACTCCATAATGTCGCACCAGCACATCCCGGATGGATTTCCGCGCGTAGTGTAGATTCGTCTTGATGCTGCCGATCGAAAGTCCGGTTATTTCCACTACCTCTTCCACGGTCAGATCCTGAAGGTCTCGCAAGGTGAACACCAGCCGTTGTTTTCGCGAAAGCTGACATGAGAGAGTCCTGATAATTTCTGCGAGCTGCCCGTGGGAGCACACTGTCTCCCAATCGCGCTCATCGGGTAAATCCTCCATCACAAGATCGCGGTCCCGCGAGAGAAAAATGCTCCGGCTTCGTTTGAGCGCACGGAACCGGTCAACGCACAGATTGACGACAATCTTGTAGAGCCACGTTGTAAATTTCTGCTTCGGATCATAGCGATCAATATTTTTCCAGACCCGGAGAAACGAATCCTGGACAACGTCGGAAGCTTCTGCCTCATCGCAGAGGAATTTCATCGCAAGAGAAAATGCGTAAGGCTGGTACTTCCGAACCAGTTGCTCAAAGGCGGCGAGATCCCTGCACTGCGAACGGGTAACCACATCTTCCTCAACCTCAGCCAGCGATCCAGCAATATCGTTCTTGTATTCTCTCACTGTGGATGATACGACCGAGAAAGGAAACGGTTAAAAAGGTGGTTTTGGGGGATGAAGAGAAGGCGCGTGGCAATAGCAATACCCCTGTTGGCGGGGGCAAAGAACGCTACAGTAAAGGCTGATGTTGTGCAAGGATGAAAACACATCCGAGCTCCTTGCCACTGGCGAAGCGGTAGAGCAGGTATCTCTTCCCAACTCTGGAGAACAAGAAGCGCCTTGTTGGCGTGACAGATAAAGAAAAGCCCCCCTCTATGGGAGACGAAACACCGGGTACTGGCCCCGCTTAAGCAGGTAGGCAAACTGCTCGTATTTCGTCAGTCCCCACATGGATTCCGGCTCCAGGATGATCGCTGTCAGCAGCGACTGCGGCTGACGGGTTGAGATCATGAAATCGCCCGGCTTGAAAGTTTTCTTGATCTGGCGGCAACTGACAGAGACAAGCGGCTGAGTTTCTTCTTCGATGTTCGCACGGGTGATGCTATCGGTGAAGAAGGCGGAGACGGTCATCTCGGTTTCCCGCGACACCTCTTCGACGTTGATGTGATGACGGCGAAGCAACTCCACAATCGCGGAATCTTTTCGTTCAACAAAATACTTCTCAGGCAAGAGGGTGCTCTTTTGCAGCTTCACTTCACCGAAGTACGGTTTCACCAGCCACGTTGTGTCGCGCTCCGTCTTGAGCATTCGCACGGGTATGCGGAGTTCCCCCTTTCCCTGAGCGTGGTCCATCCGCAGGGCTACCGGCTGACCAGCGAGCGCTACCAAACGCGCGCGTTCTTTTTGAACCGTCTGCACAATCTCCCGGGCGCGACGAGAACAATATTCCAGCAAGGCTTGAATTGCCGTGAGATGAGATTCTACGCGGCGCTGCAGACGGTCCTCTCTCGTTCTCCATTTTATCCCCTCCTGGATGAACGAAACCGTGCCGAGAACGCCGAAGCTCTGTCGGCCATCGTTGATTTCCGTGGTGCTATGGCGTACGCGGTCGCCGGGTGAGCCAACGATATATTCGTTGTAGAAATACCCCTGGCCTTGCATGTAGCCGGCAATGTAAGGAAACATTTTATTGTGCTGAAGATCCCGGATCTCCGGGGATGTATTGACATTGGTCAGCATCCCAAGCTGCGCATCGGCAATTCTGATGAACCCCGAGTCGGACCATGACCGGCTCAACGTTCCGTATTCGTGAAGATCGAGAGTGACCTGCGGCATCCACTGGTAGAAGAGATCATGAAGCGCACGCGTCTCGGGTGAAGTGAGAAGCAGGTGATTGCGATTGAGATCGATACTGTCAGATGTGCGCCGCTGATACAACTCGCCCCCGTCGGGGTTCATTTGCGGCACAATCAGAACCTCCAAGTTTTGAAGAACGTCCTTGAAGTCTCCCGATGCGAATTTGGCGAGCAGCATCGACAGCGCCTCCTTGCCTGTATGCTCGTCACCATGTTGTTGTGCGAAGAGAAGGATGCGCAGTTTGCCCGGATCCTGACCAAACGTCTTCGACAGAGATACTTTTGCGACGGAAAGCGTTCTCCCTTTTCGACTTTTGGTTAGCGGCTCGACAAGGACAAAGGCTGTTGATCCGACATCCTTGAGAAATGTCTGGAGAGTATCATACGAAGTGACTCTTGTGTAGCCGGAGCGTTCGACCGGCGCAACAAAACGATCCTGGGCACCCGCAACGGCAAGGAGAACAAGAACAAAGCAAAACAGCCTCATGAGAAATGTTCGATGAGGAATCTGGGAATGCAGAGCGCCGGCCATAGCAATCTCCTACAACGACAGATTGCGGATTTGAGAAGCAAGAAAACCCGGTGATGGGTGGGATTGAATTGTGCGAACATACCCTATTCTGGCTTCAATATCAACATACGCAATATGAAACCTCGTCGAGATTTCGCATATTCTGTAAGTCGCATGGAAAAGAAACCGCCACAATTTCCCATTGAAGAGGCTATCCCGGCGTTGATGAACGCTCTCGGTGCCTCGCGCTGCGCCGTGCTAAGCGCACCTCCCGGCGCAGGTAAAACCACCCGCGTACCACTTGCTCTGCTTGATGCTGCCTGGCTGGGAAAAGGGAAAATCCTGATGCTGGAACCCCGGCGTCTTGCTGCTCGGCGCGCCGCAGCATACATGGCACAACAATTGGGCGAACGGGTCGGACATACTGTCGGCTATCGCATTCGCGGTGATGCCGCCGTCAGCAAGGCTACGCGCGTAGAGGTTGTGACAGAAGGGATTCTGACGCGCATGCTTCATGACAATCCGGAATTACCCGGCGTGGGCCTCGTCATCTTCGATGAATTTCATGAGCGGAGCATTCACGCCGATCTCGGTCTCGCCTTTACACTTGATGTTCAGAGACATTTGCGCGACGATCTGCGCGTGCTGGTGATGTCGGCGACACTCGACGGTGTCGCGGTCGCACGATTGCTGCAGGGAGCGCCGATTGTTGAGAGCGCGGGAAAACTGTTCCCGGTTGAAACACGGTACGCGCGTTTTTCCTCGGACAAACCGCTTGATATCCGGGTCGCCGAGGTTGTTGCCCGCGCCTTGGTATCGGAAGAAGGAGATATTCTTGTGTTTCTTCCCGGCATGCGCGAAATCCGGCGCGTCGAGGAAAATCTTCAAAGCCAGTCAAACGAGGACGTCGTGGTGCATGTTCTTCATGGCGATCTGTCGGCAAGCGTTCAGGAAGCCGCCCTCTCTCCCGGGAAGCCCGGCAAGCGTAAAGTCATCCTCTCCACGAGCATCGCGGAAACAAGCCTCACGATCGATGGCGTACGGATTGTCGTCGATTCGGGCCTTGCACGCGCTGCACGGTTCGATCCGCGGCGGGGAATGTCAGGGCTCATCACCATTCCAGTCTCGCGTGCTGTTGCCGATCAGCGACGCGGTCGGGCTGGAAGACAGAACGCAGGAGTCTGTTATAGATTGTGGAGGGAAGAAGAGCATTCGCAATTGCCCGAATACCCGGTGCCGGAGATTCGCGTCTCCGACCTGGCACACGTAGCTCTCGACCTGTCCTTGTGGGGCGCACCGAAAGGCGAAGGGCTTTTGTTCCTTGATCCCCCACTCTCAGCAAACCTCATTCAGGCCCAAGGACTCCTCAGAAGTCTTGGTGCACTAACAGACGATGGGCGACTCACGACGCATGGCCGGACAATGGCTGTGTTGCCAATACACCCACGGTTCGCGCATATGATCATCAGGGGAAAGGAAATTGGTCGTGGAGCGGCTGCATGTGAGCTTGCTGCAATACTTGAAGAGCGCGATCTCCTGGGGGCCGGAACGAAAGCGGATGTGGATCTAGCCTCGCGCATCGATGCGTTTCGCCGCGGTCGTGGACTGACGCCGGGCGTACTCGATCGGATCGCAGCTCAGAGACGGCGCCTGATGGAGATGCTGGATATACACAATGAGCGAGAGAACAACTCAGAGTGTGGGATTCTCGTGGCTTATGCATATCCGGAGCGCATTGCACGAAAACGGCCCGAGCGCTTGGGCCTGTACCAGCTTGCCAACGGTACAACTGCTGTGCTGCCGCACGGGAATCTTGCGCGTGAGGAATTTCTTGCAATTGCGGATGTTGATGCGGGAAGCGGCGACGCGAAGATCTATCTCGCTGCTTCGATTAAAGAGAGTGAACTCGAATCGGCGTTTTCGGATGAGATTGTGAATGAGACGGAGATTGAATGGAACGATGCGAAGCAGCAAGTGAGAGCCAGAAGTGTGCGAAAGCTTGGAGCCGTCCTGCTTAGAGAGCAATCATTAGAACCGGCTGGGGAAGAAATTACGCGGGCCCTGATAGAAGGAATTCGACGAACCGGCTTGCGGTGCCTGCCGTGGGAGAAGGAATCACTGCGG
>QYQB01000162.1 GCA_007280275.1 bacterium | reverse complement strand
CACCTCTGATGCTGAAGGCATCCCGGCAGAACAGGTTCGACAGTTCTCGTTTGGAACTCAACACCAGCTTGTCTTCGTCGACGGACAATTCTCCAGCGAACTTTCTACGATAGGTGCATTACCGCTGGGAGTCTTCCGTGGCTCGCTGGCGGCAGCCGTGAAGGAACCTGGCGATCGCGTTCAGCAGTACCTGGGCAAGCAGGTAACGATGGATGAGACCCCCTTCGTATCTCTCAACACGGCGTTCCTCAATGATGGTGCTTTCATACGCATTCCTGATGGCGTCGTCATGGAAGAAGCTATCCACCTGCTATTTATTGCTTCAGGCCGAGGTCAGGTTCTCATTGCTCCGAGAAATCTGATTGTCTTGGGAAAGAGGAGCCAGGCCTCCGTCGTTGAAAGCTATGTCTCCCTGAAGGACTCACAGTACCTCACGGACGCGGTGACGGAAATTGTACTTGGGGATGAGTCTGTGCTTGAGCATGACAAGCTGCAAAAAGAGAGCAGCGATGCGTTCCATGTCGCGATGATTCATGCTCGTCTCGCTGCTAAAACTACGTTCACCTCGAATTCTATCGCTATCGGGGGAGCTATCGTTCGGAATAATGTGACGGCGATTTTGGATGCAGAGGGAAGTGAGTGTACCTTGAACGGCCTTTCGCTGGCAACAGCGTCCCAGATTATTGACAACCACACGACGATTGACCACGCGAAGCCGCACTGCTCGAGCCACGAACTGTATAAGTCCATCCTCGATGGCAGATCACGAGGCGTGTTCAATGGCAAAATATTCGTTCGTCCGCAGGCTCAGAAGACTGATGCAAAACAAACGAACAAGACTCTTCTGCTATCAGACGAAGCCACAATTGACACCAAGCCGCAGTTGGAAATATTTGCCGATGATGTAAAGTGCACCCACGGCGCAACGGTTGGACAGCTTGATGCGGATCAGGTATTCTATTTGCGATCGAGGGGAATTGACGAAATGACCGCACGTGACATTCTGACGTTCGCGTTCGCGAGTGATGTGGTCAGCCGGGTTCACGTGGCCCCACTCAGAGTCCAACTCGAAGCATTGATTCACGGCCGGCTCGACCAGGGAAGAAAGCTCGGAGCGTAACGATGCAGACATACCAGGACATACTTACGTCAAAGAAGTCAGGACCCGGTTTCGATCCGGACCTGGTCCGTGGATCGTTCCCGATCCTCAACACAACGGTTCATGGAAAGAAACTGGTCTACCTGGATAACGCGGCAACGACGCAGAAACCCGAATCCGTTATCAAGGCCTTAGATAACTACTATCGTCAGCTAAATTCGAACATTCATCGTGGAGTGCACTCCTTAAGTGAAAAGGCGACAGAGGCGTACGAGGGGGTGCGTGATAAGGCAAGGCAGTTTATCAACGCTGCGTCAAACATGGAGATCATCTTCCTCCGGGGGACAACGGAGGGAATCAACCTTGTAGCTGGAAGCTATGGACGCTCGAATGTCGGACAAGGGGATGAAGTGCTTATCACCGGGTTGGAGCATCATTCCAATATTGTCCCATGGCAGATGCTTTGCAATCAAACGGGAGCTGTCCTCAAAGTTGCGCCTATCGATGACAAAGGGGAGGTCATCCTGAGCGAATTCGAACGATTGATCGGACCGAAAACAAAGATCGTTGCGATTGCGCACGTGTCGAATGCTCTTGGCACTGTGAATCCGGTGAAAAGGATGGTTGCCATTGCGCATGCACACGGGATTCCGGTGCTCCTTGACGGCGCACAGGCGGTCCCGCATTTTCGGATCGATGTCCGTGATCTGGACTGTGACTTCTATGCGTTCTCCGCACACAAGATGTATGGTCCGACGGGCATCGGCATCCTCTACGGCAAGCAGCGCATTCTGGAAGCCATGCCTCCCTACCAGGGGGGTGGGGACATGATTCGTTCCGTGACATTCGAAAAAACGATCTTCAACGACCTTCCGCACAAATTCGAGGCGGGAACTCCGAGCATTGCAGACACAATCGGCATTGGCGCGGCATTTGATTTCCTGAACGGTCTCGATTGGGACGCTGTTTCTCATTACGAACACGAATTGCTTGTATATGCTTCGGAAGTTATTGGAGCGATCCCCGGCCTACGAATAGTTGGGACGGCGCGTGAGAAAGCCGGGGTCCTCTCCTTCGTCATGGACGATGTGCATCCACATGACATAGGCACGATCCTGGATCGAGAGGGGATAGCAGTCAGGACAGGACATCACTGCGCCCAGCCGGTAATGCTGCGTTTCGGCATCCCTGCGACCGTTCGGGCTTCCTTTGCTCTCTACAACACAAAAGAGGAAGTTGACGAACTGGTGCGCGGAATCTATACCGTGAAAGAGGTATTTCACTAATGTCTGAACTCCGGGCCCTATATCAAGAAATCATTCTCGAGCACAACAAGAAACCCCGCAACTTCAGGAAGCTCGAACATGCCACAAGGACGCTGGAGGGATATAACCCGCTGTGCGGCGATCACTATACGCTTTATCTGAAGATCGAGAACGACACGGTGGTCGATATCTCGTTCGAGGGAGCGGGTTGCGCAATCTCAAAAGCTTCCGCTTCCGTGATGACGACGATGCTGAAGGGAAAGTCGAAAGACGAAGCGCAAGGGTTGTTTGAGACATTTCACAAACTGGTGACGGGGGAATTGAAGGATATCAGCTTTGAGACTCTCGGCAAACTCGCTGCGTTCGCTGGTGTAAGTGAATTCCCGGCTCGTGTGAAGTGCGCGAGCCTCGCATGGCATACCATGAGAAACGCTCTGGACGCACAGTCAGAGCCTGTCTCGACTGAGTAGCCGATTCAGCAATTGTCATACCAACGATGAGGAGATAATACGTCATGGCAGAAATCATTGCCGAGGTTCAAGCGAATCCTGCTGAAATCGTGACCATTACGCCACGTGCAGCTGAGGAGATCAGGAAGATCAAAGTCGAAAACACAATCCCTGAATCACATGCGCTCAGACTTGGTGTGAAGGGAGGCGGCTGTTCTGGTATGAGTTACGTCCTTGCATTCGACGAGAATCCAAAGGAGCGCGACTCGGTCTATCAACTCGAGGGCCTCGTGGTCTACGTTGACCCAAAGAGTCAGTTCTACCTCTCGGGAACTACGCTGGATTTCTCCGATGGTCTCAGCGGACGAAGTTTTGTTTTCAATAATCCTAATGCTGCACGCACCTGCGGTTGTGGCCACTCATTTGGTGTTTGAGCAAAGGATTCAGAGAATGGAAGAGAACCAGTCATCGCAGAATGGCAACCAGCAGACGCCGGTCTTTGAGCCGCTCGACGTACAGGTCGGCAGCCGGGTCGTAATTGCGCAAACCAACCTCGAAGCGCGGGCTTGGGATGCGTTGAAGCAATGTTTTGACCCGGAGATTCCGGTTAACATCGTCGATCTCGGGCTCGTGTACGATCTCAAAATCGATGAAGAGATCCCGGAGGAAGCAAACGTTTACGTTACAATGACGTTGACCGCGCCGGGATGCGGAATGGGGCCCATGATCGCGGCGGACGTCCGGCGTCGCGTCCAGAGTGTGCAGGGTGTTAGCAATGTGCGCGTTGATCTGGTATTCACTCCAACCTGGAATCCGGCCATGATGTCGGAAGCTGCCAAACTCATGCTGAATTTTGGCTAAGAGGAATACGTAGTCGCCTCCTGCGGCATTTGCCGATTCAACAAGAAAGTTAAAACCTCGAAACCATCACAGCAACACATCAACATGAAAGGATTCAACCAATGGCGTACGAATGGAAGTTCAGCCCGCGTCCGTACTCGGATGAGGATGCGAAGAAACTGCTTGCCAACGTGGTAAGTGTGGAAACAACAGACTGGCATTACAACACGCATCACAAGGGTTATGTGACAGCACTGAACAATATCGAGAAAGCACTGGAAGGCGCCGATCGCGCGGCCGCGAATGGTAACTACAGTGTTGTCGGAGAGCTGAAGCGAAGATTTACATGGAATCATGCCGGTGCGCTGCTCCACGACATTTATTGGGAGGTTCTCGGAGGAGATGGAGATCCCAGCAAGGGGCCCGAAGTGAAGGCGGCAATCGAGAAGGAGTTCGGTTCGTTCGATGTGTGGAAGACTGATTTCAAGGCTGGAACTGTGTCAGCGAAGCTGAGCGGCTGGGGGTTGCTGGTGTTTGATCGGCTATATTCAGGCCGGCTCTTAAACGTGACAGTAGATGAGCATCAGTACGGGGCGATCTGGGGCGGTGTCCCCCTGATTTCTTGTGACGTGTTTGAACACGCCTATTATCACAAAGATGGCCCGGCGAGGGCAAAGTACATCGACAACTTCCTCGCCAACTTGCATTGGGGAAGGATTAATGACCGGTACAAGAAGTACGTGCTGGGGAAGTAACGCTTGAGGAGTCCGAATGGAAGGGGCCGGGGGTATCTCCGACCCCTTTTCTTTTTTTTGGATTGCTCAGCGCTCAACTATTTGGTACTATGATAGGAGTATTGAAACCAACCTCCGCGAGACTGATGCGATTGAGTCTGCCATCCAAACGTAGTATCTGTATCTCTGTTCTTCTTTTCCTTGTTCCCGGAGCGACGTGCTTCCCACAGACCAGGGTTGAAGAAGAATTCTCCGCCAAGGTCTCGAAAACCCGTCTGCTCGGGCAAGTACAAGAGCTCGTCAGACTCGGTTCGCGCACGGGGGGCACTGCATCAGGCGACATGTCCGCGTCATATGCAGTGCGCAAATTCAAGCAAGCCGGCTTCAAGCCCGTCATTCAGAATGATCCTTTGCGTCTCGCCTTTGACCTGAAACGATGGAGCCTGCGGGTGACGGAGCCTCCTGATCTACGCAGACTGATCAAGCACGAGTGGGTTGGAGCATATTCTCCTTCGGTGCCGGATTCGAAATCTGAGTTGCTGTACGTCCAGGATCCCCAGAAGCTCTCGAAACCTAATGTAACAGGGAAGGCCGTCCTCGTCGACAATCCGGTTTCCACGAAAGTGTATCGGGCTATGGCAGAAAATGGTGCGAGTTGCCTGCTCGTAACTTCTCCTGTGCTCCAACGAGCATACTCCGATTGGGCAATGATCACTGACCTTCCTCCCACCAAGAACAATCCGATTCCACTTTTCAATGTATCAGTGAACAACGCGCGAGAACTCCAGAAAGCTCTCCGGGACAGTCAGACTGTGATGATCCGGTTTTCGACCGAGACGTCAATCGATTCGGCGAGGCCCAAGACGGTGATCGCAACGCTTGAAGGTGAAAGCGAGAAATACTATCTGATTTGCGCCCATGGTGATTCCGATTCAGGGGGACCCGGTGCGGACGACAATGCTTCGGGCGTTTCCGGAGTATTGGAGGCCGCGCGGATTCTCAAGGATTTAGTGGTATCCCGCCGCATCCCCAAGCCGAAATTCTCGGTTCGATTTGTTAT
>QYQB01000078.1 GCA_007280275.1 bacterium | reverse complement strand
CGTTGTGATAGTCGCTGCCGTGTCGAAGTAGACAGCGTTGGCTGCCGCGGCATCCGGAAGCCACTCCGGAAACAGGACGACGAGTGAGCTGAACATGTATGCTGTCCCTGTCCCGACGGCCACGAGTGTGTTCATGTCGGCAGAGAAGTGTTTCGCCAGCTTCCAGGCAGCCTGAAAAAACCGTCTCGCTGGAATGAAAATCACAACAGTCGTTGCCAGGAAAAGAAGCTTGCTGACCTCGTCCATCGAAAAGGGAGACCGGCGCATGAACCATTCGGCCATGCTCACCATGCTGATGAACATGATGGGCAATGTCAGGGCGGCGCTGAAGTGGAAATCCGACCTCAGCTTCCGGTATGACTGTTCCTGATGTGTCTCGACCGCCGTTGAGAGCACAGACTCGGGGGTAGCTTGAGAGGTGGCAGGCGTTGGGAGAAGAAGCTTGTATCCGGCTTCATCGACCACGGCTGCAAGCTGTGAGAGGTCCGTTTTCGTTGGATCGAAGGCGAACGTGACGCGCTCCGAGGCGAGGTTCACCGCAGCGCTCTCGACGCCATTGACTTTCTTTAAGACCTTTTCCACGCGGGCGACGCAGCTCGCGCAGGTCATTCCTTCAACGGGGAGTGTCAATGTTTGAAAATGTTTTGTTGACACAGTTTGAAGTGACGCTTGTTCGTTGTCCATCTGAACTCTTAGTCCAAGATATAATGATTCTCATCGCGGAGGCGCGGAGATCGCGGAGTATCGCAGAGATCTCGACTCATCTTTCTCCGCGGTTCTCTGCGGACTCTGCGCCTCTGCGTTGAAAGACTAGAATCTTCACGTGGCACGCCTTCTCAGTTTGATGCTGGGACAAGCTTGTACCCGGCCTCTTCTATCGCCTTGGTGAGCTGATCTGGTGTCACCTTCGTTTCGTCGTACTGAACGCGCGCTTTGCCGATCTCTACATCCTCAATCGTAAGCCCGTTGAGCTTGCTGAGTTCCTTCTTGACGTGCATGACGCAGTGCCCGCACGACATGCCTTCGATAGTGAGCTCTTGAGTCTTCATTGATCTGTCTCCTCGTTGAGTCCATCCGGAATACGGTTTGTTCGCTGGAACAATATGCAATTTCTTCAGCCGGGAGGCGTTACATTTTCGTGAGAATTTGTTACAGGGTTTTAAGGGGAAAGAGGTGCACGACGTTTAAGCAACCACGGATTGCACAGAAAAGGCACGGAAACATCACGGATTGGAGACTCTGTGAGAATCAGTCACATCAGCGTCATCAGCGTGCGATTCAGGAGCGGATATCACGATGCGCCAACCCGGTCAATCGGCTTTCTCACCTGCCCGGTCAGCGATCTGAACTTGGTCGGCGTGAATCCTGTACTGGCCTTGAATTGATTCGAGAGGTGCTGAACGCTGCTGTAGCCGAGTTTGTAAGTGATTTCGCTCAGCGTCAATTCGCCATATTTCAAGAGTTCTTTCACACGCTCGATGCGCTGGAGAATGAGATATTGTTCGATCGTTACATTCTCCACGGAAGAAAACAGAGTGCTCAGATAGTGATAGTCGAGGCCCAGTTCCTTGCTCAGATACTCCGAAGATTTGAGTTTCCGATCCCGACTCCCGTGATCTTCCCGCACAAGCCTGATGATGGCCAGCTTCAACTGTTCGATGGTTTTCGCTTTCCGGTTCTCGATGAGCTCAAAACCGCTTTGTTCAAGCATTGACTTGATCTTCTCGACCGGAAGCTCTCGGGCGGCGCCTGCCACCACGACTTCACCGAGGACAACGCTGCGTACATCGAGCTTCATCTTCTTCAACTCCTCGTTCACGACCCGGATACATCGATCGCACACCATATTCTTGACGTACAGTGTTGTGGTTGTCACATTCTTCTTCCTTCTCGTCTCTGCAGGCATGCTTTCTCTTCGGTAGATGACGTCTTGTTTGCACTTGAAATGAAAACACGGAACAGAATGGACTCTCTGTTCCGTGCTCCCCGGTTTCTTTTTTCAGATGTCTGTACGGTGGTCCTTACCAGCGTCTTGGAGCGTTGCGAACGCTGCGTGCCGTGTCACGCGCAATGAGCAGTTCCTCGTTTGTCGGTATGACGAAAATCTTGACCCTGCTGTTCTCTTTTCCAGCCTCGCCTTCCTTGCCGCCGTAGAGTTGGTTGTTTGCCTCTTCGTCGAGATCGATGCCGAGCCATTCGAGCCCCGAACAAATGCGCTGCCGGATTGGAACTGAATTCTCGCCAATACCACCGGTGAACACAATAGCGTCGGCCCCGCCCATTTCCGCCAGGTAGGCGCCGATGTACTTCTTCACCCGTAAACAGAAAATATCGATGGCAAGTTTCGCGCGGCGATCCTGGTGCTCTTGTTCTTCCGCCAGGAGATCTCGCATATCGTTCGTCAATCCCGAAAGACCCAGTAACCCCGATTGTTTGTTAAGGAGGGCGTCAATTTCGTTCAGGGACATAGCCTCTTTGTGAGCCAGGAACTCGATGACGGATGGATCGAGGTCGCCACCCCGTGTGCCCATGACAAGGCCTTCGAGAGGCGTGAGGCCCATCGAAGTGTTGATGGAGGCTCCGTGCTTGATCGCACAGGCCGAACAGCCGTTGCCGAGATGGATTGTGATGATATTCGTACTCTCGAGATCCTTCCCGGTCAGTTGACGGTAGCGGTACGCGACGTACCGATGCGACGTGCCATGGAATCCGTAGCGGCGGATCTTGTGCCGCCGGTAGAGCTGATACGGAATGGCATACAGGTACGATGTCTCGGGCATTGTCGAGTGAAAGCCGGTATCGAATACGGCCACCTGCGGAACGCCGGGGCCCATAACCTCGCGGGCGGCGTAGATTCCCTTCAGGTTTGCTGGGTTGTGCAGCGGAGCAAGATCGATGCAGTCTTCAATGCCGCGAATGACGACATCGTCGATGAGGACGGACTTCGTGAATTTTTCGGCACCGTGGACAACCCGGTGACCGACGGCGTGGATGTCAGCCAGCGAACGGATACCGGGGACCTGAGATTCGGAGGAGATGATCCACCGGATGACATAATCGAGAGCAGCGCGATGGTCGCGCAACGCAGTAGCTTGCTTGAGCGTCGGTCTGCCAGTCGCCTGGAAGTTGATCAATGATTGACCGCCGATGCGCTCAACGAGGCCTTTGGCCTTCTGCTGGTCCGCGTTTTTTTCGATGATCTCGAGGTCGGTCTCGATGATCTGGAACTTCAGTGATGAACTTCCGCAGTTAAGGACGAGGATATTCATAATAGTCAGGGCGGTTCGGAATTGAAGAAGCCGGTGACCGCGTTAGTATGTACGTGAGTTGGAGGATGGTGTGCTTGACTTCTCATGAAACAACGTTGACGATTCGAAGCTACATCTTTATTGCTGGAAACTCAAGCAGCGCAATTTCACTTTTGGCAATTTTTACAGTATCTTCTCAACAATGGCACAACCCGATTTGGAATGAAGAAATTTACTCTCAAGCCGCTTCCCACTGATAACCTGCATCTCGTACACCCGCAGCGTTTCAGAATTGATTATAAGAAAGAGTTGAACGCTGCGCAGTATGAGGCCGTTACGTCTGTGAACGGGCCTCATCTTATCATCGCAGGTGCAGGTACGGGAAAAACCCGCACGGTCGTCTACCGCGTGGCATACCTCGTAGAACTTGGTGTGAAGCCGGATAACATTCTGTTGCTGACGTTCACGCGCAAAGCCGCGCAGGACATGTTGCGTCGCGCTTCGATCTTGCTTGACAGCCGGTGTGAACAGATCTCCGGCGGCACGTTTCATTCATTTGCGAACAGTGTTCTCCGACGCTATGCATCCAGGCTCGGGTACGAGATGAACTTCACGATCCTCGATCAGGGAGATGCGGAAGATGTCATGAATCTCATCCGCACGCGGCTCAAATTTGACACGAGGGAAAAACGTTTTCCGAGGAAAGAGGCTCTCTACGACCTGCACAGCAGGGCCGTCAACACCATGACGCCTGTGAAAGAGCTCCTCGCGCTGGACTACCCGCAGTATCTCGAGATGGAGCCCGATATTCAAGCCCTCCACACGGGCTATGTGCAGTACAAGCGGCAGCATAACCTGATGGACTACGATGATTTGCTTGTGAACTTCGCCCTGCTCCTGCAACAGGACGAAAGCATTCGGTCGGTGCTGTCCGACAAATACAAATACATCATGGTCGACGAGTACCAGGATACCAATCGGGTTCAGTCGGAACTCGTGAAGCTCCTGGCTTTCAAGCACAAGAACGTCATGGTCGTGGGGGATGACGCTCAGTGCATTTATTCATTCCGCGGCTCGACGATCAGAAACATCATTGCTTTTCCGGAAGAATTTGCCGACTGCAGGGTGATCAAGCTCGAAGAAAATTTCCGCAGCACGCAGCCGATCTTGAACCTGGCGAACGAGATCTTGAAAAGAGGGACGGTGATTGAGAGGTGAGACGGAGATCGTAGACCGAAATTCATTTCGGGGCAGGCAGCTGATTGCTGACAGCCTGAACTATAACTCGAAAACATGTATTACAAAGAACTCTACACCAGTCGCCCCGGCGGCAATCTCCCCCAGCTCGTCTCCACGGAGAATGAGAACATGCAGTCGCGGTTTGTCGTGCAGAAGATACTCGAGCTGCGCGAGCAGGGAATTCCGCTGGAGGAAATCGCGGTATTGTTCCGGTCGTCGTTTCTTTCATTCGATCTTGAAATTGAGCTGACGAAGTCGAACATCCCCTTTGTCAAATTCGGCGGATTCAAGTTCGTTGAGACAGCCCATATCAAAGACGTTGTTGCCTTCCTTCGGGTTCTGGAGAATCCGCGCGACGTTGTCTCCTGGAACCGCATTCTGCTCCTGATCGATGGCGTCGGACCGCGAACGGCTGAGAAAGTCATTGACGATATCCTGAAGCGGCGCGTTGCCGTTGCGGCGGATGAGCGTGACACGATGCCGACTACGAAGTTCTGGATGCAATTCGGTGATTATGCGGAAAACATCCAGAAGGTTTTCGAAGTGTTGAAGCGGGCCGCTCCGCAGAACCTGGCGCCGGCAGAGAAGACGTTTCAGGTCCTTCAGTACTACGAGCCAATCTTGCGCGCCCGCTATGACGACCATCAGAAGCGGAAAAAAGACCTCGAGATGTTCCAGAATATCACGGAACGGTACAAAGAGATGGGCGCGCTCCTGACCGATCTCGCACTCGAGCCGCCAAACGAGAGTATCGTGGATGTCGAATCACCCGGGCCGGAGGATGAGTATCTGACGCTGTCGACCATTCACAGCGCAAAGGGGCTGGAGTGGAACTCCGTCTTCATCATCTATGCACTCGAAGGTCGGTTTCCGACCATGCGCTCCGTTGCCAGCGATGAAGAGATCGAAGAAGAACGGCGGCTCATGTATGTCGCCTGCACGCGCGCCAAGGATAACCTCTTTATCACATACCCAATGAATGTGTACGATCGCGAAAGCGGTCTGATCCTGACGAAGCCCTCCCGCTTCATTCAGGGCGTGGGGGAACACTTGCTGGAGCCCTGGGTGGTGGAATAGATCCCCTCGAGGCCGTCCAAAATGTGGGTCGAAATGCTATTTCGACCACGATGAGTTTCAGAAATCTCCGATATTTTCGATTTCTTGAAGCAGCAGTGAGGATTGATAGTACTTTTTGGACGGCCTCGGAAGGGCGTGTGCCGTTTCCTGAGCTTACAGTATCCCGACCGCCCATAGGTGGTAGACAGATCGATCCATGAAAACAAAGAACAGTCCCGACATCATCTATCTTGACCGCAACGAGAATCTCTACGGCCCATCGCCAAAATGCTTTGAGGCGCTGCGGAACCTTGGCATCGAAGAGCTGAGCATCTACTCCCGCGATTTTACGCGCGGAGTGAAAAGCAGGCTCTCTGAGCGACTCGCAACTGACTTGAATATCCCTGAACCGCAGATTCTGCTGAGCGAGGGGAGTGAAGACATGCTGAAGCAGGCCGTCCACTGTTATCTTGGACCCGGTGAGAAGATTCTCTGCCCGGCCCAATCGTGGTGGTACTATCAGAAAGTCGCTGCAGAGGTGGGTGGAGAGACCGTCACGTATGCGTTGAAAGAAGGCCCGGATACGTTCACCTACGATGTCGACGAGATTGTGGAACTGTACCGCAAGGAATCTCCACGCGTCGTGCTGATCGCTTCACCCAACAACCCGACAGGCAACTCATTTCCCGACACAGATCTGAAAAAACTGACGGAAGCCTTTCGCGAAAGCATCGTGGTTCTGGATGAAGCGTATTGGGGATTTGCCGACACATCCAATGAACATATCGCCGAGCTCATCAGTCGTTACCGCAATCTCGTAGTGCTGAGAACGTTTTCGAAGTACCATGCCCTGGCAGGAGCCCGGATCGCCTATGCCGCCGTCGGCGCAAGCTTGAGTCGTCTGACAAAATTCGCCTCACGGTATCTTGGCTACAACAGGATCTCAGAGGCACTGGCGCTTGCCGCTCTCGATTCCCCGGAATACTACACGTTCATCAGCCGCACCATGCGTGAGGATCGGCAGGCTTACTATGCGTTCTTCGCTCAGCACAGAGGATTCCGGTTCTTCAGGTCGGACGCGAATTTTGTTCTGGTGAAAATTCCCGCTGAGTTGAAAGCGCCTCTCCAGCAGTATCTGGAGAACCATCGAGTCGCAATCAAGTTCTTCTCTGAGCCTGAATTCGTGGACTGCATCAGAATTACGATAGGAACTTCAGAGCAGAACCGGAAGATGCTCGCAGTAATCGGAGATTTCCTGAACTCATCACCCCGGGGGGGAGGTTCGGTGTGAAGGGAATCATCCTTGCGGCTGGGAGCGCCACCCGGATGAGGCCTCTCTCCGACAGCATGCCGAAATGCCTGCTTTCCGTTGGCGGGAAGCCAATCCTCCAGCGCATTATCGAGAACGTTGCTGCCGCAGGCGTCGAACACATTGGACTGGTTGTGGGATACAACGCGGATGCCATCCGATCCTTCGTGAAGCACCATTTTCCATTTCTTCGGATTCGGTTCATCGTCAATCCAAGATATGAATCAACGAACAATGCTTTTTCGCTGCTGATGGCCCGGGAGTTCTTCTTGAGCGAGGCAAAGCGGGGGGCGCCCCTTCAAGACTTGATGATGCTTGACGCAGATATTGTCTTCTCGCCGAAGCTGCTTCCATTTTTGGCGGCTCAGGAATCTCCCAACAAGATTGCAGTCAGGGTTGAAGGAGATCACGACAAAGAAGAGGTTCGTGTCAAGGTCGATGAGGGGAGGAATATTCTCCTCGTCGGGAAAACCACGCCACTCGCTGAAACCTTCGGTGAATCTATCGGCATCGAAGTATTTTCCTCGTTGGCCGCACAGCGGTTGTTTGAAATCGTCGAAGATCGGGTACGCCGCGGAAACGGGAGAACTGAGTTCTACGAAGCTTCGTTTCAGGCGTTGATCGATGAGGGGGTTGAGCTAAAGGCAATCGACGTGAGCAGGTTCCCTTCGGTGGAGATCGACACTCCCGGGGATCTTTGCGTTGCCGAGACGATGATCGCAGCACAGATAGGATCCGGGGCGACATGACCCCGGAAGCACATGGCATTGGTTGAGTATGTACTACTACAAGAAGACTCTCAAATCCACTCTCTCGGACGAATTGATCAACACGTATCTCCTTCGCCCGATCGCCGGAGTGGTCGTCTGGGCGCTTTATCCAACGCCAATCACTCCGAACCAGCTCACGATTGCCTCAACAGTCGCCGGGTTGATCGCGGCAGGTTTCTACATGCATCATGAAGCCACCTCTACTGCAATCGCCGGTCTGCTGGTGACACTCAAAGACTTGCTTGACTCCGCCGACGGTCAGCTTGCACGTGCCCGGCAACAATACACACGCATTGGCAGGTTTCTCGACTCCATTGGAGATTTTGTCGTCGATGTCGCCGTCTTCGGCGCGATTGGTTGGGTTCTCTACAGCACG
>QYQB01000200.1 GCA_007280275.1 bacterium | reverse complement strand
GCCTACGACAGTACGATCGTCCACGTCGATATCTCCGATGGGACGTTTGAATCACTGGCAAATTCCTACCTGAACCGCCTCCAATATGCGCGCGTTGTGCGAGCCCTTGCTGAGATGAAGACATCACAGCAGATGTGGGACTTCATCTTTCCAGCGCGGACGAACAATGTGGAAGACAGTACGTTTATAGCGGCAGTGGATGAAGCGAGGAATGCATATTTTGGTTTGGGCTTCAATGTCTTCAAAGGCGGCTTCGCAAGAGACGAACCGGCGCAAGACAATCGCATTGACCAGGTTCTCTCGTCGACGAAATGGAATATCAACGTTGTGGGGAATGTTGATGACATTCCCATCATCAGGAAAGCTAAGATTACTTTCCCTGAACTCGCAGCGGCCTCTTCCGGGTTGGGATTCTTGAATCTCGATTTTGATCGCGATGGCGTCTATCGCAGGGCACCGCTGCTATATCGGTATGGCGACGGCTATTGTCCGAGTTTCGCATTTCGCGTCGCCTGCGATTACTTAAGGGTCACCCCCGATCAGATTGTGCTGACTCCGGGCCGCAACATAACCCTGAAGGAGGTGCATCGCCAAGGGGCTAACCCGCACGATATCGTGATTCCGATCGACCGGTCGGCAAACATGCTGGTGAACTATGTGGGGCCGCTGAGGACAAGTGACAGTACCAATTTGATGCTGCACATCGATTTCGCTCAAATTCTGAAAGCGTCAGCCGATCGAATGGAGGTGGAGATCTGGTCCGAGCGCCTTTCGGGGAAGATCGCTGTTGTATCGGAGGTTGCCACGGGTGCCTCCGATGTCGGCCCCGTTCCGACGGACAATCAGTTTCCGCTGAGTGGTGTGCACTCCAATATCCTCAATACGATTCTCACGGAGAATTTTCTTCTTGAAGCCGATGGGTCTGCAATGCTCGTGGTGGAAATCGTCGTCCTTCTTTTTGTCCTCCTGCTTGCTCTCCGCCTCTCTCCAAAGAGTTTCTCGGTTGCCTCTTTCATCGTCATGCTGGGGTACTCAGCTCTCACGCTCCTTCTCTTCCTCTTTATGGGCACCGTGCTCAACGTGCTCCGGCCGGTCGTTGAGATTGCGGTTGCTTCATTCACGATAGTCGCATATCGCTATGTCCATGAGCAAAAGGCGAAGGAGGTCTTGAAACGTTCCTTCGAAGCATACTTCCCTCCAACCGTTGTCCGGCGCCTGATGGCGAACCCGTCGCTCGTCACGACCGGTGGTCAAAAGAAAGAGCTCACTATTCTCTTTAGCGATATCAAGAGCTTTACGACACATTCTTCCAAGCTCGCGCCGGATGAAATCCAAAAACTGTTGAACGAGTACTTCGCGGCGATGGTCGAAATTCTGTTCAAACATGAAGGGACCGTTGACAAGTTCATTGGTGACGGGCTGATGGTGTTTTTTGGTGATCCCGAGCCTCAGAGCGACCACGCGTTGCGATGCGTCCGGGCCGCGATAGAAATGCAGAAAAAATGCCGGGAATTGAAGAAGAGTTGGGTAGAGCAGGGGAGATTCCCTCTCATGGTACGCGTGGGAATCAACACCGGGTGGGTTGTCGTGGGCAATATGGGATATGCCAGGCGGCTCTCCTACACTGCGCTGGGCGCGGACGTCAATCTGGCCCAACGCCTGGAAGCGAACGCACCGGTCGAAGGAATCCTCATCTCCCACAGTACCTACGAGCAGATCAGAGATTCAATCAAAGCCATTCGCCTGGAACCTATCAAAGTTAAAGGAATTGACGAACCCATCAGAGTGTACGAAGTTCCGGTTGAAGAGGAAATGCGGAATGAATAGCATTCCTTCCCGTTGCAGTGGTGCGGGATCTGGGCTGACCCCAGCTTGCTTTTCGCTTTCTGATTGCTGATATTCCCTCGCGTTTATAGGCGTAAGATGTCGGTCCCGTCGAGCCGCAGCGCCGTCACAAATACGAAACATAAGGACGATTCTTCCGTTACCGTATGCTGACACGTGATCTCAAAAGAGTTGCACGCAGGACGTGGACGGGTCCGCAGGCATTTCAATTCTGCGAACGCCTGACGCGTGACCACTATGAGAATTTCCCCGTCGCGTCTGCCCTTGTTCCGAAGGAAAAACGACTTCACATCTGCTCGATCTACTCCTTTGCACGCATTGCAGATGATTTCGCAGATGAACCCGGCCTGACGACTGCAGAACGGATTGACAGCCTCACGGAATGGGAGGAGCAACTCGTCGACGCGTACCGTGGGCACGCGCATCACCCGGTGTTTATCGCGTTGCGGGAGACGATCGATCGCTTCGAGATGCCCATCGACCTCTTCCAGAACCTGTTGCGGGCTTTTCGTTCAGATGTCACAACACATCGGTACGAGACATTCGATGAAGTGCTTGAATATTGCGAACATTCGGCCAATCCAATCGGCAGGCTGTTGTTGCTGCTCTTCAATTATCGCAGCGAAACGACCCTGGAACTCTCGGATTTCATCTGCACGGGCCTCCAATTGACGAATTTCTGGCAGGATGTTTCAGTTGACTTGCAGAAGGATCGGGTGTACATTCCATTGGATGACATCCGGGAATTCGGATATTCTGAGGAAGAATTGTTCCAGCGCTCCTTCACTCCCGCGTTCAAGGATCTGATGTGTTATCAGGTCGACCGGACCCGGCAAATGCTCAATGAGGGAAGACCGCTTCTGGCCGAAGTCGGGAAGGACCTGAGAATGGAGCTCCGGCTCACGTGGAAGGGCGGCACACAAATTCTGCAGAAGATCGAACAGGGGGAATACAACGTGCTCTCCCATCGTCCGACGTTGTCGCTCTTTGATAAAACTTCGCTTCTCATTTCATCATTGTTTGGATAGCTGACTGTGGCAGCGCATACCGTCGACATCCTTCACCCGGAACTGGGCGTACCGCGGAAAAGCAATTTCCTGCTGCCCATTCTCTTTCTGCCTCCGCCAAAACGGGAAGCGATTGAGACTATTTATGCGTTCTGCCGGTACTCCGACGACATCGTCGACGAAGAAATGGATGTCAAAGAGAAGTCGCGCCGTCTGCTATTGTGGACGAACGAACTGCAGCGAGCGCTTCAGGGCGTCTCGCGATTCGCCATCCTGAACAAGCTTGTCAGCGTCATCCAGAAGTTCAACATCCCGACCCACCATTTCCTCGATCTCCTCAAAGGGATGGAAATGGATCTGATCAAGAACCGGTACGAGAGCTTCGGCGAGCTTCAACAGTATTGCTACCGGGCTGCGTCGACGGTTGGATTGATCTGTGCGGAGGTCTTTGGGTATCATCACGCAAGGACCAAGCACTATGCCGTTAACCTCGGGATTGCGCTTCAATTGACCAACATCCTGAGGGATATCAAAGCCGACGCGAAGAAGGGGCGCATCTATCTGCCGAAGGAGGATCTGCTGCGGTTCGGATACACCGAAGATGAATTGATGAGATCTGTCTACAACGATCAGTTTCGGGCGTTGATGAAGTTTGAGTGCGAACGGACTCATGAGTACTATCGCAAGGCGAAAAGCTACCTCGCCGAAGATGACAAGCCCCTGTTTACGGCAGCCCGCGCGATGGGGAACATTTATTACCTCCTGTTGCTTCGTATTGAACGGTTGAATTACGACGTCTTCTCGAAACGTATACGCCTGGCGTCGCCGGTCAAGTTTCTTGTGGCCATGATTCTTCGCCTGCGGAATAAGCTCCCGAAGAATTTCCATCGGTACATCCGCACGGAACTGCCCGCCTGAAGGAATCCAAACCAACTTCTTCAATCGATATTCCATGTTCCCGCCTTCGCGGAGAACGCTTCGGTGGGCAGGCGGTGTTGGATATTCACCAAGCCGTATGTCTCAGGCGAATGAACTGACGGCGATTTTCACAGCGTCAGGGAAGACGGCCAAATGGGAAACGTGAATATCCTAATTCGCAATGGTCAATCCGCAATTCGAAATCCGGTGAATTCTCGTGGGCGTTGATGTCATTGTCATTGGAGGTGGTCTTGCCGGTCTCTCCGCGGGGGTCGATCTCGTATCGCGAGGAATTTCCGTGCTCATCCTCGAGCAGCGGCCACATCTCGGCGGGCGCACGTACTCATTCATCGATGAATCAACTGGCGATGCTGTCGATAACGGTCAACATCTCATGATGGGATGCTATCACGCTACGAGATGGCTCCTCGCCACCATCGGCTCCGATCATCTTGCGACTCTTCAGCCCAACCTTCATATCGAGTTCCTCCACCCTGATCGAGGTCGTTCCTCGCTCCACTGCCCGGCTCTTCCTCCTCCGCTGCACCTCCTCGCCGGACTGATGAGGCTTCGAAACCTTTCGCTTCCCGATCGGCTGAGGCTGTTGAGGGTCGGGCATGAGATCCGGAAGAATCCGAGAGAGATCGAACCGAAGATTGCTGCGCTGACTGTGCACCAATGGCTGGACGCGTTGGGTCAATCGGCTGAGAACAAGAGGTACCTCTGGGATATCATCGCCATCGGCAGCCTCAACGACGATCCAAAAGACGTTTCAGCTCTTCTCTTTTACAGAGTGCTGCGAAGTGCATTCCTGGGCAGCAGGGAAGATTCCTCTCTCCTGGTGTCGCGGGTTGGGTTGACGGAGCTCTTTGTTCAGCCGTGCGTGGACTTTGTCCGCTCGCGCGGGGGAGAGATCATGGTGGACTGCGGAGTGGACGAAAGCATCTTTGACGGGAACCGGTTGATCGGGGTTCGTGGTTCCGATGGCCAGATCCGTGAAGCCGCGGGCTTTGTGAGTGCAATACCGTGGTACGCTGCTTCTCCCCTGTTTTCAAACGCGGGGGGGCGACAGGGGTGGAATGTAAACGGTCACCTTCAATCGTCGCCCATTGTGACGATCAATCTTTGGCTCGACCGCATCGTGATGGATCAGGAATTCGTGGCGCTCCTCGACTCGCGGGTCCATTGGGTGTTCAACAAATCAAAGATGTACGGCTCAACGGTGTCATCGCGCCAGTACCTGTCGCTTGTTATCAGCGGGGCCACATCGCTTGTCGCAATGGACTCCCGGGATCTTGTCAACGTGGCGCTGGAGGATCTTTCCAAAGTGTTCCCCCGGATGCGGGGGGCAGAACTTGTCCATTCGCTCGTTGTGAAAGAGAAGCGTGCAACGTTCTCGCCGCGCCCAGGCGTCGAGGAACATCGTCCCTCAAGCAAGACACAGGTCGAGAACTTGTTTCTCGCGGGGGATTGGACGGACACCGGTTATCCGGCTACGATCGAGGGAGCGGTTCTGAGCGGGAGGAAGGCTGCAGAAGGAGTCGCACGGTTACTGGGCAGGTGACCGTCACTTCCACTTACCGACTTCATAAATCGCTGATCAGCAATCATCAATCGATAATCTCCGGACAAGGAGTGAAGTGTTTGTCCGCTGCGCGCAGCGATTAACATTGCATATTGTTAATTCCTGATTTGTGAAGTGGCAGAAAGATAGTGCCGATCACCTATCATCGTTGGGTCTTTAATACTTCCCACCCAAATACTCCCTACTCATATACTTCCTACTCATATACTTCCTACATCATTCCCTGAGGATCCACGTCGATTGTCATCTGGACTCTTCGGTTCTTGCCGAGAGGTGATGATTCATAGGTTTCGCGTGCACGGAGCAGTGCGGCACGAAAATGTGCGCCGGAAGGGTCGGTCGTCTTAAAATTCTTGATGACGACATGTTTGCGGTATTGATTCTTGATCTTTGGTATGGCGGCATCCGCGGGCCCGAGCACCGTATAATACTTCCCGGCCTTTGACAGAAGCATCTCTGCGAATTTCTTCACGTGTTGCCCCACTTCGCCTTCATGTTCCCCTCTGAACTCAATAAGCACGAGACGGGAAAACGGCGGGTAGTCGAGTTCCCGTCTGTATTCAAGCTCCTCCCGATAGAACCCTGCGAAGTCATGGGTGGCAACGTACTTCAGGCTGTAATGCGTCGGCTGAAGTGTCTGAATAATGACTTCGCCGCTCAGCTTGCTCCGTCCCGCGCGTCCAGCGACCTGCGTCAGCAACTGAAACGTTCGCTCTGACGATCGGAAATCGGGAAGGAGCATTTGTGTATCGGCTGAAACCACACCGACGAGTGTGACGCGCGGAAAATCCAACCCCTTTGCTACCATCTGCGTACCCAGAAGAATATCGGCTTCTCCGAGTCCGAATTGCGTCAGCAGGCGATCGTGCGCTCCTTTGTGGCTTGTCGTATCGAGGTCCATCCGAAGGACGCGAGCATCCGGGAAGAACCCGACAAGCTCTTCGTGAATCTGTTGCGTGCCGAAGGCGTGATGCCGGATCTCCGTTCCGTGACATTTCAGGCAGACGGTTGGAGGCTGCTTGACGAACCCGCAGTAGTGGCACCGAAGATGTTTCTTCGTCACGTGGTACGTCAGCGTGACATCACAATTGTCACAGCGTTCGACGTGACCACAGTCGAAGCACTCGACAACGTGTGAAAACCCCCGGCGGTTCTGGAGAAGAATCGTTCCTTCTTTCTTCTTCAACCGCTCTTCGATCTGATTCTTCAAGAGCAGCGAAAGGGAGGGGGCGGGTGTAAACTTGGTGGACCAGGTCCCCTTCTCCTTCCTGTCCTTTTTGAAGTCTTCATATCTGCGCCGCCGCTCCAGTGACATATCGATAATCTCAATGGTGGGCAGCTGGGCATTGTCGACGCGTTCCGGAAGAGTGAGGAGCTCGTACTTCCCGCTGAGAGCATTGTGGTAGCTTTCAGCCGAGGGTGTCGCTGAGCCCAGTATCACAACGGCCTTGTTGATGGAGGCGCGGACGATCGCGACGTCGCGTGCATGATACCGCGGACTTGCATCATATTGCTTATACGAGGACTCGTGTTCTTCGTCTACAACGATCAATCCGATGTCCTTGAAGGGTGCGAAGATTGCAGATCGTGGTCCGATGACGATCTTGATTCGTCCCTCATGAGCGAGGCGCCACGCATCATATCGCTCGCCGACAGACATCTGGCTGTGCATGACAGCGACTTCCGCCCCGAAGTGGGATTTGAATCGTCGCACGGTCTGAGGAGTAAGCGAGATTTCTGGAACAAGCACAATCGCGTTCTTGCCGTGCTGCAGGGTGTGCCGGATAGCCTCGATGTAGACCTGTGTCTTGCCGCTTCCCGTGATACCGTGAAGGAGAAACGTCCGATGCGCCTTGTCCACCAGCGCGGCCAGAATGGTGCTCAACGCTTGCTGTTGATGCTGATTGAGAGTAAGAGCAAGCGGTGGCTCCGGGGGTTCGTCGTTTGTTCCCCGAAGCACCTCGCGCTGATCGATTCTCAGCAGATCACTCTTCACCAGGCTGTGAAGCGTTGAGAGAGATGCTCCTGCAAGACGAACGAGCCGGGGTCCGGCAACCGCCTCATCAAGCCGCTGAAGCTCATCGAGGACCTTCTGCTGTTTTGGCGTGAGCTTCCTATGGGAGGGATCACCTGACGCGATGTGCTGAAGCAGTCGTTTCCCTTCATCGGTCAGGAGGAAGACGTTTTCCTTCTTCGGTTTTGATGTCGCCCTCAACTGTTCTTCGACGATGATCCAGCCGCGTTGGGCCATCTCCTGAAGCGCTGCGTGAATGCTCTTTGCGTTCGTTCTTTTTTGGAGCTGGGAGGGAGAGAGTTCCCCCTTTTCTGCAAGAGCCCTGAGCAGAGCGTGCTGCACCCGGGCTGAGCGCTTGGTTTTCTCAAGGAGCTCGTCAATGTTCTCTGCTACAAGCCGTACGCGTTGGATGCTCCCCGCTGCCGTTCCCTGCGGTGACGCAGCTTTCAATACGTCGCCCCATGCAGAAAGGTAATACTCCGAAATCCAGCGCGTGAGCTTCAACATTTCTTCAGAAAACGTCGGCGTCGCATCAAGGACATCAAGCAAAGGCCTGATCGTCTGAAGCGGAGATGCCGCAGGAAACCCCACTACTACTCCCGACAATTTCTTTCGCCCGAACGGAACGAGAACCCGATGGCCGAGTTTCACTGCGTGTACAAACTCGGGAGGAACCTGATAGGTAAAGGTTTTGTCGAGAGGAAGGGGGAGCGCTATGTCTACAAGTGTTGGATTCATTGGGAAAGGGTGGAATCGAGAGTCTGATCTTCAGTCCGAAGAAAACAAAACTATTGTTTGTTGAATTCTAGGATCGCGTGTTGCAGTAACTCGGAAGAAAGCCCACACCCCTCCGCCACAAAGAATGGCGGACAGGTCTGCTCCCCTCTCGCCTCCCTCATCCTTTCGCACGAGAGGGGACGACTAATACACGTTGCGTGTGACATGCTAACATCAAGATCTAACAGTCCCCTCTGTGTGAAGGGTCGTGCGTCGGGGAGAGGGGATGAAAGGGGTGTGTGTCTTGCTCTTCCTACCTTCTGAACTCCGATTCGAGGATCCGATACACTTCTTTCAGCGGCAGGTGTTTTTCCAGGGCGAGCCGTTTGCACTCTTCGAACTCAGGGATCAACCGCTCGTGCCCGTCGATGACAACGGATTTCGCCGTTACCAGTCCGAGAGAGGTCTGCATTTCGCGTTGTGTTCGCGGCAATTTTCGCCGTTCGACATGCTGGATGCGAACGCCAAGCGTGGAAGTCTCCCGGAAGAGTATGCCGAGCATCGCGTCGACCTTGGACTGTTCTACGAGGACTGAGAGCAGGTTTGCCGGCCTCCCCTTTTTCATGACGATGGGTATCAGGAACGCATCGACAGCACCGGCACCGATCAGTTTTTCAATCACGTATGGAAGAATCTCCGGGTTCATATCGTCGATGTTGGTTTCAATGGTCACAACTTCATCCCGCTCGTACCGTTGGTCGAGATCGCCAATGATCAGACGAAGGAGGTTCGGGATCGCAGGAATCTCACGGGTTCCGGCGCCGTAACCGATCGATTGCACACTCAGTTGCTCGAAAGGAAGTGTTCCGGACGAAAGAGCCTTTACGATGGCCGCTCCTGTCGGTGTCGTCAGTTCGAAAGGCATTTCAGTCAGGATAATCGGGTATCCTTTCAGAATCTCCATTGTCGCCGGCGTTGGAATCGGCATCGTGCCGTGCTGAGTACTGACGGTGCCGCCGCTGCCGACTTTGACGGGCGACGAGAAAACGCGTTCGATTCCCATGTGCTGCAGACAAATGGCCGTGCCCACGATGTCGACAATCGAATCGATCGCACCGACTTCATGGAAGTGCACCTTCTCGATTGTCGAATCGTGAACGGTGGCTTCGGCCACCGCGACCTCGCGAAAGATCTTCTTCGCGTAGTCTTGCACTGTTTTGCCCAGCGTGCTTTGTTCTATGATCGTGGTGACGGTCGAGAGGTGCCGATGGTGTGACGTTGCCTCCGAGATCACGACGTCAACTTTCGTTGCGGCGATGCCGTTTCGTTTTATGTGTCGGGCAGACACTTCGTAGCCAGTGATGTTGAGTTTCTTCAGTTCGCCGACGAGGTAATCAAGGGATACCCCTGCGCTCAGGAATGCCCCCAGCGTCATGTCGCCGCTGATACCGGCGATGGTGTCAAGGTACGCGATTTTCATTCTGCACGTAGAGTGATGGTATGAGCAGCGCCCGGGTGTCGCTACTTCTTGAGGGCGGTTTCGAGATATTCGATGAACCGATGGGTTGCCCCGACATTTTCCTGCACCAGCCTCTCTGACTCGGAGCCTCCCCGTACGCGAGCTTTCTTGTCGTTAAACAATCTTCGGAGCTCGAGATAGCACTCCTCCGGCGTCGTGACGACGAACCCCCCGCCGCGTTTCGCCAACGCCACAGCCTCTTGGGAGTTCTCGTGCTTAGGGCCATACAGCACAGGGACGCCGTACACTGCCGGTTCGAGAACGTTGTGGATTCCCTGCCGGAAACTTCCGCCAACGTAGGCAACATCGGCATATTGATACAGTGACATCAGGATCCCTATGCTGTCGACCAGAATGACGTTCTCATTCGAGTAGTCATTGAGGTCCGAGAACCGGATCGTGCGCATCGTGTAGTTCAGGGCTAATTCCAGGCGTTCAAGAGTTGGCAATGTCGGTTCGTGCGGCACAAGGATCATCAGGGCGCTTGAATCGTGCTGCGCAATCCGTCGAAACGCCGGAAGGAGAACGGCCTCGTCCTCGTCCCAGCTGCTACCGACCACGAACACCTTTTTTCGCTTCAGAATAGGTGCCGGGATCAGGTGTTTTGTCTTGGCGTCTACACTGCGTTGCCAGACCTGGTCGTACCGCGTTTGGCCGATCACGTGAAGTTCCGGACGGGTCACGCCAAGATTCTGGAAAGCGTCGACGTCGCTCTGTGAGACCGTGAGGATTGATGTGATCTGATCGTACACGTTTTGATGAAAGCTCTTGAGGATCGGGTAGTGCCGGGAAGAATTCTTCCGCAATGTGGCATTCGCGATGACAATCGGTACACCGCGCTTTCGCAGCTCCCAAATATGGTTCGGCCAAAGGTCGTATTGGACCATGATCGCAATCGAAGGACGGATGAGGTCAAGGAAGCGTCGTGCATTCGCAACACTGTCGAAGGGCAGGTACGTGATGAGATCCGCAAGCTTGTAGTTTTTCGAGTGTTCGTATCCGGAGGGGGAGAAGAAACTGACGATGATGTCTATGTCGTCATACCGTCTTCGTAGCTCGGCGATGATTGGTTTGGCTTGCTCAAATTCGCCCAGCGAAGAAGAATGAAACCAGAACCGCTGACCCCTTCGTAAGAGTTTCACGTCGTGCTCAAGATGGACGAACAGGTCCCTTCGCCCCCGGAGGCCTCTGCGAATCTTGCCGTTGAGAAGCGCTCCGATTTGAAGGAGGAGCCAGAACCCTGGCACGATGATAGAGTTGTAGATGAAAAACCAGAGACGTTGCATAGGTCAACTAGCTGCTGCACGAAAGCAAAAGAGGGCGGTGATTCGCCGGGAGTGGCCGATGAGGATCCGGCGCATCCTTCACCGCAAGGCTGTGACGTGCATGGTGGTGTTCTCTGTCACATCCGATTCGTGGCCTCGACGGTGGATTTGGCCAACATGATCTCAGCCGGGAACAGTGGACAACACAAGGAAATGTACAACGCCACCTTGTCAAAACTGACCACACCTGAGGAGGGCTAGGGCGTTTCCTAGGTGGACTCCTACTATGAGTGTCATTGTAGATAGAAATTGTGGTAAAATCAAGAAACGGTGTATTCTTGACTAAGTGGTCGAATCTTGGTATACTCACTGACGCGTCCACAATGTTCGCGTCAACGCCGGAGAATCTCGATGTCCACCCTGAGTCCGCAGTTGGAAGCACTCCGTGCTTCCGCGATTTTCAAAGGACTAACCCAAGACGAATTACAAGCTGTTGCTTCCCTCCTGCAGTCGAAGACCTATGCAGCCGGAGCAGTGTTGATCGATGTCAATTCGAGGGTTGATCAAGTGTACATCATCGCCAGCGGGAAGGTGAAGATTTCGCGTGTGACGTCGTACGGTGAGGAAACCACGCTCAGTTTTCTGGCCGAGGGAAACATCGTGGGGGAATTCGGCATCGTCGATGAAAAGGGGCGATCAGCGCGGGCAACGTGCGTAGAACCGACGGTCTTCTTCACCCTCACCGCAGATCAATTCGATGATATCCTGACTCACAACGTCGCGGTTGCACGTAACGTCCTTCGGGAATTCACCCATCGCCTGCGTCAGGCAAATGACAACATCGTGCGGCAGCTGGAGACTGAACGTTCGCACACGGTCGCTCAACTCGGGAAGCTCTCCAAGCTCATAGATGCCAGCAAGAGCGTCAACTCCACGCTTGATCTCGACAAACTGTTGGGGCTGATTCTCGATGCAGCCGTCAAGAGCACGGATGCCGATCGCGGAACCGTGTATCTTGTTGATTCGATCAAGCAGGAGTTGTGGTCGAAGGTCTTCGGCGGCGAGAACATGATCGAGATACGCCTGCCGATTGGCAAGGGCATCGCCGGCCTGGTCGCACAGCTGGGGGAGACCATTAATATCCCCGATGCCTACAGCGATCCACGATTCAACCCTGAAGTCGACAAACGTTCCGGATACCAGACCCGCAACATCCTCTGCATGCCGATGAAGAACAAGGATGGTACGATCATCGGGGTCTTTCAACTCCTGAATCGGAAGGACGGACCGTTCGCTCCCGATGACGAGCACTTCATCGATGCATTTTCTGCCCACGCATCGGTTGCAATCGAAAACGCCAGGTTAGCTCAAGAAATGGTAGCCAATGAGCGATTGTCCGCTGTCGGACGGATGGCGAGCACCATTATCCATGACATCAAAAACCCGATGGGTACGTTGCGCGTCTATGCACAGGTGATGAAGAAGAAATCCGGAAATGAGGAGGCGTCAAAGCTTGCAGATGAGATGATTCACCAGGTCGACCGCTTTGTGAATATGACGCAGGAGATTCTTGATTTCACCCGGGGCGTCAGCTCGACCAATATTCAGGAATTGGATTTCGCAGAGAACATGGGCGCCGTTCTCGACTTCATCGAGAAGGACTTGAGCAAGAACAACGTTCAGTTGGTGCGAAACACGCACTTCCAGGGTCAGGTGAAGATGGATCAGGATAAAATGGTCCGTGTCTTCTACAACATCGCGGGGAATGCCCGCGACGCAATGCCGCAGGGCGGATCTCTCACCGTCCTGACCGAACAGAGTGACGGATATGTAAAGATCGAGTTCAGAGACTCGGGTACGGGAATGCCGGAAGAGGTCAGAAAGCGAATCTTCGAGCCTTTTATGACTTACGGCAAGAAACATGGAACGGGTCTGGGTATGTCGATCGTCAAGAAGGTGATCGAAGACCATCAAGGCAAAATCGAGATCGAAAGCGAAATGGGCAAAGGCACCACAATCCGGATTCTCCTTCCCCTCTGACACCCCTTCCATCTTTTTCGCTCGTTTTCAAAACACAATGGATTGGTCCGCGTTAGTTAGGTCTTCCTGCGAATTTGTCTATGAAAATACGCGTCGGCAAAGGCGAGATTTCCGTTATCCAGGGCGACATCGCTGACCAGGATACGGACGCAATCGTCAATGCAGCCAACAATCACCTCTGGATGGGTGCCGGTGTTGCTGGAGCCATCAAACGGAAGGGGGGAGTGGTGATCGAGCAGGAGGCGATGGCGAAGGGACCCATCGCAGTGGGGACTGCTGTGTCAACCACCGCCGGTGCACTGAAGGCGAAGCGTGTCATTCATGCCGCGGTCATGGGGCAGGATCTTCACACGGAAGCCGATCTCATCAGAAAGGCAATGCAGAACAGTCTTGCGGTCGCTGAGAAAGAGGAGCTTGCATCGATCTCACTGCCCGCGCTTGGAACAGGTGTTGGCGGCTTCTCCCTCTATCACTGCGCGAGTATCATGATAGGAGTCGCAATCGATTTCTTGCTCAGCGCCTCCGCTCTCCGGGATGTGCGTTTTGTTCTCTTCGACAGTGAGGCGAGAGATGTCTTTGAGAAAGAGCTGAAGCACAGGTTCACGGCTCAGAGCCACTGAATACTCCCCCTGCAGTTCTTCCACGCAGCACTCCGGATGACAGCCCCGCTAGCTCATCGCCTTGAGATGAGATTCAACGCTGCGGGCAAGTGCTTTCAGGTTGTACCCTCCTTCAAGAACGGAGACAATCCTCCCGCTGCAGTACTTCGCGCTAATCTCCAGGAGCATCTCCGTCATTCGGCCGAAGGAATCGTCGGTTAGCTTGATGCCTGCCAGCGGATCGTCTGCATGAGCGTCGAAACCCGCCGAGATCAGTAGAAGATGAGGCTGGAATCGATGCAACGCGGGGAGAACGTGGGTTTGGAAAGCATCGATGTAGTCCTTTTCGACACTTCCGGCACCCATGGGACAATTCAACGTGAAGCCCTCGCCCGGGCCGGACCCTCGTTCGCCCGCTGCTCCAGTACCGGGGTAGAAGGGATATTGGTGAAGACTGACATAGAAAACCGAATCGTCTTCGCAGAAAATCTGCTGCGTGCCGTTGCCGTGATGCACATCCCAATCGACGATCGCTATCCGTTTGGCGCCGTATCGGCGCTGGGCATACCGTGCACCGATAGCCACATTGTTGAACAGACAGAATCCCATGACCGTCGAGCTCTCCGCGTGGTGACCTGGAGGCCGCACAGCGCAGAATGCGCGCGTGAGCTTTCCCGTCATCACTTCGTCAATGGCCTGCAGCACACCGCCGGCCGCCAGTAATGCAACGTCATATGAGTCCCTGCAGATACGGGTATCGCCTCCGTCGAGGACTGGTTCACCCTGTCGGCATCGTACCTTAATCATGGACGTGTATCGTTCGGGATGAACAAGATTGATGAGATCGACCGTAGCAGGCGCCGGTCTGAGATGCGACATCGAGCTCCAGAGAGGAGTGCCCAGAAGGTGCTGAACGAGCATCTCCAGCCGCTGGGATCGTTCCGGATGCCCAATGCCTGTGTTGTGTTTGAGATAGTCCGGGTGGTAGATGAATCCGAGGCTGCCCATAGCGTCCCCAGTAGTGTGCGATAAGTGAAAAAGTGTGCCGTTTGGACTCCACGGTTTCTTGAAGCGCCCTTGTGGCGAGCCTGAACAACGGGAGTGAATAGTCAGCGGGGTGATGGTCTCTCTGCGATGCGATCGCGAGAAGGTCCGCGACTTCGATCGCTGGTGCGTCGCTCATGATGTTCGCTTCATCGGGCATGGTCACGGGACGAATCTACCAACATTTCGTGACTTTTGCATCTGACAGACATAGGCGGTTTTTTGCTTTTCCTTCCTTCCGTCTTTATATTGCGTGCGTCAGAACCACTGCGATTTCGGGCGTGAGCGAACGGATTCTACCGCTGACAAACACAGGGTCGGAGTTCGTCAAGATCAAAAGGCTCGCTGTTCTTCAATGTCCATTCCACTTCACAAAAGGATCGAACTCATGACGGGTCGAATTGAGATCAGAACACCGCCGCTGTTCAACTTCTGGCGCACCGTCTATAGTCACGGTTGGTGTTCGCTTCCCCCGTTCTTCATCGACAAAGAACATGAGAGCTTGGCGCGGTTGCTTGAGTTGAGTGATGGTACCCTGATACAGTGCGTGATGAGGCCCAGGCCCGGAGGAATCACCGTTGCTCTGCATGGCCAAACGTCGCTGGCGTCAGGCCGGAAAAACGAAATTCGAAATCTCCTCTGCGTGTGTCTTCGATTAAAGGACGATCTCTCGGAGTTCTACAGAGAGGCGTCGCGCGACTCGAGATACCGATGGATCCCGAAGGCTGGAGCCGGCAGGCTCCTGCGCGCTCCCACCGTCTTTGAAGATGTTGTCAAGATGATCTGCACCACGAATTGCAGCTGGTCGCTGACAGAAGTCATGGTCCGCAACCTGACTACCGTGCTAGGGAAGAGCCTGGGGGACGGGCTCTCCGCTTTTCCAAGTCCGCAAGCGATCGCCGGGACGACAGAAGCGTATGTGCGGAAACACATCCGCACCGGATACCGGTCGCCGTATCTGCTTGAGTTGGCAACGGTCGTAGCTGACGGAACACTTGATCTTGAGGGCTGGAGGTCATCACCTCTCTCCACCGAGGAACTCTTCAAAGAGGTGAAGTCAGTGAAAGGGATGGGCGACTATGCCGCGGGAAACATATTGAAACTCCTGGGACGGTATGACTATCTCGGACTCGATTCGTGGGTGCGGACGAAATTCTACGAGCTGCACACACGCGGCAGGAAGGTAAAGGACTCGACCATCGAGAAACGCTATGCAACACTCGGGAAGTGGAGAGGCCTCTTCTTCTGGCTGGAGATGACGCGTGAGTGGTACAACCACAAATTTCCCTTCTGACATGCTTCTCAATCTGCTTCACAGAATTGTGCGCAGGCGGTTCCAATCGCTAGGGTTTCAGAGCAGCGTGTTGGAATCTGATGTCGGCCGGCTTCATTACCTTCTGCGGGATCACCCTCAGCCGGCGAGTACGCTCATCCTTGTTCATGGACTTGGAACATCCTCAAGCACGTGGTTGAAAGCCCTTCCGCTCATCAAGGGCAATCATCGCGTTGCTGCCCTGGATCTGCCGGGATTTGGATTGTCCACCGTGAAAAGAGTAAGCGGCTTCTGCACGCTGCAGGAACATGTGGAGGCACTCTCTGTCTTCCTCGACTGCGTCGCTCAGAAAACATGCATCCTGCTTGGTCACTCGTTTGGAGGGTGGGTGAGCGCTCTCTACGCTGCGCGACATCCTCAAAGGATCGAAAAACTGGTTCTTGTCAGCTCAGCCGGTGTGTACTATCCCGGCGTCGAGAGGCTTCAGGAGATGTTTACATTGAATTCGGTGAATGATGCGCGCCGCTTGCTCAACAATTTATGGTACCGATATCCCTGGTACTTCAAGCCGTTTGCCCACTCTATCTTACGGGACCTTTCCCAACGGCGCATGAACGAAATTGTAAGCTCGATCGATGCGACGCATTTTCTCGTGGAAGAGCTGGCTTGGCTCACGATGCCGGTCGACATCGTCTGGGGAAGGGAAGACAAGGTGATTTCACCTGAGAGTGTGAACGTCCTTCGCAAGTTCGTGCCGCACGCGACAGCCTTCTTTATCGATCATTGCGGGCACGTCCCGCAGCTTGAGTGTCCGGTCAAGTTTGCGTCCATTGTGAATCACATACTCGAGAAGAAGACTCATGAACTGGCTTGAGGGCGTCCGACTGGAATTGCAGCGCGCTGCTGAAGCCGGCCGAAACGCTAACCTTGGAAAGGCAAGAACGTCTGCTCGACGAGCGGTCGGAATTGCTGTTACGGAGCTGCAGCGGAAACTACCAGAGAAACAGTACGGCAGGGACTTCATCGGTCAACTACGCGGGATAGCGGCGGATGAATCGATTCCGGAAAAAGTGCGTTTCGCCGCCGACAGACTTCAAACTCGACTTTCAACAGATTTCGAGTCCCCATCCAGGCAACCAATCGACGACGCGAAAATCGTCATTGACTTCGTGATTGAGTGCCTGCAGTGACTGCTACAACCCCTCAGCTGCCAGATAATCATTGATGTCGTACCGGATGTTCTCGTCGGCTTCCTGCCGGGCAGGCTTTCCTTTTTTGAAAAAGAAGGGAACCGCAACTGCTGTCGTCAGGAGCAAGAACCCGGTAAAGAATGCAAATTGTTTCATGGAGACCCTGCTGCATTGTGATGTTCGTGATGGTGCTGGAGAGAGCCTTCGTCAAGTGAACATGCTGAAACCAGGGAGAAACTCTCTTCTTCTCCCTCATCACTTTATGCAAACTGGAGACGAAAGCCTGTATTACCTGTCACACACACCAGGCGTATGATCCTTCCCCCGGGTAAATCTCGATGGAAGCCAACAATCATGCAGATATACACCGGTCCACCCGAATGGCTCTTGGCGGTGCATCAATCAGGAGGGGGGAGCCCGTCGCCCACCGGAAGAATTATGGATTCCGCAGGCGGGAAAGGGGATCGGTGACTTTCACAAATGGAACGGAATACCCATTTGCCGATTCTGCTTAAGCTATTCTGGGCTAAGGATTTAACCTTGACTTTCAGTACAGATGCGGATATATTTACGCCCGACAGGTGTGGCGGAGATGACGGGCACATGATCCTAATCCAGCGCCTTGTAGGCCGGCACACAACTCACTCTTGAACACCCGGTTACCGAATTGAGCTTCCTGGAAAACGTCCCCATTTTTGCTGACCTCGAGGAACCCGACCTCAAGAAAATCGAAAAACTCGGTCTTCGGAAGAAGTACAAGAAGGGGAATATTGTTGTCCTCGAGAAAGAAATGGGGGCAGCGCTCTTCGTCATTATCTCGGGAAAGGTGAAGATCGTCCGGACGGATGAGGACGGCAGGGAAGTTATCCTCTCGATCTTCGGTCCCGGTGAATTCTTCGGTGAAATGTCACTTCTCGATGGTCTTGCACGTTCGGCAAGCGTTGTTGCACTTACCAAGGCCGAGCTATTCATGATTCACCGTCGTGATTTTCTGAAGTTGGTGAACGAACATCCTCAGGTAGCAATCTCTCTCCTTGGAGAGCTTACGACGCGTCTCCGCAAGGCGGACACGCAAATCAAAAGCCTCTCACTCAAAGATGCCTCGGGCCGTGTTGCGAACGTCATTCTCATGCTGGCAGATGACATCGGTGTCTTCCGGAAAGGGAAAGTGGAGATCGATGAATTGCCGTTGCAGCAGGACATGGCAAATATGGCCGGGACCTCACGCGAGACAGTCTCTCGTATGCTTCATCAATTTATTCGAGAGGGGCACTTGCAGCTGGAGGGGAATAAATTGACGATGAACGATTACGAAGGATTTCGCAAGCAATACCTCTAGCAGCACCGTCGCCCTGCATGGTGCCGCAGGGTACCCCACCGCTCCGGGTTGGTACGTGTTCGGGCGCTTCCACTGAAAAATCTCATATGTTCAACCTACAAATCGGTAATTCATGTCGCAGAAGGTGGAGTCTGGGAACAAGGGACATGTTCCTCAATCGTCCCTTTCCTCAGCAAGCCGCGCAGATCTGCATACCCATACGACGCACTCGGACGGTGCCTTAGTACCATATGATCTGATACAGCGGGCTCATAGCGCAGGACTCGAGGTTCTCTCCATTACCGACCACGACAACGTCGGTGCTCTCGATGAAGCTATCGAATGGGGAAAGGGTCTGGGCATGGAGGTCATCACCGGTCTTGAGTTGAGTGTTTCTCTTGGTGAGAAAGATGTGCACGTTCTCGCGTATTTTATTGATCAGCGAAATCAGGATCTCCTGGATTATCTGACATTTTTCCGGCGTGAACGGCTGAAGCGCGCTGAGCGAATCGTCCAAAAGCTCAACAAGCTCAATATACCATTGAACTTGGAAGCTGTGTTGGAGCAAGCAGGAATCGGATCAGTGGGCCGGCCTCATATCGCAAATGCCCTCCTCGATGGCAAGCATATCGCGACGTATCACGAAGCCTTTGAGAAATTCATCGGCAATGGTGGACCCGCCTTCGAGAAGAAATACCAACTGAGTCCGGCAGACGCATTCAAGCTGATCACGAAAGCGGGTGGATTGTCCTTCCTGGCTCACCCTGGCAAGTACATCAGTGAACTGGATCTTTCCCAGTTAATCAAGAACGGGCTCGATGGGATAGAGGTTGTTCATCCCGCCCACGATGACAAGCTGAAGGAATACTACCGCGGGTTGGTCAATCAGTATTTTCTGCTTGAGAGCGGCGGATCTGATTTTCACGGCGGTAAAAAGAACGATGATTACGCTCTTGGCGTCTTCACAGTCCCCATGCACATAGTTGAAACGATGCGGAGCAGGCTTTTCACGTGAACACAGGACGGACGAAGCGGGGGGCGGTCAAGCGGAGCACGGTCGGTCGAGGGTTGCGATTTGCGATCGTCGTGAGCCGCTTTCACGAAGGGATAACCAAGAAGCTGCGGCAAGGGGCTGAGCGGTGCCTTGGCCACCATGGCGTTCGAAGGGAGGATGTCCAGGTGTTTTCGTGCCCCGGTGCATTTGAATTGCCCCAGGTAGCGAATCGCCTGTGTGAAGCTGGAAGTTACGATGCTATCATTTGTCTCGGTGCTGTCGTCCGGGGCGAAACTCCCCATTTCGAATTCGTGTCTTCCGAAGCTGCGGGCGGAATTCAGCATGTCGCGCTGCACCACACACTCCCCGTCACTTTTGGTGTATTGACCACCGACAATCTCGAGCAGGCTCATGATCGTGCCGACGGCAAGCAGGGCAACAAGGGGCGGGATGCGGCTCGGGCGGCTCTTGAGATGGCGATCCTCTTTCGTAATCTGAAACGAACATCCGACCGGATGCCCAAGCACTGAGAATGACAGGTCCATGAACAGGTATGTTGTGTTGGCGTGTTTGGCGTTGATCGCTGTGCCATTGGTGCTCATGGGTCAGCAAGCTCCACTCGACCTCGGGCGATGGCGAAACTTCACAGATATGAAAACTGTACGCGGAATAGCAGCAACGACAGATTCTCTCTGGGTCGCGACTTCAGGCGGCCTTTTTCTTTACATCCCTTCTTCGAACCTCTTCACTAAATTCACTAATTCCGAAGGCCTCAGCTCCAATGACCTCACCGCCGTCGCTGTCGATGGAACGGGAATAATCTGGGTCGGATCGTCGGACGGCTACATCAACGCACTGACGCCCGCCACGGGGCAGTGGAGGGAGGTCACAGGTATCCGAGAGTCGGATCGTGTGCAAAAAGCAATTCGGAAATTTCTCGTGCGAGGCGATTCATTGTTCATCGCAACCGACTTCGGAATCACGATCCTTCAGCTCTCTCGAAGAGAGTTCAGAGATACCTATGCCAATCTCGGCTTTCCCACACAGGCAGGCGTCAATGACGTGAAGATCCACAAGAACCGGATTTGGGCGGCGACGGATCTCGGCGTCGCTTCGGCACCTTTGGATGCGCCCAATCTCTCCGCTCCGACTTCGTGGACGGCCTATGGAACAGCACAAGGTCTTCCGGCCGCTACGTGTGTCGCTGTTACGACTATTCATGACACGATTGTCGTCGGAACATCCGGCGGTCTTGCGATCTTCAACGAGAAGAGTTTTCTACCTGTTCCTCCGTTCAGCGGAAAAACAATCGTTAATCTCCTGGGCCGCTCGAATGACGTCGTCGTTCTCTGGAATGAGACAGGAAGTTTCAGACTTGGTTCATACGTCGGTTTCTCCTCACCGACTGCACCGATTGCATACAACGCGGAGACGCAAGCGAGTGCTCTTGCGGGGCAGCCGCTTACGGCCACGGTGTGGGTTGGCACGACGTCAAATGGCATCGCTCGATGGACCGGGGCATGGGAATACAAAGCACCGAACGGTCCCCAGTCAAATCTGTTTAGCAACGTGGTGGTCGATGATCGCGGCGTTCTATGGGCAGCTTCCGGAATCAGCTTGCGCGGTCGGGGCTTTTACCGCTACGATCCAGCAGAGTCCGAAAATACCCGCTGGAAGAACTACACGGTTGCCCGCTACCCCGTCATGAAAAGTAATGACTACTACAAGGTCTCCCTTGGCGCCAACGGATCCGTCTGGGCGAGTTCATGGGGATTTGGACTGGTAGAGGTGGTTGCTGACACGATTCGCCGACGCCTCGATCAAACCACCACTCCGTCGCTCGCAGGCTCCGTTCCTCAGGATCCGAACTATGTTGTGGTTGGCGGAGTCGCTGTCGATTCGCAGGGCGATACGTGGATCGTCAATCGGGCGGCCGTGAATGGAAACCATGTCGTTCAAGTCAAGATCGGCAATTCTACCATCTACCGGGCATCAACTTCTCCTGACGGCAAGTTCACGAACATACTCATCGACCGCAATGATACAAAGTGGTTTGCGACCGCAGAACCAAGCGACAAACCCTCGAACGGTCTCTACTACTTCAACGAAGATTCATCCGTCACAGGGACACGGTCAACCGGCGGCTGGGGTCATATGACTTCCTCTGATGGCCTCCTTAGCAGCATCATTCTTTCGCTTGCGGTGGATGTCAACGGGGATGTCTGTGTTGGAACAGATCTCGGAATGACAATCATCAACGACCCTCTCAATCCGACGAGGAGTATTGTCCCCCGGCTTCCTCTCCGCGGCCAATCGATTCAGGCAATCGCGGTTGATGCGGTCAACAATAAGTGGGTCGGAACGAAAGAAGGGATCGTTGTCGTCAATTCGGACGCAACAGCTGTGCTGGCTCAGTACACTGTTCTCTCGACGAACGGAAAACTCGTTGATGATGATATCCGGTCCATCGCTTATGATCAGAAGCGTGGATATATGTATTTCGGAACCGAAAAAGGTCTTTCAAGCCTCGAAGTTGCGCCGGTTCAGACGCTCCGTGCGCTTTCCTCCCTTGACGTCGGTCCGAACCCGTTTCTTGTTCCTTCGGTCACGCCATTGACGATCCGCAACCTGGCAGCGGAGACGTCCATCAAGATAATTTCTACGAGTGGAGGGCTGGTGTCGCAGTTCAAGGCTCAGGGAGGCGGAAGAGCGTTTTGGGACGGGCGCAATGCCTACGGTGACGTCGTCCCCAGTGGAGTCTATTTCGTGGTGGCATTTGCAGACAACGGAAATCAAACAGGCACCGCCAAGATCGCGGTTGTGAGGAGGTGATTCGGAGGAAAAAGCGAGTAACGTGAACTATCTGCCCTCTTTACTGTCTGTCCCCCGAAGACCACAACCATCGGGCCTGACGGACAGACGAGAGGGAAATGGTGAATTCGGAACATGAGATGGAACATGTTCCATTGAAGTCCGAATGGCGTTGAAGGAAGCTCGTGTTTCGCACTTCGAGCTTGAGACCGCGAACATCGGATTCTAACAGTTCTTTTGAAGGGAGGTAGGACGACCTTGGAAAACACATACAAAGATGAAATCTTCACGAAACGGGTGCGGGCCGGTAAGCGCACGTATTTTTTTGATGTGAAATCCACGAAATCGGAGAAGGATTTCTACATCACGATTACCGAAAGCAAACGGGTGGGGGAAGAGGAATACGAAAAACACAAGATTTTCCTCTACAAGGAAGATTTCGAGAAGTTTAGTGATGCATTGGATGAGACAGTCGATTACGTCCAAGGTAAGTTACTTGTGCTTGCCGAGCCGGGCAACGGAGAGATGGTCACGGAGAAGCAGGCATAGTGACACATTTTTTGCTTTGACATGCAAGAAAGCCCGAGTGCGCACCGTGCGAGGGCTTTTTTGTTTGTCTCGCACGCGCCAAAACCGAACATTCCCAGTTTTCGCTTGACTCTTGAGCACCTTCTGGTTATATTTTTAGCGATTTTTTGCAAAAAATGGTCTAAATCCTTCGGAAAGTTGTATTTTTTCCTTATTTGCCCATTCTGTTCTTAACGATTCCTAAAGGCAGAGCCTCGGGGGAACCGGTGAGCATACTCAGGATCAATATTTCCAAACTCTCGGAAGGTGCTCACCAACACTCACTCCAGGTGGCACCCGGGGAAATCGGTCTCGATTCCCGCTTCACAAGAGAGGTCTGCGTTGAAGCCGCGCTGGAAAATACCAGCCGACAGCTCTATGTTCAGACGGAGTTCAAGACGGGGGGCGTTTTCACGTGTGATCGCTGCCTTGAAGAGTTTGAACGTGAGGTTTCATCCAGGTTTGGTATTGTGTACGTGGCAGAGGGTCGTGCTAAGGTCATCGAAGATGAGGATATGCGGGTATTATCCCCCGACGCCAACTACATCGACCTCGATGAAGATGTGAGGCAGCACGCAATACTTGCGCTTCCGCAGAAAACGTTGTGCACTGAGGATTGCGCCGGTTTGTGTCCCACATGCGGGACAAACCTGAATCGGGCCAGGTGCGAGTGTCGGAACGAAGCAGTAGATTCACCATTGTCAGGGCTCCAAAAGTTCACAAAGAATTAGAAAACGTACGTCTTTTCCTAGCTAGAGGTCAAATCAATGCCAAATCCAAAGAGACGCCATTCAAAGACTCGCGGGCGTAAACGCCGCACACATTACAAGGCAACCGTCCCAGCAACAGCGGAATGCCCGAACTGCCACGAGCAGAAGTTGCAGCACAGGGCTTGCCCGAACTGCGGCTACTACGACGGTCGTTCGATCATCATACCGAAAGAATCCTGAGTTTCTCGAGAAAAGCTGAGCATCCCGCTTCGTCATTGACGAGACGGGATTTTGCCTCTGTAGGAGGCTTCAGCTCGGCGGCCCAGAGACACTGAATCTGTTTACCGCACAGAGAGCACGAATCCTTTGGCTCAACGACCAAGAATTGTACTGGATGCAATGGGGGGAGATTTCGCGCCCGCAAGTGAAGTTGCCGGGGAAATAGTCGCTTTGCGCCAGAGAAAGAACGAGTTTGAAGTCATCCTTGTCGGCAGGGAGCAGGAGATCCGTGCTCAGCTTCAACGCCACGATGCAGAGGGACTGTCATACTCGGTTGTGAACGCTGAAGAGGTCATCACGATGGATGACCCTCCGACTGCCGCACTAAAGCAGAAGAAGAACTCCTCCCTGGCTGTCGGCATGCAGCTCCACAAAGACGGAAAAGCGGAGGCGTTTGCAAGCGTAGGAAACACAGGTGCGGTTCTTTCTGCGTCGACGCTCATCCTGGGCCGTGTGAAGGGCGTCAGCCGCCCGACGATAGCTGCATTCTTTCCATCTGAAGAGGGTGTCTGTCTCGTTGTCGATGCGGGAACAAACGTTGACTGCCGCGCTCGGCACCTGTATGAGTTCGCAGTGATGGGGAGCCTCTATGCGAAGAAGATCTTCAAGTATGAGAATCCAAAGGTTGGGTTACTGAACGTCGGCGAGGAAAAGAAGAAGGGGACGGAAGTTGTGCAGGAGGCGTACGGACTTCTGGAACGAAGTCATTTGAACTTCATCGGAAACGTCGAGGGAAGAGACATTCTCAAAGGAAAAGCTCAGGTTGTGGTTTGCGACGGATTCGTGGGGAATGTTGTTCTCAAGTTTGGGGAGAGTGTCCCCTCGTTTTTGAAAAGCAAATTGAAGCAGTATGCATCCGGAAGCTTACTCCGCACGCTGCTGATCGGTGCGGCGCGTGGGTCGTTGCGTGCTGCCCTGCGTGATATGGACTACGAAGAGTTTGGCGGAATTCCTGTTCTTGGCGTGAACGGTGTCTCGATCAT
>QYQB01000152.1 GCA_007280275.1 bacterium | reverse complement strand
CTCTCGAGCAGCTTGAAAAATGCCATCGCGCCAGGACTCAGCAGGACGATGGGAAGCGAGCCCCACACGGCAACTGCAAAAGCGTGGTACCAGTATACTCGTCGCTTCACGAGAAGGGCCATCAACCGGATAAGCAACGCCACAACGGGATACCACAGAAGCAAAACCAAGGAGAACAATAGAATACCCGGAAAAGGATGCCAAGTTGCTGATATGAGGTTCTCTTTCATACCGTCCGACACCACGAACGTCGTCAAAAGGTAGTCTGCCAGTGTATCCGTCCTGAATCGGTACAGGATTCCGGAGAGGATGACTCCGAGCGTCACTGATACTGCCGCGGCAAGCAGGAACGTCTGAGGAATTGACACGGTATGGACATCCCGGAGGTCCGCATAGAAGTTGTAAGAACGTAGCAAAGCCCGTTTGAACGTTTCGTTGAACCGACGATTGTAGTGATAGAGATATGCAACCACGAAGATCACCGCGAATCCCCAAATGATGTGTGCGACCGGGAACGACGCACGGTAGCGCCCTATCGGAAGAGCATTCGTTTTCTCCCCGTTGTAAAGGAGCTTGACCATCTCGAATGACGCCCGTTTCTCGCGGGCATAGCTGAGAAGTCCGAGAGGATAAACGTACCGATCACCGGCGCTTATCGCCATCAAAGGACGGTCTCCCCTCCAATCAGCGAAAGCATCAATGAAGGATCCTGCAATACCTGCTTCCTTGATGACGGAAATCGCTTTCTTGAAATACTCAGCCTGAGCTTCCTGTGACATCGGGTCGCTCCAGCCGCTGCGGTTTTCGGGCTCAACCGTCTTCCCATAGGCGAGGATGACGACAGGCTGCTTGGGGTGTGCTTCCTTCCATTGTAGAATACTGCTCTTGAGAGAACCTGGGGCCTCTGCCGAAAATCTGACAGCCGCGATATCCACCGATCCAGCACACCGGTCGGTTGAAACCACGCACGACCCGAAATAGATCAGTCGGTCGTCCAGCTTCCGGGCTGCTGCAGCGATCCTATCGACAAAGTTGCACGTGCGGGGATCTGCGGAGTCGAAACCATCCCCGACCCCCCAGGCGACAACGGAGGGACGATGTTGATCCCGCTCGATCACCTCGCTCATCATTGCTTCGGCCAGCAACTTGAAATGCTCCTGATCAAGAATTTCTCCGGGCACGCTCCAGGCGGGAATTTCAACGAACGCGAGGAGGCCGTAACGATCACAAAGATTCAAGACATAAGGATGGGGAGGATGAAATGCGAACCTGACGGCATTCGCGCCAAGCGTCTTGATGAGGGTGATGTCCTTCTCCATCTGCTCATACGAGAGCGAAGCTCCAAAGCGAGGCGCATCTTCGTGCCACACAACACCGCGCAGGACGACGGGTTTTCCATTCAGGACAAAGCTCTTGTTGTCGCTTTCGAACCGGCGGAAGCCTGTGACGCGATCGAACTCGTCGATCACCTTGAGCTGTTTCCCCTGTTGCAAGGTGAGTTTTCCCCGAACAATGTAGAGATCCGGCGCCTCGGGGCTCCACAGTCGGGGCGACTTGATAGCCACAGCAACCTTCACCTCATAGTCCCGATTCGTGAGTACGTTCACCGGCTGCGGCGGCGATTGCCCGACGACTGCACCAGTTGATCTGTCGAGGACTTCCACTACGAAGTTCGGTTGCGCGGATCCGATCAAAGCGCTCAGGGTATCATCCGGGATTCCGGATAGCTTGCTGTTGAGGATACCGACAACGTTGACTGTCCCCAGAGTGAGGTCGGCATTCGGCTTTGCATCAACGCCGAGCCGATCGATCCAGAGTTTTGGCGTGACGAGCAAATAGATGTCGCGTACGAGGCCCCCATAGTCCCGCCATCCCCAGATCTGCTGTCTCAGCGGAAGTGTCGACCGAGCACTGAGGTTATTGTTGACGATGATCTTGATGGCGTTTTCGCTTCCCAGTTGCAGAGCGTTCTCGGGCAAATCAATATCGACGGTGGTGTAGCCGCCGACGTGCCTACCGACAAAGAGATCGTTGATGTAGATCTCAGCGTCGTGATTGATTCCAAATCCGATCAGGTGAAACGCGGATGAAGCGAGCGTCGTTCTGTCGAGTGTAAACTTCCGGACGAAGGTGATGCGTCCTTTGTAGTCGAATGATCCGGGGACCTTGACCTCTTTCCAGGTCTCGTTGTCCATGGAATATGTCCATGTGCCCGCCAAATCGATTTTACGTCTCGATTGGCTGTCCATGTGCATACTTGCATCGGAGCCGGCCAGAGTTGGCTGGCCGTTTTCGTGGATCGTGACCTGACCCAGCGCAGGAGTGCCCAGACTGAGGCAAAGAAAAGCGAAGACACGAGGGAGAATTCTGGAAAAACTCTGAGATTTTCTGATCAATTCTCTACGAGGGTAATGGGCAAAAAGACGGGACGGATTGATTTCCCAACCCGTGAAACGTTGGCAAGAATATAATACAAAAATGGCCGGAAATCAACGAAAATCATAGCATTTGCAGACTTGGGAATCCGTCTAAACGCTAGAATTTCAAGGATTTCTGGCCATCAATTGAAGAACAAACCACAGAGTCCGTGGAACAATGCTATCAAGAGCAGAACTTCCAGATCCCTCGTCACCAGTAGCAGGATTGCCCCTCCCTCCGGCTACCTGGCAGCGGCCTTGATAATACCGGCGAAGGAATCCGCTTTCAAACAGGCGCCTCCGACAAGAGCCCCATCGACGTTTGGCTGCCAGAGAAGTTCTGCAGCATTCTCCGGCTTGACGCTCCCACCGTACTGTATGATGACTCTTTCCGCAGTCGAGGCAGTGTACATCTCGCCCAGCAGCTTTCGGACCAGGATATGAACATCTTCTGCCTGCTGGGGTGTCGCATTTCTTCCTGTACCGATTGCCCACACCGGCTCATAGGCGAGAATCAGTCTCTCGACGTTTTCCGCAGCGATATCCTGTAGCACTCCACGAACTTGAGCAGTCACGACCTGAGCAGTGATGTTGGTCTCTCTCTGATCGAGCGTTTCTCCGAAGCAGACTATCGGAGTCAATCCTGCCGCGATCGCCTTTTTCACTTTCTTGTTGATGAACGCGTCGCTCTCGTGGAAGTACTGTCTCCGCTCGGAGTGTCCGAGGATGACGTACTTGCATCCGACGGTTGTCAGCATCGTGGGGGAGACTTCGCCCGTGAACGCGCCATCGTCCTCGTGATACATGTTTTGGGCACCGAGTTCCATCGGCGATCCTCGAATCAGACGATGCGCGAGTTCGAGAGAAGTGAATGGGGGACAGATGATCACCTTCACTCCTTTCAGATCGAAACTCAACGCCTTCTTGAGTCCGCCGATGAGTTCTTCAGTTTGGGGGAAATCTTTGTTCATTTTCCAGTTGCCGGCGATTGTTTTCGTACGCATAGGGAGTAGTTGAGTAGTGAAGTATTGGAGTAGTTGAGTAGTTAGTATTGGAGTAATTAAGTAGCAAGTCGTGGAGTACGGGACTTGATGAGTGGTTCGATGAATGAACGGTCGAAGACGTCAACTCTACGATCGAAAAAGAGACTTCTTCAGACCGTACAGCATTGCAACAATTTCATTTGCATAGTGAGCAAGTGTTGAGTGCGCAGATGCGTCGATGAATTGGTTTTCCAAAGAGATGTCAAGACAACCCAGGCATTCAAAGCCTGATCGTATCGAGTAATCCAGGAATCGGGCGAACTCCTTCTTGCTGGAATTCCCCGCCCCCTCCGCAATGTTCAAGACAATTGAATCAGCTGCACGACGAAATTGCGATGACAACACAAAGAGCTCGTCTTTCGGGAATCGCTTCGTTGTTTCTCTCACTACCCTTGTGAAAACGAGTGCCTTCTTATAGACATCCAGCTCCTTGAATTTGTGCATAGCATCTCCTTCCAACGAATATCGATCCAACCGAGCTACAAGACCTCCCTACTCACATACTCCACTACTCCCATACTCCACTACTTCTTCAGCTCCTCCAGCTTCTTCCGCAGGAGTTCGTTCACAATTTTCGGATTCCCTTTTCCTTTTGTCGCCTTCATGGATTCACCGACGAGGAAACCGAACAGCTGCGTTTTTCCGCCGAGAAACTCCGCGACCTGCACGGCATTCTGCTTAAGCACCTGATCAACGATACCTTCGAGGGCGGCTGTGTCGCTCACCTGCAGCAGCCCTTTCCTTTCGACGACCGCCCGCGGAGGTTCTTTGGTCTTCAGCATTTCCTCAAAGACATCCTTCGCAATCTTGCCACTGATCGTGCCATCGACAATCATGTTGATCATCTCGGCGAGGTGCGCCGGCGCAACGGGGAAATCTACCAGAAGAATTTTCTCGGTGTTCACAACACGCAAGACATCCCCCATGGTCCAGTTGCTGGCGAGTTTGTAGTTTTCCTCGTTCTTTGTTTTCAGGTTTGTTATTACCCCTTCGAAGTAGTCTGCCAAGGGTTTTTCTGCCGTCAGGAGGTCAGCGTCGTACTTCGGGATCTTGAATTCTGCGACGAAGCGATCCCGCCTCGCCGTCGGATCTTCCGGGAGTGTAGTGGACATATTCTCAATCCATTCTTTGGTGACAATAACCGGGATAAGATCCGGATCAGGAAAATACCTGTAATCGTGGGCTTCTTCTTTCGAGCGCATCGGGACCGCGATCCCCTGTCCCGAATCCCAGAGAAGTGTTTCCTGCACAACTTTCTCGCCGCTTTCGATCAATCCAATCTGCCTGCCAATTTCGTATTCAAGGGCCTTTTCGACGAACCGGAAGGAGTTCATGTTCTTGACTTCCGTCTTCGTGCCGAGTTCAGACTCTCCGCTCAAACGCACCGAGACATTCGCGTCGCACCGAAGACTGCCTTCCTCCATGTTCCCATCACAGATGCCCAGGTACGTCACGATCTGGCGGATCTTTGCCAGATAGAGGTAAGCTTCATGCGGAGAACGGATTTCCGGCTCACTTACAATCTCGATCAGCGGAATCCCGCACCGGTTGACATCGACGAGTGTATCGACATCGATATCGTGAATCAACTTTCCCGCGTCTTCTTCCATATGGATGCGCGTCAATCCGATTCGCTTGCGCAAGCCGTCTTCAAGCTCGATCTCCACAAATCCACCAGAGCAGATCGGCTCCTCATATTGGGAGATTTGGTACCCTTTGGGGAGATCAGGATAGAAGTAGTTCTTGCGGGCGAAGATGGAGCGCGGGGCGATCGAGCAATGGGTCGCGAGCCCCATCCGTATGACATAATCGACCAGGCTCAGGTTCAAGACGGGGAGAACGCCGGGCAATCCAAGACAGACCGGGCAGACGTTCGAATTCGGCTCGGCGCCAAAATTCGTCGAACAGCCGCAGAACGCCTTCGATTGGGTCAGGAGCTGTGCGTGCACTTCAAGGCCGATGACCGGCTCGTATTTGGGATCCCAAGAGGACATAAGTCAGGAATTCAGAAGTCAGAATTCAGGAGTCAGAAGGCAGAAGGGAATAGGCGAGAAAAAAAACTGGCGCTAAGCTCCAGTGCCGTCAGCAATCAGCGGTCAGCTTTCGGCTTCCGGTTATCGGCTATTGGCCACCAGCCAATAGTTGGCCCCTTCTTACGTCTTCCGTTTCACGTCTACCGTCTTAACTCTTTTTTCACGCCGCGATCGCTTTCGTCACTTTCTCAGCGGCATCCTTCAGACTGTCGGCAACGACGAAGCTCAGTCCCGAAGTCTTCAAGATGTCTGCCGCCAGTTCAGCGTTCGTGCCCGCCAGACGGATCACGATCGGAATGGACACCTGGACATTTTTCGCCGCCTGCACCACGCCGTTCGCAACCCGGTCACAACGGACAATGCCGCCAAAGATGTTGATCAGAACGGCTTTCACGTTTGGATCTTTGAGGATGATGCGGAATCCTGCTTCAACGGTCTCTGCACTTGCCCCGCCGCCGACGTCGAGGAAGTTAGCAGGCATGCCGCCGGCAAGCTTGATGATATCCATTGTCCCCATCGCCAGCCCGGCGCCGTTGACCATGCATCCCACGTTGCCGTCGAGCTTGATGTAATTGAGATTCGACTTCGACGCTGCGATCTCCAGGGGATCTTCCTCGTCGAGATCGCGCATTGCCACGATTTCAGGATGGCGATAGAGCGCGTTGTCGTCGAACGTCATCTTTGCGTCGAGTGCGATCACACTCCCCTCTGCCGTGATAACGAGAGGATTGATTTCTGCAAGGGAAGCATCCGAAGCATCGTATGCCTTGTAAAGAGCAAGAAGGAATTTGACGCCGTTCTTGAACGCGTCGCCGCTCAGACCCAACCCAAAGCACAATCTCCGCGCCTGGTACTGCTGCAAGCCGAGCGAAGGATAGACATACTCCTTCAGAATCTTATCCGGCGTTTCCGCAGCCACCTTCTCGATTTCAACTCCCCCTTCCGTCGATACCATCACCACGGTCTGTGACCGTCCACGATCCAGTGTGATGCCGACATACATTTCCTTTGCGATGTTCATCCCCTGTTCAATGAGCAGCCGCTTGACGATTCGCCCCTCCGGACCCGTTTGATGAGTCACGAGGCGCATACCGAGGATATCAGAGGCCCGATCCTTCACCTCATCAATATTCCTCGCCAGCTTCACACCGCCGCCTTTACCCCGGCCGCCGGCGTGGATCTGTGCCTTCACAACCCAGACTGAACCACCAACCGTTTCTGCAGCTCGTCCTGCTTCATCGACACTGAACGCCACCTTTCCGATGGGAACGGGAACGCCAAATTTTTTGAGGATCTCTTTCCCCTGGTATTCATGAATTTTCATGGCTCTCCTTGCTGTCTATTGACTGGTATCCGACTCTTGTTCCCCGGCATCTGCCTCACCCGATTTCCATTCTTTGAGAGCTTCCTCCGCACGGACGTATTCGGGGATTGGGACGAACACTTTCGCCGGCTTGTTCAGTGTGCTTCTCGAGATCGAGGAATCACCGCCGCCATCCCAGGCATATCCCATCGGCGTGAAATTCTGGACCAACACCTTGAACCCGTTCGACTCAAGAAGCGACTTCGCAAGCTCGCTGTCGTTGATATCCGTCGACTGGAACGCCCGTGCCCAATCCTGCTGGACCTCGACGGTCTGATGCCCCAGACAGAAATTGCGCCCGTGGACTATCTTTCCACACTCCTCGCAGACAAGCTTGCGGCAGACAATGCAGATACCCTGCGCAAGGTTCGCCGGATGGGCGTCGCACTTCTCCTTCGCAGCCTCGGAGAAGAGGACTCCGCAATGCGGACAAAACTCGCTATCCGGTGTAATTTCTTCACCGCATGAACTGCAACTGATATATTCAGGAGAGTCCATTGTCCCCTCAGGTCCGATTGAGACGCTCACTTCACTTTTTCCGAAATCGACTTCGCCTGCATCATCAGGAGCAGGTAGTCTCTTCCGCCGGCTTTCGAGTCTGTGCCCGACATGTTGAAACCGCCGAACGGGTGAACTCCAACCATCGCACCGGTGATTTTTCGATTGATGTAGAAGTTGCCGACGTGGAATTCCCTCTTCGCTTTCTCAATCTTCTTTCGATTGTTCGTCCACACGCCTCCGGTCAAACCGAACTCCGTATCGTTCGCGATTTCCAGTGCGTGGTCGTAATCCTCTGCCTTTATGATCGCGAGAACTGGGCCAAAAATCTCCTCTTGGGAGATGGTCGACTTTGGGTGAACGTCGGCGATAACGGTCGCCTGAATGAAATATCCATCACCAGGGCCTTTGGAGCCGCCGGCGATCAACCGCCCACCTTCTTGAATCCCTTTTTCGATGTATGCGAGTATTTTCCGATGCGAACTTTCGTTGATCACAGGCCCCATGTAGTTGGCAGGATCATCGGATTGTCCGACTTTGATTTTCGATGCTTTCTCTCTGATTAAATTCACAAATTTGTCGTACACCTTTTCGACGACGATCGCCCGGGAGGCAGCCGAGCATTTCTGTCCCTGGAAGCCGAACGCCGACGCAATCGTGGCCTGCGCCGCAGCTTCAAGGTTTGTCTGGTCGTCGATGACGATGGAATCTTTACCACCCATTTCCGCGATCACGCGCTTCAGCCACTTCTGGCCCGGCTGGACTTTCGCTGCAAGTTCATTGACGTGGATGCCGACTTCCTTCGATCCTGTGAAGGAGATGAACCGGGTCTTTGGATGAGCGACGACTGCATTGCCAAAGGAGCCGCCAGGTCCGGAGACAAAATTAATCACTCCCGCGGGGATTCCAACTTCGCGCATGAGCTCGAAGTACATCCAACCGGTCAACGGAGAGTCGCTCGAGGGCTTGAGGACAATGGTATTT
>QYQB01000093.1 GCA_007280275.1 bacterium | reverse complement strand
GTGAAGGGATACAAGCGGTGGACGAAGCCGTTTGAGATCTACGGGTTGAACGCCATCACCATGTTCTTCCTGGCTGGCTTCATCGGACGACTCACGGGGCTTATCAAGTTTGCGGGTGCGGATGGAAATCCAATTTCCCTCAAAGGATGGTACTACCAGCTTCTCTTCGTGCCTATTGGCGATCCTATGATTGCTTCATTCCTGCATTCAGTTGCCTTCATGCTCGGACTGTACGTCATCGCCTACGTGATGTACAAGTACAATATCATTCTGAAGGTCTAGTAAGGCACACTCATGCAGGATACGGTATCTCCCCCGGCTCCGGTTTTCGTGAAAACACAAAAACCGTCTGTCAAGCAGCAGCAATTCGCAATCCGGCTCTCGATGATTGTCGGATTCATGATGTTGCTGGGCAAGACCTATGCCTATTCCATTACCGGCTCCGCTGCCATTCTCTCTGATGCTGCCGAATCAGTTATTCACGTCTTCGCTGTTTCCTTTGCCGCTTTCAGCCTTTGGCTGAGCCTGAAACCTGCCGACGAAAGCCATCCGTACGGTCACGAAAAAGTTACATTTTTCTCCGCGGGTATGGAAGGCATGATGATCGCTATCGCAGCCGTCTTCATCATCTATGTTTCGATCGCCAAGTGGATTTCGGGGCTGGAGCTGCAGAACCTCGAAGAGGGAACACTGTTCACAGTCGCAGCGGCGGTTATCAATGCGGGCCTCGGCGGGTATCTCGTCTGGCAGGGGAAGCGGAACCGCTCGCTCGTTCTCATTGCCAACGGGAAGCATGTGTTGACGGATTCGTGGACAAGCTTTGCGGTGATTCTCGGATTGCTTTTGGTACTGTGGACAGGCTGGCTTCCGTTCGACCCCATTACGGCAATCCTGGCGGCGCTGAATATTCTCTGGTCAGGAGGCAAGCTCGTTCGTCAGTCTGTCGGCGGCTTGATGGATGAGGCAGACCGGACGTACGAGCCGCAGCTGCACAAAGCCCTGCTCGAGGAGACTCAGAAGCGCGGCTTGAAGTACCACGAAGTCCGGTATCGCGTGTCTGGCACAACAATGTGGGTCGAATTCCACTTGCTCTTTCCGCAAAATACGACACTGGAAAAGGCGCACACGAATGCGACAGAAATTGAGCTTGCGCTCAAAGCGGCATCACCGATTAATCTGAACGTCATTACCCACCTCGAACCGCAGGAAGAGCAAGAACCAAGGCATCACTAGCTCCCCGCCGTCAGGAACAGAAGAAGGGAGCTCGTTGTCATCCAATGAGCGCCCTTCGGATACACCAGCAGGAAAGGCCTACGCTGAAGGCTTCGTGATCTCCAGATTCAGAACAATATTGACGGTCTCGCCGACGATTAGTCCACCGGCCTCGATTGCCTTATTCCACTTCAAGCCGTAGTCGAACCGATTCACCGCAACCGTTGCTTTCCACGATGTGACGAGAGCACCCCAGGGCGATTTGATGGAGCCGTTGTAGATTGCATCGAATGTCACCTTCTTTGTGACGTCGCGCATCGTCAGGTCGCCGGTGATCTTGTACTTGTTCTCTCCGACTTTCTCGAATGATGTGCTCTTGAACTTGATCTCGGGAAACTTCTCCGCGTTGAAAAAGTCATCGGATTTCAGATGCCCATCGCGCTTTTCGTTGTCGGTATTAATACTGGCTGCCTTGATGGTGGCCTCAACGACAGCATCGGAGAAATCGTCCTTGGATGATTGCAGGCTGATATCGAAGTCCCTGAAATTACCGGTTACCTCCGAAATCACCATGTGTCGGACGGAGAAACCCACGCCCGAATGTGCTTTGTCGAGGGTCCACCCGCCTTTTTGGGCCATCACGGATGCAACGGCAAGCGTGGTGAGAAGAAGAAGCTTTGTGAGTCGTTTCATGCAACCTCCTGGATATGAATGAATGGATGGGATGTGGTGTTATGTAATGTCGATGTGAATATTGTCCCTGTCGTGAACAACGAAACCGTCGGTCGAATCCTTCACCCAGAATGGAGTCGGGCGGAGTTGTGCGGCGAGAGATTGCAGAGCCTGTTCGTTTCCGAGGTGAATACCGAACCGAGTCAGACCCCGGCTGTGCGCGGGTGTGGGAGAAGTACCGCGACTGTTCCACACGTTGACACCCAGGTGATGATGATAGTCCCCCGCCGACAGAAACAGAGCGCCCGGGAAATTGCGCTGCGTGACGTCAAAACCGAGTGCCTTGTGATAGAATTCTTCCGCAGCACGGAGACTGGAGACCTGGAGATGAATGTGGCCGATTGAAACGCCCTGCACATATGGAAATTCATTCTCGCTATGTCCATTGAGTTCCGACAATAAGTCCTCAAGATTCAGAGGCTCTGTGACCATTTCGAGTTGACCGTTCCTGTAGAGCCATTCCGCTCGGGGTCGGTCAACGTAGAGTTCGACGCCGTTACCGTCCGGATCGGCAAGGTACAGAGCTTCGCTCACGCCGTGGTCGGCAAATCCCTGGAATGGCCAGCGGTGGAGAGTGAGCCGCTTCAGAATCGCCGCAAGGTCTTGGCGGTGTGGATAGAGGAGCGCAAGGTGAAAGAGGCCGGGCGATCGAACATCCCTCGGTTTCGCATCCGGGTCTTCAGTAATCAGCAAGAGCGGCTTCTGTGTCCCCAAAGTAGACAAATACGTTGTTCTGCCTTCTGTTCGGATTTCGACCAAACCAAGAAGATCTCGGTAGAACCGAAGAGCCTGGCCTGAGTCCGCGACGCACAACTGAGCGTAGCTTATTCTGGTAGAATCAGGCAGTTGCGACTCCGTGCTCGGGGCAATCGTTGTTGGCTGAGAAGATGCTGAGTTCATGGGAATCACCGCTCAGTTCAATGATACCTTGAGGAGCGACATCAAGGAGTTGTTGTGAAACATCAACGGATGAATTGTTGGCTCGAAGAACTTGAACATAGGGAATGCGGCCAGGATCTCGACAGCGTCGCGTTCGTTGCGTGCGTTGAGCGCGATCCAGAGCCTCAACCTGTCAATCGAGAGGCTGTATCCCATGACGACCCCCCGTTCAAGCAGCTTGTCGATATGCGCCCGCTGTGGTGGTACGAGGGCGAAGAATTCGTCACTTGGATCCGTCGGAAGCTGTATGTCGACCATAAACTGGGCCATGTGTTCTCGTCCTCTCTCAGGCTATTCAAATCGTGAATTGTGAGAAATCTTCATGGGATTCCACCGGGGGAATTCCAGGATTAGTTTCTTGAATCTGGATCGCTAGTCATTGAATTCTGAACTTCGACAAGACGGGAAGGTTTCCCCCACTCTTCTGTAAAAACCATTACTTCCAACGGCTTCCGTGATCGCGGCCCCTCCTCACGTTTACGGAGATCATCGGGCAACGTCTCGGGGCGCTCGGCATACCCGACCGCGAACACAATCACGGGTTCATACCCATCAGGTATGGAAAGCAGCTCACGCACTTTGGCGGCGTCGAATCCCCCCATCTGGTGCACTGCAAGACCGAGGGCCGAGGCCTGAACCGTGAGATTGGCTACCGACTGTCCGAGATCGTACCACGCATGCTGATAAGCCCTGCCGATTTTTAAGTATACCGATTGCGCCACGCCGAGAACAAGCATTGGCGCACGCTGTGCCCACCGGCGATTGCCCTCCATCAGGGATTCAACCAAGGCGTTGTAGATACGCGTATCCTCCTTGGTGGCAGCGACGAAATGCCACGGCTGTTCATTTGCCGACGAAGGAGACCAGCGGGCAGCTTCAAAGAGGGCGACGATCTTTGAAGGTTCGATCTGCCGCTCGGAAAATGCCCTCGGGCTTCGACGACTGCTGAGGAGTTCATTCAACGGTGCTCGCGTGTCGAGACGCTGAGGAACAAAGGTGTTGGTGATGTCTGATTCTGATTGGGTAGTCATTGCATGTCCTTGAGTGCTAGTCCTAGTTTCTTCAGCAACTGTGACAGTTGAGCCTGTTCATCTTCTGTGAGTACAGAGGCTAATTGTGTAACGCGCTCTGCATGCTGTGTGAAGACTTCATTAAAGAGAAGGTGGCCTTTCGTGGTCAATTGCACTTTGATCACACGACGATCTTCGGTACTGCGAATCCTCTCAACGAGACCTTCCTTCTCCACATTGTCGATGATCACTGTTACACAGCCCCCTGTGATGAGCATCTTCTTTCCGACCTCGCCGATCGTGAGCGGACCCAAATGACCGAGAAGTTCGAACACGCCGAATTGAGGTTGTGTCAGTCCGTAGCGCTCAATGTCTTTTCCCGTGAGCCGTCCAAATGTCGATGACGCCCGGGCAAGCTTGACCCAGAGGCTCAGCGCCAGATCGGCCTTCTTCCCGTATTGTTCTGTTGTTTTCATGAAATGTGCCCTGTGTTTAGTTGGCCAACACTCCTGCGGCTGCGAAGGGAATTCTTCTACAGCAGGAACGGCTTCCTATAAGAATACTAAGCCCAGTTCTGCCGGCCTGCCCATTGCGCAAGCGTCGTGGGCTCTATCCTGAACTCCTTCGCGTTGTCGGCTATCTTTGCAGAATACCCGACACGATCGAACCACTCGAGCATAAGAGCAAAATCGACACTGAATTTCCTGACTTCTTCGATCGGTACTCGCTCAAACGTGATCGTCTTCTTCGTCGATTGACTTAGGACCTGAGCTGTTGCCGGCATCGTTTTCTCATCACCAGCGATATCGATCGCCCGGCCGTTCAACTGCGCATGCTTCTCAAAGGCTAAAAGACCATACTTGCCAATGTCCTGCACTGCAATCATCTGCAAAGCGGTTGCCGGTTCCATTCCAAGAAAGAGCTTTCCTTGATCGATCCCCGGCTTGAACGATGACGAATACAAGTTCTCCATGAAAAACACAGGCCGAAGGATCACGTACGAGGGAAAGCCGAGTTCAGAGATTCTTTGCTCAATTCGCCACTTGTTTTCAAAGTGGGGGATTCCCGTCTTGCGATCAGCTGAGGCAACCGAACTATAGACAAAGTGATGCACACCGGCTTTCTTTGCGATTTCCGCCAGCCGTTTGCCCTGCACCTCTTCCTGTTCCACGCCGGCTTCCCACGTGTTTTGCACGGCGAAAACGCCCCACGCGCCTTTGAGTGCACGATCCAACGATGCTTCATCATTCAGATCGCCTTGAACAACCTCGGCGCCAAGTCTGACCAGTTCTCTGGCTTTCTCGCCCTCAGGTTTCCGAGTCAGTGCTTTCACACGGTAACCGTGAGTCAACAACTCACGGGCAATAGCGCCTCCCTGCTGACCCGTTGCGCCTGTGACAAGAATAATGTCTTGATTCGTCATGCTATCCCTTTCGTGTATTCGTTTGTGGCTCCCTGAAACTGTCGTACTTTGTCAAAGTGTCCCGGCTTCTTTGCCTTCTACCAAGTTTGGACATCTCAAAGTCGATTATTTCAAACTTAAACCATTCCAGTTTGAGATAAGTTCCCCGAACGCTCGGTTTGCAGAAACCGCCAAGAATTGCTCAAAAACGGCGACATTTGGACCCGTTACTCCAAGGTAGGTTAGGATATCTGGCAAGAACTGGCGAGTGACAGAAAGGTGGGGGAATCAGGTTTTGGATCCGGAGGGAAGCTCCGCGCCGGAGATCCGGATTCCATTCCGGCGGAGCTCTTCAAATTCCCTTCGACCGTACGACTTGATCGCTTTGCAGTTCTGTGGGTCAGTCAGGTAGCTGTAAAGGATCTTGTAGCTGTCGTAATCGAATCGATGCTGTGTGTGTGGGATTTTCGCAAACCCGTCGTCTGCAGAGTTGAAGCTGGCCACCAGGCACCAGTTATCGATGAGAAAAACCTCTCGCTGGGATCCGCGGGGTGAAAGCTCTTCAACTGTCACGCCCGCTTCGTACGGCCACGCCTTGATGCGCCGGGCTTCAAACGCAGCTTCGACGCGGGCGTTGTACCCGGCAACATCCTCCTCGCCCATGCACGCTCCGCCGCACTGACCGAGGTGATACGAGAAACAGTAACGCCGGGCGACTTCAAGGCGTAGAAGTTTTGGGCATAATCGATGTGACTTCGCAATGAGTGCAAGATACTCTTTTGCCTGCGTCTTGTGTTTGAAGACGCCAAGAATCGGCTCTGTCTCTTTCACATCGAGATAATCGATGGCTTCAAGGTTGACGATGGCATAACCCTGTGGATTCATGGATCGGTGGGCGACGATGATTCTGCGCCGCCGCCGCGATGCAACGTTATACAGAGGGCGGAGCTCCTTGATCAACTGTGACTCCAGGAGCAACGCCCCGAGCTCACCGGCGGTCTCGCGTGCTTCGACCCGATATACTTTTCGACAAAGCCGTCGTTCCTCTGGTGATGAGAAGTGTGAGCGCACTCTCGTTCGGATCGTCTTGCTTTTACCGACATAGAGGAGCTCTTCCAGCGAACCGTAAAAAAGGTACACGCCGGGTGAGTCGGGAAGCGTGGAGATGCTATCGGCAGCAAGATGATACTTCATGAGTAGTGCATCAACCTTTCGTCCCGCTCTCTGGTGAAGGAGAAGTTTCCGAAGTCACCAAGGACGTGGGAGTGGACGATTTGCGCAGCGACGTAAGCAGTTCCCTGACTGCTGCGAGGAGCGCTCGTGCCTCGGAGCTTGTGGGGAGAGTTGCCAGGAGCTTCAACTGCTTCCCGTCCTGTTTCAAATGGGCTCGGTAGCGACGCACCCCGGTCATCTGTGCCATGATCTCCTGGAAGGGCGGGATGCTGCCATCGTCGGATTCATAGAAGCTCGATTCTTCCGGTGGCGGGAAGAACAGCGAAAGTTGATTGCGGAGCAGCTCCACCTTAATGAATCCAATGTTTGATGCAAGTGTCTTGAGCTCCACGACCCCAAACAAATTCTCCACCTCCTCGGGATACTCACCAAACCGATCACGGAGTTCATCACGCATGGCCTGGATCTCGTCTACGGAGGCAACGCCATACAAGCGGCGATAGAAATCGAGCCGTTCGGAGTCGGATTCGATGAAGATGTCGGGAATGTATGCTTCCACATCGGCGTCGATCGTGGTCTCCAAAGCCGTCGAACGAGCCTGTGTCTTCAGCCCCTGGAAGAAGCGGTCAAATTCCTGTTCCTTCAACTCGGCGACAGCTTCCGCAACGGTGCGCTGGTACATCTCGAGCCCCATTTCCATAATGAATCCGGACTGTTCCGCCCCTAGCAAATTCCCCGCTCCCCGGATCTCAAGGTCGCGCATCGCGAGGTTAAACCCTGAGCCGAGCTCGGTGAATTCCTGTATCGCCTGCAGGCGGCGGAGTGTTACACGGGGCAAACTCGAGATCGGAGGTGTAAGGAGGTACGCGTAGGCCTGCTCGTTGGATCGCCCAACGCGGCCACGGAGTTGGTAAAGCTCGGCCAGCCCAAACCTGTCTGCGCGGTTGATGATAATGGTGTTCACACTCGGGATGTCGATACCCGACTCAATAATCTTCGTGCAAATCAAGACGTCATATTTCTTCTCGAGGAATTCCATCATCGCCTTTTCGAGCTCATGGCCTTTCATCTGTCCATGGGCGATGTGGAATCTCGCCTCGGGAATCTTGCGATGGAGCATCGTCTGAATCTCTTCGATGTCATGCACGCGATCATGAATGAAGTACACCTGTCCCCCCCGGTGCAGCTCCTTCAGAATCGCTTCGCGCACGAGCTGAAGGTCGAACTGGGCGATTTCGGTCACGATGGGGAGCCTGTTGCGGGGAGGCGTGTTGATGAGGGATAGATCCCGTGCCCCCATCAAAGAGAATTGCAGCGTGCGGGGAATTGGTGTCGCCGTCAGGGTGATGGTATCGACCGTCGCACGGAGTTGTCGCAACTTCTCTTTCGCGGTAACGCCGAAACGGTGTTCTTCGTCGATGACGAGCAAGCCCAGGTTCTTGAACTGGACATCCTTGGAAAGGAGTCGGTGAGTGCCGATGAGAATGTCAACCGTCCCCGCCTGTACGCCCTGCAGGGTCGTCTCCTGTTCCTTCTTCGATTTGAAGCGCGAGAGGGATTCGACGCGAACCGAGTACCGCCCGACACGATCCATGAACGTGTTGTAATGTTGTTGCGCCAGGATGGTGGTAGGAACCAGGATGGCGGTCTGTTTTCCATTCATGACGGACTTGAACGCGGCCCGTACTGCAACTTCTGTTTTTCCAAATCCGACGTCGCCGCAGATCAGGCGGTCCATAGGAGAAGGGAGTTCCATGTCTCGCTTCACGTCGAGCGTCGCTTTTGCCTGGTCCGGCGTATCCTCATACATGAAGGACGCTTCGAGCTCCTTTTGCCAGTGGGTGTCGGGGGCAAATGCGAATCCCTGCTCGGTCCTGCGGCGGGCGTAGAGAGCGATAAGTTCCCGCGCGATATCCTTGATGCGCTTTCGGGCCCGCGCTTTCATCCTCTCCCAATCGGGTGCCCCAAGCTTGGAGAGCTTCGGAACGTGCCCTTCCTGTGAAGCATACTTCTGCACCCGGTTGACGAAGTTCAGGTTGACGTAGAGAACATCATTCTCCTCGTAGAGAACCTTCATCACTTCCTGATCGACACCGCGGACCTTGAGTTTCTGAAGACCTGCGAATCGCCCGATGCCGTAGTCGACTTGCACGACGTAGTCACCGCGCCGCAGCTGTTGCGCCTCTTTCTGGCTGAAGCCTTTGAACCTCTTTCGCTTTGTCACCCCGCGGCGTTTGAGTCGGCCGAAGATCTGGTGCTCAGTGAAGAGCGCGAGCCGGGAAGGGGGGAAGACGAAACCGAGGTGTAACGCCTCTGTCATGAGTTGATAGGATGGTTCCACTGTACGGCGGGAATCCCCAACTGTTGCCTCCTCGCCCCCATCCCTCGAATCCGGATCAGTGACCTCTTCCTCAATCAGTTCCTTGAGTCGATCAGCTTCCTCCTGCGTATCGCACACCAGGACGAGCTCGTTTCCCTGATGGGTGAGTTCGTTGATTTGGTGCAGGAGGACTTTGATGCTCCCATTGACGGATGGCTGCGGGAGACTGAGGAAATCGATCGTCTCCCGGTTCTGCGGATCAGTAAGGAATGAATGAATCACTCTTGGAAATCGTCCGGCCTGCTGTTCGAGGGACTCCCACGACAGAATGTTCTGAACTCCCTCATGGAATAGTTCTTCGATCTCTTTCTGCACGGCCGCCGGCTCGTCAATGATGAGCAGCGCGTCTGCTGAAAGGTAATCGAGCATCGACGAATTGACCGTGCGTGCGTCGTTTTCAGGCAGCAGGCTTGCGACGATGGTTGCAGACTGGAGTTCGCGGATCGATCGCTGGGATAAAGCATCGAACTCTCTGATCGACTCGATTGAATCTCCCCAGAACTCAATCCTGATTGGATTGTCGCCGACAAACGGGAAGACATCCAAAATGCCGCCTCGAACAGAGAAATCACCGTACTCTTCAACGAAATCCTTGCGTTCGAAGCCCAGAGCAGAAAGCTGGCTCAGGAGAGCTTCAAAGGGGTGCTCCTTTCCAGTTGCGATCTCCAGACTTCGTTGCTTGAAGTCCTCCGGCAGAGGGACAAGCCCGGTGATCGCCTCTGCACTTGTAACGACAACGATCGTCTCCTTGCCGGTCAATGCCTTGAGGGCTTCAACCTGGGCGATAGGAGCCGTCATGTCGAGGACTGCGGCCTTGTGACTCGGGCCGTGAGCATACAGTCGAACAGCGTGTTCTCCCAGCAGCAGGGCGCAATCGTCCCGCAGTTGTTCCGCCCGGTCGTTGTCGGACGTAAGGAGAACAATCTGAGTATGACGGTATTCGTAGAGAGAGGAGACGAGAAAAGCCATCAGAGAGCCGTTGACGCCGCGGATTGCGATGCTTTCTCCTGCGGGCAGCAGCTTGCTCCTCTGCAGAAGCAGGCTGAATGGCTCAGAGTCCTCTATCCTTTTTCTGATCGCTTCAATCATCCTCAATCTCACTCAGTGCCAGAAGGTCTAACAACATCGACAGTCAGAGATCGACAATTCCGTGAATCTCCACGGCCGAAAACACTTCACCCCGGCCATCGCGGATTTCCCGGACAGTCAGGGTGATAAAATGTAGCGAAAACTCCCGGCACTCGCAATCGGCCTGCCTGCTTGCAATAGCCGGTGAATTGAAGTACACTCATTCTATTTCGGACCAGCACGGAGAGATCATGCCAGACTTCATCCCACTCGTCTACGCACCCCTGACTGAACAAGAACAAATCCAACGTGCGAAGAGTTTTCTTGACTCGTGCAACCGACGCAGGACTGTCCGGGAATTTTCCAGCACGCCGGTCTCGAAGGAAGTTCTTGAATGCATTCTCAAGACCGCCGGAACCGCGCCCTCGGGAGCAAACAAACAGCCGTGGCAATTTGTCGTTGTTACAGAACCTGCGCTGAAGCACCAGATCCGTGTCGCGGCAGAAGCTGAAGAAAGGGAAAGCTATGAAAAGCGAATGCGCCAGGAGTGGTTGGATGATCTTGCTGCACTCGGAACCGACTGGCACAAGGAATTTCTTGAAGTCGCCCCGGTTCTCATAGTTGTTTTCTCGGTTGCCTACACGAAAGAGGGGGAAAAAACTCGCAAGAACTATTATGTGAAGGAATCTGTCGGCATTGCATCAGGATTCTTGCTGGCCGCCATTCACAATGCAGGGCTCGTGTCGCTGACGCACACACCAAGCCCCATGGAATTTCTTCAGAAAATCCTGAACCGGCCGGAAAACGAAAAACCGTTTCTCCTCATTCCCGTGGGGTATCCGAAGGAGGGAACGAGCGTCCCCAACATTCACCGGAAGCAGCTCGACGATTTCGTCATGTGGAAATGAAACGATACCGTCACAAAAAAGCCGTTGCAGTGGAATCCTGCAACGGCTTTGAAAAACAACTCTCAATCTAAACGTACTGTAGTACTAGCTCTTGGCACCCGTCTTCTTCTGGGTCTTCTCGGGTTTGCAGCAATCCTCCTGCTTGGCAGCGCCATCCTTCTTGCCTTCTTTGTCTGCGCATCCGTCGCAATTCTCTTCTTTCTTCGTGGATGGAACAGCCTTCCC
>QYQB01000160.1 GCA_007280275.1 bacterium | reverse complement strand
ATTTCCTTCTGAAGGACCGGAGCAAGTAGTCCCAGGACCGACCGGTCGACATAATTGATGGTCGTCGCAAAGAACAGCAATGCGCATATAGCCCAGCGATACGAACCTGAGCGCGCATCGCCCTTCGCCGAGGAAGCTGGTTGTCCCTCATTGATTGCTGGAGGATTCTTCGTCATAGCGTTTTCCGTCGTTGTGGTCTATTTTCATCAAGATCATTTGCCAAGTTGCAGGATTTCTGCTCCAGCGAGTAGTACACCTCCGATCCCATGGATATCGTTCAGCGGCGTGGGTCGGCGATAGTAGGCGACCAGATCGTCGCTGACGGATGTGCCGGCGCAAACTCCCTCTACCTGTCCATCCGGCCGGATTCTCGACATGACCCCTTCCCACCCGCGGCGGGCAATCGTGGCATAGCGCGGCTCGATGTACCCCCTGTTCACGGAACGGGCAATGGCATACGTGAACATCGCACTGCATGAAGTCTCGAGATACGAATCGGTCTTATCGAGCAATTGATGCCACAAGCCCTCAGCCCCCTGATAGCGGGCAACTCCGAGGATGTGTCGCTGCAATATGTCCAGAAGTTGGATGCGTTTCGGGTGATCCTTTGGAAGGTGATCCAGCAGATCCACCTGTGCCAGCAAAGCCCATCCGTTGGCACGCCCCCAGAAGGCAACACCTGGCCGTTGCACATCCGAATACCAGCAGTGATGCATCAGTCCGGTACTCACATCATAAACGTACTTCTGAAAATTTATGACCTGCAGTGCAGCGTCATCAAGATACTTTCTGTCTCCCGTCAGTTCACCCATCCGGGAGAGGAAGGAGATGCTCATGTAGAGATCATCAGACCAGAGAGTCCATTTGTGCGGAAACGACCGGGCAAACGTGCCGTCTTCCAGGCGGGTTTGCCTTGTCAGCATGTGCGCTGCGGCCTGATCGATGTACGAACGATAGCGATCCTGCCGATCGCGGCGATATACTTCGATGAGGCTGGCACCCATTGCACCGCAGTCATCGAGCTCTTCCATGATGAAGCGCTGCCCGAACGAGTAATTCCACTTTCCTTCGCCTTTGTACCGCTCTTCAAAATACCCGAAATTGTCGAAGCTGAACGCTGTGCTCTTGACCGGGAAATCGCTGTACGGGGTTTCGTGAAGCACTTCTCCGAGTCGGATCAATGCGACGTTGAGCACCCCGTTCCAGTAGCGCCAATCCGCGTACGGACTCACGAGTCGCAGCTGTGCATCCTTTGGCGCTTCAGAGGCAGACTTGAAGTGCCCTCCGCGCTTCTGATCGACGAAGCGAAACACAGAGTCGTTCACAACGGCGTTCGCCACCGCTCGAAGCGCTTTCTCACAGTCCACTGTGTTCTGTGAGAGAGAGATCCTCGGATACTGAACAGCCACACAGAGAACAATCACAGCAACAAGACGGAACATTCTCCGCCTCGCAAACATCGGGGTTGTTTGTAATGAAGGAGGGGATGGTAAAGGCCTGGCTGGCTTGTTTCCCATTGTTTACGCGGTCGGATGGTTTTTCACGGCGTCGATGAATGCTGCGATGTTTTCGGACTTCACACCCGGCGGCATGCCTCCCCCGCAGGACATGATGACTCTGGACTTGTCCTGAAGAGAGTCGATGAGTTCAGTTGTCACGCGGTTCACATCGCCGGGGGCACCGGATCCAAGCACATCCCTCGGAGGTATATTTCCGAGCAACACGACCTTGTTTTCCGTCAACGTTTTCAGCTCACTCAGCGTGATGTCAAATCCCATATTGAAGAGGTTAACACCCATTGCAGGCAGGAACGGCGCTGACACCTTGCATGGGGCATCGTTATGGAGGAACTTGACTGAGACATCAGTCCCAAAGAGCTGCTTGAAATGCGGGAGGCCGATCGTACGGAAGTCAGTTTCCCCGAGAAACCCGATGATGTCATCGAGCAGGAAAACGCCGTCGATGGAGGGGAATGTCTCCCTCTGCAATGAGAGCCATTCCTTGAGAAACGCTGTGATCTTTTTGACCAACCTTTCAGCTCTTTCGGGATCCATCATCAGAAGGGTCAGGAATTCCGACGTGCCCATGAGGTAGCTGGCGATATTCAGCGGTCCCCGGGCCACGGCGAACCGGATCTTGTGGCCCGCATCCTCGATTCGAGGTTGCGCCAGTTTCAGACGATTCAACATAAAGGGTAAGAGACCATCGACCCTTGGATTCGGCGACGGAAGCGAATCGATTTCATTCACTGTAAGCGAAAGCCTGTGCGCATGGGGAAATTCGTTCACCGGAAATGAGCATCGCGCCCCGAAGGCTGAAGGTTCCGTGCACATGCCGTATTCCGACCAGAAGCCGGGAAGGAACATGACGTCGGGGAAATCCTGAATTGCTTTGAGATTCGCACGCAGCCAAATATCATCATTCGAAAAATAGTCGAGGGTGCTGACACCGTACCAGTTCGGCACCCATGGACAATCGATGATGAACCCGACCGGGAGAGGCGATGATTGTTCACCTTGTATGGTGCGTTTCAGTAAAACCCATTGTGCATCTGTCATATTCTCAAACCTCTCTGCTTTCAACGATTACGGTGCACGCCCTCACAAGGCGTGATTCATCAGAATCCAATGGAATTGCCGCCATCAACCGGCAACACGACTCCGGTGACAAACTTCGATTGTTCCGAAGCAAGGAAGAGCGCGGCATGTGCGACGTCTGCTGGTTCGCCCAATCGTCCCATGGGCGTCCGGCTCAGCACCCGTTTCTTACGTTCAGGATCAGTGTTCAGCGCCTTCGAAGACATATCTGTTTTGATGAATCCCGGGGCGATGCAGTTGACCCGGATTCCGTATTGTGATGCCATGGAGCTGATCATGATGATGTTTCCCGTCTTCCTGGAAGCCATCGACTTCAACACTTCTCGCGTCACGGCAAAGACAACATTCTGGTTTGTATGAACAATCGTTTGATACTCCTCATCCGTGACGTGCAAGGCATCCTTTTTCAAGTTGATCCCTGCATTATTGACGAGCACGTCTATCGCACCGGACGATTTCGTGATGGAATCGATCAACTCCGGAATACGCCCGATGACGCTCAAAGGCTGTGCGCTAATTCATGATCGCGATTGGATTATAGCGCTCGATGGAGACATTGTCGAGACTGCTTTCCAGTTTCTCTGTTTCAGATTTCATCGCCCCTTGCACAACCACCGGGCGCACACCGGCTGGTGGCCCTTGCGGGAGGGCCACTACGTAAAATGTGAACGAGACCAAGAATAGAAACGCTATGCGTCGAGCCATTGATGGACTCCTCCTCACGGAAAGTTACACCGTGACTCGTCAAATGTCAATCGGCCATTCTTCGTGACACTCTAGCTGGCTATTGTATGCCACGACTGTGAGTCAGGGCCTCATCAACGAATTCACTCTGGAACAATCCCCTTGGCGCCAAAACAAGAAAGCTGACCCGGAATCGTGAGCGAGCGCAGCTAGTCGAACGATTTTCAGATCAGCTTTTCTCATTGTCAATTGACCATTAACAATTATTATGTGCCCCTACCCAACCTTCTTCATCACCTCGGCAATCTTCTTACATGCCCAATCAATTTCTTTCCGGGTGATGATAAGCGGCGGAGCAAGCCGTATGACATTCTCATGCGTTTCTTTACAAAGGAGTCCTTTCTTCGCCAATGCTTCACAATAAGGACGGGCTTTTACATCAAGAACCACTCCTATGAGCAGTCCACGTCCTCGAATTTGTTTGATGTGTGGACTTTTGATCGCGCCGAGCTTTCTCACGAAGTACTTACCGCTGTCAAACGACCGCTTGATGAGTTTTTCCTGCACGAGGACCTTTAGTGAACTGATGGCTGCGGCACAGGCGAGCGGATTTCCGCCGAAGGTAGAGCCATGATCCCCGGGATTGAAGACACTAAGTATTTCCTTGCTGGCAAGAACCGCAGAGATCGGATAGAATCCCCCGCCAAGTGCTTTTCCGATGATTACAGCGTCCGGACGGATGTTTTCATATTCGAACGCGAACAGTTTACCTGTCCTTCCCAATCCCGTCTGAATTTCATCCGCAATGAAAAGCACATTGTTTTCTTTGCAGATGCGCGCTGCTTCGTGCAAGTATCCGTCGGGCGGAACCACGATGCCTGCTTCTCCCTGAATTGGCTCAAAGAGAAAGGCCGCCGTGTTGGGTGTAATGCTGTGCCTGAGATCTTCAATGTCGCCGTAGTTCACGATACGAAATCCAGGAGTGAAGGGACCGAATCCGTCGCGGTACTGATCTTCTGTTGAAAAGCTGACGATGGTTGTCGTTCGGCCATGGAAATTGCCGGAACAGCAAATGATTTCTCCCTGATTTTTCGGAATGCCTTTGACTTTGTATCCCCACTTCCGGGCCGCTTTGATGGCGGTTTCGACCGCTTCAGCACCAGAGTTCATCGGCAACGACATCTCATATCCCGTGAGATCATGGAGCGCTTTGTACAGAAACGGGAGTTGATCATTGCGAAAAGCCCGACTGGTGAGCGTCACGCGCTTAGTTTGAGCGGCGACTGCTTTCTGGATTTTGGGATGACAGTGGCCGTGGTTCAGCGCCGAATACGCGGAGAGGCAGTCGAGATGTTTCCTGCCTTCGACGTCGTACACCCAGACCCCTTTTGCTTTCTTAATGACGACATCGAGCGGATGATAGTTGTGTGCGCCGTATTTCTCTTCAAGGGCGATGTAGTGCTGTGTTTTCACAAGTCTAACCTGAATGCTGGATGATAGTGGTTTGTGTTGTAATCAGATTTGGCAACAATATTCCATCGTTGCTCTTGAATTCGAAATACAAATGATGCCAACGTGGATTTCGATGAGAGGGGAAATCAACATTGAGAACGGTTGCTGGATCCACGACAAGGACCGTGGCTCGTACAAATACCTTACGATAGTCCCGAATCACCAGGGGGACGATATTGCTGCATCGTCCCCCTGGATACTTCGATGGAATTTATTTCACAACCTGCATTGTGCGGGTCTCGGTCATGCCACCGATGTTCAGCTTATAGAAATAGACACCGCTTGGAGCGCTTTTGGCATTCCAGACGAGCTGGTATGTGCCGGGTAATTTCATCTCATCAAGCAGCATCGCTATTTCCTTGCCAAGGACATCAAACACCCTCAGTGAAGCCCAACCTGTCTGCGACACCGAGTAGCGTATTGTGGTCGATGGATTGAATGGGTTGGGGTAGTTCTGCTCAAGCGAGAACGTCTGGGGTCGTGATGAGTGCTCCGCTTCCACACCAGTCGCACCACCTGGTTCATCGGCTCCCATGGTGACCTTCGATGCACTTCTCGCATCACCATCAATATCCGTCGCATAGCCTGTAATGAACGTGCCGGCAAACGAAGTCGAGGGTGCAGAAACCCAGTGCAAATCAGTGACGCTTTTCAATTGTCCTGCTGCACCGAACGGATTTGCAGGATTTGCGTTCTTACTGTTAGCATCCTTGCTTGATGCCGTCTGCCAGTTTGTCAAAGTCTTGCATTTGGTGGTACCGTAAATGCCGATATTGGCATTGGCTCCCGCAACATAGAGATCATTGTAATCTGAATTCAAGACACAGTTGGTCGTCATGGTGCCGCGATAGATAGCATAGGCACTGTCATAATTTACGGTGTTCACGACAATGTTATTCTTCAGATTGGCCGTTTGAAGAGAGTCGTCATAGACACGAATACCATAGACCGGATTGGATGTAATGTTAGCACTATTCATGTAGATAGAATTGTGATACACGTTCACTGTTTGCCCATAAGCGTCGACTGCTATTCCATTGATTTCTGACGGATAGCT
>QYQB01000141.1 GCA_007280275.1 bacterium | reverse complement strand
TAGTCATTACCAGCTGGGACAGGCGTGTGTGTCGTGAAGGCCAGTCCGGCAGTCGAAGCTTCGCGTGCTTCAGCGAACGAGAGCTTGTGAGTCTGCATGAGATCCCGGCAGCGCTCGAGGCTCAGGAATGCAGAGTGCCCTTCATTCATATGGAAGACTGCAGGTGCGAGTCCGAGGGCCTTCAATGCCCGGTATCCGCCGATGCCAAGGAGAATTTCCTGCCTGATCCTCAGCTCCCGATCGCCTCCGTACAATTGATTGGTAATGCTTTGGTCTTCATGTCGCGAATTCAGAGGTATGTTCGTGTCCAGGAGGTAGAGAGGAATGCGTCCCACCCGCACGCGCCATATCTGTGCGTACACCGGCCGGCCCTCGAGATCGACGGAAACCATGACCGGTTTGCCTTCCTTGTCGCGCTCGAGTGCAATTGGCAATGTGTAGAAGTCGTTTTCGGGATTGCGCTCTTGCTGCCATCCATCAATGTTTAGGTACTGGCGGAAGTACCCTTGCTGGTACATGAGCCCTACGCCGATGAGCGGCAAACCCAGATCGCTCGCAGACTTCAAATGGTCACCGGAAAGAACACCAAGGCCTCCGGAGTAATTCTGCAAGCATTCGGTAATTCCGAACTCAGCAGAGAAATAGGCAATCTGATTCGGTGGTATCTGCGTGTAGGTCTTGTGAAACCACGCGGAACTTGTGTCGAGATACTTCTTGTATCGTTCATATCCGCGTTCAAGCTGGGCGAGCAATGCATCATCACGCGAGGCGGAGTTCAAACGCTCCTGACTAATCATCCCGAGCATTAACACAGGATTGTGATTCGTTTTTTCCCATAGGTCGGGGTCCAAACGAATGAGGAGTTCCATAAGGTCGTGATCCCATACCCAGAGAAGGTTGTAGACGAGCTCCTGCAATGATTCGAGTTCTTTTGGCAACGAGGGCGCGACAGTGTACGTGTGAATGGGGCGAGTCATAAAGGAGGTTCCTTACGGATGTCCGTATGCGATGGAAGGATCCCGGTGCGCAAGTGGCAGCTCATACCCGGAGGTGTATCGTTAGTACTGGTTGGTCAGCGCTGGCTGAAAAGATGAGGCAAGGTTAAGAAAGAAATGTGAGAAAAACCACCGCCATCGCGGCAACGTTCACGTGGATGCATACTCGGTTCTTCCCAAGGATCGGAAAACGCAGTATTTGCTCACAGGCGGCTGTATTCACGTGTCGCGCTGCTCGTCAGAAAAAAGAACAAAGAAAGGCCTGCGAGGAACTCAGAGGTGAGAGGGAAGAATATGATCAGGACCCTCTCGCAAGCATTTTCGAGGGTTACTTGCCCCCGGTTGAGTCTGGTTCCGTCAACCTGTCGCGCTCTTTTTCGGCCCAGCGGCAGATACGATCGATCTCATCCTTGGAAAGGGCCGCACTCGGGTGCATGAGCCGATAGGGTTTGAGCGGCATCTTGTCTTCTGAAATCTCGGTAAAAATCTGATCGAGCTTGTTGGCTTGTCTGGTTTTCTTGTAGGTGCGCCAGGTGGAAAGGTTCATGCTTGAACGCCCATTCTTAACGTCGCGGGCGGTAAGCCATGATATCGGAGCAATGGTGCTATACCACGGCCAGGTTGTGCCATGCGAGTGGCAATCGGTGCAGGAGCGCTCAAGTATCGCTTTGATTTCAGGCGGAACGCTGAGGGATGCATAAATTGTCTTCGATTCGTCAACCGTCGGATTGGATCTCTCCGGCTGATACAACTGGGCCGCAAGAACAAGCACAATGAAAGCGATGCCAATCCATTTGAGCTTCTTTCGCATAATCACTTCTCCGTTAGTGGATCAATCCGTACGGCGATTCGATTTGAAAAATGCGATCAGTCCGTTCGTAGAAGAATCGTGACTGGTGACCTGTCCCTCGCCGGCGAGCTCGGGGAGTATGGACTTCGCGAGCTGCTTTCCAAGTTCAACACCCCATTGGTCAAAAGAGTTCACGTTCCAGATCACCCCCTGGATGAATATCTTGTGCTCGTACAGGGCGATCAGTGAACCGAGTGTGCGGGGACTGAGTTTCTTGAAGAGAATCGAGTTCGTGGGCCGGTTTCCCGGGAATACCTTGTGGGGAAGGAGCTTGGTGAGTTCCTCTCCCATCATTCCCGCAGCTTTCAGTTCTGCTTCAGCTTCCGCTTCGGTCTTGCCGCGCATCAGGGCTTCGGTTTGGGCGAAGAAATTTGAGAGGAGGATGGGGTGATGGTCGCCGATCGGATTGTGCGATTGTGTCGGTGCAAGGAAATCGACCGGGATCAGCTTCGTCCCTTGATGGATGAGCTGGAAGAAGGCGTGCTGCCCATTGGTGCCCGGCTCACCCCAAATAATCGGACCTGTCGAATACTCCACCTTCTTGCCGTCCCTGCTCACTCCTTTGCCGTTGCTCTCCATGTCTCCCTGCTGGAGGTACGCTGCAAACCGGTGGAGGTACTGGTCGTACGGGATGATGGCTTGCGATTCTGCTCCGAAGAAGTTGTTGTACCAAATACCCAGGAGCCCAAGAATGATGGGGATATTTTTCTCGTGTGGTGCGGTCCGGAAGTGGAGGTCCATCTCGTGAGCGCCGGTGAGCAGGTCCTCAAAGTTGTCCATTCCGATATACAAAGCAATCGACAGACCGATTGCAGACCAGAGAGAATAGCGTCCGCCAACCCAATCCCAGAACTCGAACATGTTCTTGGTGTCGATGCCGAAAGCGGAGACGGCTTTGGCGTTCGTCGATACGGCGACAAAGTGTTTGGCGACAGCTGCAGGATCCATCGCGTGTTCCAGAAACCAATTCTTCGCTGACTGAGCGTTGACGAGAGTCTCATGTGTCGTAAACGTCTTGGACGCAATGATGAAGAGTGTGGTTTCTGGATTCAATTTCTTGACAGTCTCTGCGACATGCGTTCCGTCTACATTTGACACGAAGTGCACTGCGAGGCGGGGATGGCCGTACGATTTCAATGCCTCCGTAACCATGACCGGCCCGAGGTCTGATCCACCGATCCCGATGTTGACCACGTCTGTGATCGGTTGGCCGGTGTAGCCTGTCCACTTGCCGCTGCGGACGGTTTCGGCGAAGTCACGCATGTGGTGAAGAACGCTGTTGACTGACGGCATCACATCTTGTCCATCAACAAGAATTGGTGTATTGGATCGATTGCGAAGAGCACAATGTAACACCGACCGCTGCTCAGTGGAATTGATTCTCTCCCCGGTAAACATCTTTTCAATCCAGCCCTTGAGATCGGTTTCCCGAGCGAGGTCGAAGAGAAGGGACATCGTTCTTTCCGATATGCGATTCTTGGCATAGTCGATCAGAAAGTCATTCCATCGCAAAGAAAATTTCTCGAATCGTTGCGGGTCTGATGCAAAAAGATCTCGCATGTGGAGAGGGGCAATCTCTCGCTGATGCTGTTCGAGAGCTTTCCAGGCGGCACATTGGGTTAGGTTCGGCATGGCGGACACACTCGATGCGAAAGTTGTGAGTGAAACTATGATCTGGAAACAACAGGAATATAGAAAAAAAAGCCGGCAGAAATAGCATCACTGACGTGAATGCAGGAATCCAAGGAAAGTCAGTGGAGAGAGCCAGCTACGAAGAAGGCGAATCGGGGATTTGACTGTGCAGCAGTTTACCGGCAACGGCGGCAAGAAGGCCGAAGACGACTCCGCTGAACGCTCCGATAATCGGACCCATGATGAGAATCACCGCTGCGGGATGTAAGTTCTGAGGGAGGGCGTTCAATGCCTCAACCATGCCGGGATTGTTGGAGAGATACGTTGAAATGAACACTGTTTGAATCGAGGCATTGAAGATTCCGATGAATATGCCGAGGTAGAGCCCATGAAGAAACAGCTCCTCGCGCGTCTTCCTGGCGAATTGCCACGCGCACAGGACTCCGACGCAAAGCCACATCAGCCACTCGTAGCTTCTCGTCAGCCCGAGAACAGATGCGAAGCCCATGAGGATGCTGAGGAGCGAAAGACGGAAGATGAGATGCCAATTCATGTCGTAGGGATGTCGCTAAGTTGGACAGGATGACATCCTGTCCAACATGGTTTCGTTAGCCTTACTCGTACAGGTCGTTCACATCTGCCCCCGCAAGTTCCTTGAGGAAACCGCCGATCTTTTCTGTCGCTGCTTTGAGGTACCCTGCACCTTTTTCCGGAGTCGCCCGCTTGGGATTGCCGACGCCTGTGTCCTCGGTAACCTTCGTCCACAATCTGGGTGTCCATACCCATCGCTCTCGCAGGCCGCTGACTTTGAATGTACGAGCCTTGCCATCTCCGGCTTCGCTGAGCGGCAGAACAAGGTCCGGCGCGATATTCAACATCACACTGGTTTCCATCTCTCCTGCGTGATCATCCGCCTCGTCGAAATACTTCTTCTGGTCGACAATCTGCCACCAGTTGATGGTGCAGATGAACATCTCCGGGTTTCGCAACTGGATCTCCCGTACCATCTGCCGGAAATCGTTGCCTCCATGACTGTTGAGCAGCACGAGCTTTCGAATCCCTTGTCCTGAGAGGGAGTCGACCACGTCCCGCAGAATGGCCGATTGCGTGGTTGGATTCATATTAATCGTCAGCTTGATGTCCATCTGACCGGTGTTGACGCCGAACGGGACAGTTGGAAGGACAATAACCCTGGCTCCGGCTTCCCATGCGATCTTCGCTGACTCTGCCGCGATGTAGTCAGATTCCATGATATCCGTGCCGAAGGGAAGATGGTAGTTGTGAGCTTCAGTTGCGCCCCATGGGAGGATGGCCAACGTGTAGTCTGTTTCTTTAATCGTCTTCCAGGTCGTTTCACGAAGAATAAATGGACGTGCAGGCATACGGATTCTGGTTCGAAGTTGTGTTGTGACGGTTCTTTTGACGGTCAATGTAGATAAATCTCCATCAAAACGAAACAACCCCGGCGACTTCTTCCGGGCAGAGGGATGGAGTATGAAGAAAACCTAGGCACCGAAAAACGTCCGGGCCTCCCTTCGAAATTCTGCTTCTGATGCCGTAAATGAGCGAATCAGATCTGTCACGATGCCCTGAAACCTCTGGCGTGTTTTGGCCAGAGAGGTCATCGCTTCGGCGAGTGGCATCGACAGTTCGCTGGCAAGGTTCTCCAGTCCGATGCGCTCGCTGCCCGTCCTGTCCTGGAGGTCATGCTTCAAGAAAAGCGAAAAATCTCCCCCTTTTCCTTCTGATGTCAGTCTCGTATGCAGCTCCTCGACCGCGAGGGTGAAGAGGTTGCGCACCCATTCGCTCTCGTAGTACGCTTTGGCAGATTGACCCGGCTCCCTGTGATCCGTCTGGAATTCCGCCTCTGCGCCCGGAAAGTCGAAAGAGGGAGAAGGAGCAATGGCGCTTCTCGCCAGAGGGGTTGCCGCAAACTGATCCAGGTTCTCACGGATGAACCCACGGACCGGGTATTTTGCCGGATCGAACGTGTTGAAGAAATCCGCTTCTTGAACACGTGCGAGAAAGTTCAATGCAATCGTCCACGCCTCTGTCTGCGAGATGTTGTATTGCGCCCGCAAGTACTTGTACAGCGGCTTCCAGTGCGCCGCGACGATGTGCTCAAGCGCTTTCGCCCGCTCCGGCTGGCTACCGTGTTGTGCAGCGAATATGCTTGAGGAATATCTGCTTTGGGAGTCGGTGGGTGGCATGGGGTCAGGGCAGACTCTGTGTGAGTCGAAGTATTTCGTGCGGTTGAGCCGTACCAGTCTGCTGAAGCTTGCGTACTGTGATCGCTGCCGCAACCATGGCGAATGAACCGGCCTCCAGGAGAGTCGCTCCTGCCGCCAGAGCAGATGCAAGTGCGGCGACGACGGTATCTCCGGCCCCGACGGGGTCGATTGGATCCTCAACTTCAATGGCGGGGATTTCTGAAGTACCATTTCCGTCAAAAAGAAGGAGCCCACGCCGACTGCGTGTGACAAAGACGGGTTTTCTGGATTGCTCAAACAAGCGCTTAGCGTAGTCGCCCAATTCCTCTATCGCGCAGTCCTCGTTCTTCCTGATGGTTGTTCCGAACAGAGCGGCTGTTTCAATCGCGTTGAGCTTGCAGCTCATCGATCCGAATTCCCTGATTCGATGACGGGAGTCGACCAGGAACACTTTCTCCGGGTATTGTAACGCAAGGTTGTTCAAAGCGGCGATGACACCGGGAGTGAAGATGCTTTTCGGGATCTGTTGGTTTACAGCAAGTGCATCGAGCCGTACGATGCCTTCGGTGAGAGCTGCGATCAGTTGTTGTTCGGAGTCTTGTGACAGCACGTTGGCACGACCGAAATCGATCCTGCTCTGTTCTTCCGGGCCGCGGTATGGTTTCGCGTATACAGATGTCTGCCAGTCAGCCTCTTGTCGGATGAGTCCGCCGATGTCGGTATTGACCGTTTTGAGACGCCGCAGCAGTTCCTCACCAAAAAGGTCTTCTCCCAGCACGCCGTACGCATAAATCCGGTCAACACCCAGCGCAGCAATGTTGTTCACTACATTTCCTGCGCCACCGAGACTGTAATGCTGCTGAGCCACAGCGAGGGTGGGTTTGCCGGTCTCAAGTGAGAGTTCCGTCTCACCCTCGTCCAGCTGCCAGTAGGCATCAAGACAGAAATCCCCGACGACTCCAACGGAGGTCGTGCGAACACGATTGAGAATGCTTGTTAGCCGAAGGTGGTTCATGGTTCTTGGGAATGCCAGGTAGACCTGATAGGTCTTTGAGACCTGTCAGGTCTCACCAGTTGACCTAGTCGTCATCTCCAACCAGTTGCTTGACACGGCCTTCATCGCCATATGAACGATGAGCTTGGATGAAAGACTCCTTTGATCCGAACCAGCCAAGTACCTCATCTCTTCTGAGGAAGGTATTTTCATCCGAGATCAGTAGTCCGTATGATGAATGAGAGTATTTCTCAAAGTCTTTGACAATTCCGTGCCGTTGAGGATTCAAATGGATATAGAGGAGAAGTTGCATCAGGTACTCCTCAGTGTCGACCTCAATCCTGCCAAAGGGTCCTTCAAACAAGCCTCCCGTTCGAAAGCACGCCTTGTTGATCGCCTTTGTGTAGCAGTTGAAGAAGTCAGAGAATGGCTTGGAAAGATTCACTGGAACTTGTGACGACGAAATACTCTGCAAAGTGTCGCAGGAGGCTTTCAGACGAACAAGGAAATGGAAATGATTCCTTAATAAACAATATGCGAAGGTGTCAGCAATTCCAGCTATGTACTTCTTATAGCGATCCAAGAAGTACATATAGTTCCGCTCCTCGAAAAAGATGTATCCTTTGTTGTTACCCCGGTTATAGATATGATAGAACTTGCCGGGTTCGAGTTTGACGATGCTTTCCATTGGTATCCTTGGTACTTGCAAGACCTGACAGGTCTACATCACAACATCTCCTTCAACTTGTCGTACCCCGATCTGCTTACCTGCAGTTGTGTTCCGTCTTTCAGGATGGCCATTCGGCTGTCTTTCGCGTAGAGTTCGAGGCGGGCGAGCCGATCAATGTTGAGGATGTACGACCGGTGGACACGGACAAAACGTCTCGGATCGAGCAACGCTTGGAGATCCGACAATCGTTGTTTCTTGAGATGTGTCTTGCCGTCGGATTTGATTGCGATGTAGTCGTCCTGGGCTTCGATGTAGTCGATTTTCTCAGCTGCGATCACGAAGACACGAGAACCTTCGCGCACGAGAACCCGTTCGACCGTTTCGCCTTTTGACCTCGCGGTGCTGATGATCTCCTGGTAAAGGGGAATCTCTTTCCGCACGAGCTTTTCCTTCGCACGGTCCAGTGCCTCGTCGAAACGCTCCTTGCTGAACGGTTTGAGAAGATAGTCAACTGCATGGACTTCGAAAGCCTTGACAGCATACTGTTCGTATGCAGTGATAAAGACAACGACGAGGTCCGACTCGATCAGCTCCAGGACCTCGAATCCGTTCAGTTTCGGCATCTGAACATCAAGGAAGGCGAGATCCGGCTTGAGTTCCGTAACAGCCTTCACGGCCTCGAAACCATTGGAACACTCTGCGAGAATTTCTATTTCAGGGTGTTCTGCCAGATATTCGCGAATGATGCTCCGCGCCAGTTCTTCGTCGTCAACTATGATTGCCTGAATGGGTTCCATGCGGAATGAGAAACGAAAGGGCTACTCCGGGACAAAAGCTGGAGTCGTGACTTGGGCAGATCGGTGAAAGCCACGACTCGTTTGAGCCGGAAGCCACAAGTCCGTGTGATAAGCGCCTTCGCGTTCAGCGCTTTGGAGCTGCGCATCCTCCTTGTAGATCGCTCGAAGTCGCTTGGTAACATTCTCCAGCCCAAGCCCTCCTTTGCGATTTCGCGGACGGTCAGGGTCGACCGGGTTCGCGATGCTCACGTGTAAGACGCTTCCGCGCCATTCTGCTTCCAGAGTGATGGTTCCGCCGTCAAGCATGTGCGCGATCCCATGGTGCACGGCGTTTTCGATCAAAGGTTGGAGAATCAAGGGGGGCACAACGCAATCCTTGCACACCTCTTCAATTTTCTGAACGATCTGCAATCGGGACCCGTACCGGATTTGTTCGATCTCGAGGAAGCTGAGTGACATGGAAATTTCCTCTTCCAACCGAATGAACTCTTGTGCACCGAGGCGGAGGCTTTTCCGGAGAAAGTCTGCAAGCCGAAGTGTCATAGCCCGAACGGCGGCTGGATCCTGTGTGGCAAGCGCACTGATGGAGTTGAGACTGTTGAACAGGAAGTGCGGATTGATTTGTGCCCTGAGTGCTTTGAGTTCGGCCTCCTGAGCAAAAATCCTTGATTGAAGTTCGCGTTGCTCGGATTCTTTCGAAGCCTCAAAGGTGACGATCAGGTAGTGAACCGCCACGGTGAGGCTGTACATGATGAATCCGACGCCGATGATCAGGGGTGACTTCGGAAGGACGCGCACGCGGAACGATGAAAAAGCCATGGCGCGCTCAAGGAACAAAACCCACCCGCTGGAGATGAGGACCCAGAGTGCGATCGTCAGGATCCCCGCGAGCGCCTGAACAAGCAGCAATTGTGCAAAAGGTGTCTTCTGAAGAGGGTAGACCCGGCAGACATACCACGACGATAGACAGATGGCTCCATAGACCATCGTGAGTGGAACCGCAAGAGCGAGAGCTTCAGTCCAGGAAAAGTCGTGAGGCAGGGCGAGGACCGCGGCAAGCATAACGCCGAAGATCAGCCAGCCGAGCAGGTAGATACTGAGTCGCTCTTGATTTGCCAGGATGGGATGCATGGATCAGTTCTTGACCTCGACGCCGCCCATGATCGCATATCCCCTCACGATCAGCCGTTTGTTTGAATCGGCTCCGGAGGGGCGCGTCTTGTCTTCGAATCCGCCGAGAATAGGTACACCCTGCAGGGTTACTTTCCAGTCTTCAGGCACCCAGATTTCAATCCCACCCATCACAGAAAACAAGTTCATGACAGCTTCTTCGTCTTTGATAGAAGCCTTGCGAAGGTCGATCTCGCACCCTCCCATGATCGCAGTTGCTTCGCCCCCGCGAAAATCCTGCGAATCGTTCGAGCGCTTGAACCCTCCCATAAAAGCAAAAGCGTTGATGGTGGCACTGTTGTCGCCTATGGAGCTGGCGCCTGGGAAACCGATGTGGCGCCTTGAAGGACCCCAGATCAGGCTGACACCCAGAACGACCAGAATCAACGGCCAAAGGTCCCAGACGCTGAAGGAGATGAGTTCCAGACGATCGAAAATCATGAATGATCCGACCATGATCCAAAATGCTCCCCACGTCCTCTGCGACACGGTCTCACACCGAACGATTCTCGAGACGCCGTAGAAGACGAGGAGAATCGGCCAGAACTTCAAATAATCATGCGCGTACAGAACGCCGAGGTTTTCGAGCGTGAAGAGCACGCCCAGGATGATGACGAAGAGTCCAATGAAGAGCTGAAAGCTCATCCGGAAATTTGTCGTGGCCATAGTCTTATCCTTTTGATAGGCGGCACTCGGGCTGCGGTGTCACAGCCTTCCAGATGGCGTTGATTCCGAAGCCGATCAGGAGGAGTGGCCAGGAGTTGTGAAAAGTCAATCCGAACATATGAAGAACGGAGACCAAAAGCCAGAGTCCAATAAAGACCATGGTAAAGCCCTTCCGTCGCTCCCACGGGCTCTGAGCCTGAGAAATCTTCGCCAGACCAATTGCCACGACAATGAGCGGCCAGAAATGCGAAACAGGTTCCCCAATGTATATGACGTTGAAATTATCGAGAAGGAATATGAGCCCGACTGCGACCAGAATGACTCCTGATATGAGTGATCCCCGATAGTCATAGGATGATGATTGTTCCATTGGAAGTCTCCTTGATCATTGTGTGCACCTCAAAGATACTCTCCTGGAGACGGATTGTTGCGTTGTTTTCGGTGAATGGTGGTTGTGGATCGGTGGACGGAGGTGAGAGTCAGGGAGGATTCTACCGTTCGGATTCGAGGTGTGTTCGGTAGTCTTCGAGCGTATCGATGTCAACAAGTGCTTCTGGAAATGGGACCGTGGTCACTCTGCGTTGGTCCCGATGGATGACCCGTTTTGCACCCGCATCGCCATGGAGATCGAGCAACTCGGCGAAGAGGAAGCGCATGAAGCACGCAGGCACGCCGTATGTTTGTTCATACCCCGTCGCTGCGATCGGCTTTTCGTCGGTGCACGCAGTGATCAAACGGAGGAGAAGATCTGAAGTCACGAAGGGTTGGTCGCAGAGCAACATCAAAGATGCTTCGACGGTCACAGGAATCTCTGCTATGCCCGCCCTGATAGACGAAGCGATTCCTTCCTGCCAGCCCTGGTTCGTTATGAGGCGTACGGGGAGGTCGTCGAGCTCGTGTTTCATCCGGTCAGACTCGAAGCCAATGACTGCAACGACCTCTGCCGGATGTGTGCCAAGTGCCGTCTCCGCAGCGCGGCGCAGAAGGCTATTTCCACGATACTGCAGGAGTTGTTTCGGCAATCCCATGCGCGAAGAACCGCCAGCCGCGAGGATTATGATTGCAGTCGAAGAGGGAATCATCGTACTCTTGTCCCAAAGGGTTGAAGGATGCACCGAGAAAGATGCATCGACTACTTATGGGGAGGCATTCCCATCTGAGACCACTCTTCTCTCGAAGGCCCATAGACGCCCGGTACTTTCAGTCCGGCCTGACGCATGAGGACTGTCATCTGCGCACGATGGTGTGTCTGGTGCAGGAGCAGCGACGAGAGAGCTCCGCCGCGTTTCCAGATCTCGCCGTACATCGGTATCTCATCGTGCAGAGAAGCATCGGTCCAGGAGCGGCGCACGGCCTCCAGCACGGACTTCGAGCTGATGTCATATGTCGATGCGATATCGGAGGCGTTGGTGGGTTGCTCTGAATCCTCGGCGGGAGCCGTCACCTGGAGGCCCATCTTCGATCCCATTTCGCTCAGCGTGAGGACGAGATGCCATGCAAGAAAACCGAGGGAGCGTCCGTCCGGAGTGACTTGCTGCTTCAGCGAATCGTTCGTGAGTGCACGGAGAATCTTGAGCGTTGCCCCGCTCTCGTACTTCCAATCGAGGACGAAATCATCAATCTTCCGATACATAATCGCTCCTTCCTGGTACACGATGGGTCACGGTGATGCATCATCGATCGAGCTTCACCATGGAAATCATGGGAAATGATGATTGTGAGTGCGTGTTATCGCTTCGTTCTGTCGAGTATCTTCTCCATTTCATCGATCACGCGGTTCATCTTTTTCCTCGTCAAATCCAATGGTTGTGGCGTTGTCATATCGACTCCAGCTTTCTTAAGGGGGTCGATCGCATACTCAGAACC
>QYQB01000037.1 GCA_007280275.1 bacterium | reverse complement strand
CCACGCACGCGCGCATCGAACACCGTCACACTCCCTCCCGTGGCGTACGCCAGCAAGCTGTCAAGGGTAGTATCGCCAATGCCCCGAGCCGGGTAGTTGATCTTTCTCAACAGACTCTCGTCATCCTACTGATGAAAAATAACGCGTAGGTACGCGAGAACGTCTTTTATTTCCTTTCGCTCGTAGAATCGAATGCCACCGACAATAATATATGGGACACCGTTACGGCGAAACACGTCTTCAAGAGAACGGGATTGCGCATTCGTGCGGTACAACACCGCAAAATCCTTCAGTCCTCGTTGTTCTGCCGCGACTTCATCCTGAATTGCTGCCAGGATCTGATGCCCTTCATCGCGATCATCAGAGCAGTCAAGCAATCTCGCAGGCTCACCCATTGGGTTGTCCGTCCAAAGATCTTTCTTCAACTGGTCAACGTTGAACTTGATGAGGCAATCTGCGATTGCCAGGATGTTCTTCGTGGAGCGGTAATTTTGCTCCAACCGGAATGTCTGGCTGGCCGGGTAGTCGTTTGCAAAATCGAGGATATTCCTGATATCGGCGCCCCGGAACGCATAGATGCTTTGGGCATCATCTCCGACAACACAGATGTTCTGGTGTTCCTTCGAAAGCAGCTTGACGACCTCGTACTGGGCCCGATTGGTATCCTGGAATTCATCCACGAGGAGAAACTTGAAACGATGATGATACTTCTTCAGAATGTCAGGATGTTTCTGAAACAACTCAATCGGCTTCACCAACAGGTCGTCGAAATCCATTGCATTGCTTCGGTGGAGAAGCTTCACGTACTCGCCATAGACGAGCCCGATCTTTTCGTCAAGGAAATCAGAGGCAAGCTGCGCGTATTGACTGGGAGGAATAAGCTGATTCTTTGCCCCGCTGATGCGAGAGCATACCGCCTGAGCCGTCATCTGCTGGGTCGAAAGTCCGATGCGTTCCATACATCGTCGGACTGCACTATGAGAGTCATCGGAGTCGTAGATCGTGAAGGAGCGATCGTAACCGAGCAATGGCGCCTCTTTTCGCAGGATTCGGGCAAACATAGAATGGAAGGTCCCCATCCACACCTCAGACGCCTTCTGACCAACAAGCCTGACGATCCGTTCCTTCATTTCGTTTGCGGCTTTGTTCGTGAACGTCAGCGCAAGAATCTGATATGGAGGGACTCCACAGCTGACAAGATATGCAACCCGATAGGTCAGTACGCGCGTTTTTCCGCTCCCTGCTCCGGCAATGATCATGACCGGTCCATTGAGAGCTTTGACGGCGTCTTGTTGAACAGGGTTGAGATCTTTAAGGAAAGACATAAGTTCGGATGATCATCGGTGACACATTGAGGAGAATGGGAAAAGTGGAGTGAGTATATTCACATTCAGGGCGAAAGGCAAGGCAGAGAAGACGCGCGCTTCGGTCCGGAAGACCCTGTTCCAATGATCATGCTTGCATTCACCGGGACCGTGGTGTGGAGGATCTCAAACGTTCATCTCATCGATAAATCCAAATGCACTTCGCAGTCGTCAAACCCATCGTTGTCTCATAGACTCCATCTCCGAGGACAGCGATGCTGCTATAGATTCCCCCATTAGAAGAATGCTCGCGCTTCAGCCCTCGCGGTATGGACAACTGGCCTCCCTCCCTCCGATCGGCCGTCATAATTCACACTAACTTGAATATATTGGCTAATCCTGTAATCAAATGCAAGCCGCCAGAGGAGTGTCTTGCCAACGACTTCACCGTTTGTGAACTCGAACGGATACTCACGTAATCCGACATTTGAACCTTTGGCAATTCGAACCTCTTCACGTTGAAGCTCGCTGCGCAGTTGTCCGAAAGAGACAATTGAATATGTAAGCCGAAGAAACTGATCGTTCAGATCTGCTGTCGCATCGCCTCCATCAAATCGATTGGTGATTTGTGACAAGCCAGTGCCAAATGCAACTTCCCATTCCGGATACGGGCGATAAGAGAACTCCGTCTTCAGAGCGTTCGAAACCAGATTCCGCCGGCGGGGTGAATCGATTGACGAAAACAGCTGATCCACCTTGTTCTTGAATTCAATCTCGTTACCGATCTCTTTCAACAACTGACTCCTCAGACGAATGCCTCTTTCTCGTGAGTAGCTCTTCTCTGTCGAGCCTAGAAGGCGAAGCAAGCCACTTCGTTGATTGAAACGAAATCTCAGCGAAAAGGATGGATCAGCTTCGAAGACGTAAAGGTCCTGGGTAAACAAGTTGGTTCCGGTGATCGTTGTGCTGTCATTGAGGAATTTGGAAAGGTGAAGGAAGTAAATTTGCCGCGCCTCGGGCTCCGTGCTTTGTTCCTCGATCCGCGCTACGGTTTCTGTCGAGATTGCCGCGAGCGTTTTTTCGAAGAAGCCCTGGCGCTGGGAGAAAAGTCTGGCTGGCGTGAACCGAAGCCGGAAGCCAACCCTCAAATCGACGACCGGGACGAGTTGATCGCTCGGCAGATACATTGCAACATACTCTCCATCGAAACGGGTTTGTTCGAATTCATTCTCATCGCCAATCCCATTTTGATTGAGATCTCCCTTGTATGTGTAGTTCCCTGTCCCTTTGGACACTCGAAGAAAGGCACGTTTCATTGCGGCGGAGCGCTCTCGCGCAAACTCATACAGACCGTCGGCGTCCAACGCTCGTTGCCACGGTGCATATCGAATCTGAGACCGAACAAGCATTGTGTTGGACGCAGAGCCGCTTCTGGCGGGAAGCTCATCCGAGAGATCGGTGCGTCTCAGAGCGAGCGAGATCGAACTGGAAAAGGACTTCCATTCCCTGAGCTGAAGATCGTACAGTTGCGTCAGTGCACGGAACGCGCGGGTCATTGTTCCGCTCGAGGCACTATCCTCTGTTCTCAGCTGGATTTCCGCAGTCGCCCGGAAGGGATCCAGGTTGATGAGCGAAAGCCCGGGCGCAATCTCTAGATACCGGAAGCTTCCCGTAAGGAGAGAGTCCGTGAATGGACTTCGATCCTGTCGATCTTCCATTTCAACCCGGAGACCGGGCTTCACTCTCCCAAACACCTCGTGCGAAATCGTACTTTGTTGCCGTGTCCAGGTAGACTTGTTCAGGCTCCTGCGATCCTCGGTTTGAATGTGCTCCCATCTATGGCCTATGTCCGGGAGGACCGAGTCCGACAGAGAAACATTCATCGTCAACCGGGTGGAACGAACGCTCTCCTTACGTTCGAGCGAACCGTAAGTCGCAGCCATGGAGATGCTTTTCAACGGCTTGTACGTGAGCGCAGCTTGTCGTATCTCTTCATCCCCAACCGAAGATCTGCTGACATTCCAGTTTCTGTCGAATTCAATTTCGCTGACTCGATCGAGTGAAACAAACCGGCGGTCCACGAAACGGTCAGATGCACTGAGATCCATTTCACCCAGGTTGAGATTCCCGACCCTGATCTCCTTTGGATGATACTCCATGCTGATCTTATAGGCACCACCGTGATTCGCGTCGTCGTCAAGACTTGATAAACGGTTCTCATCGTATGAACTGAATGCATAGTCACCGGATATCGTGACGTCGGAATGAGGAGCAAAGGTCGCGCGTCCACTTATGACTCTGTGCAACTCGGGAATAGGCAAGAATTGAATTGGGAGGTAGCTTCCTTTTCCCAATCCCGCCACGATATATCCCCCCAAGTTCGATCTGTTGTAGCCAATCGAGTCTGTGGGCATCTCGTCGACAAAGGAAAACGTTGCGGAGTAGTAAGCCTGCGGATGCCCCGGAGAGTAGACAAGCAGAGGCCGATGCCCGCCGTTGACGATCGTGTCCTTGAGAATGTACTGTCCACGTCCCGTCAGCGATATGGAATCGCGTCCAGCAAAGAGAAGACCGCTCACACTGGCCTTGTACTTATCGGTGCCACTCCCCGCGATAATCGCCCGGAGGCTGTCATTCAGAGCGATATCGATTGGTGAACCCGGATCATCTGCTTCTTGCGTGACGGATGTGAAGAGATGAAGTCGGTTGTCGAAAGCACTTACCCGGGCAGTTGCACCGACGAGATTACGTGTGAACTGACGATCGGAATACTCGAAATCAACGGTGATCCGGGTGGCATACGTAATGAGCCTGCGAGCGGAAAAAAAGACTTCGCCTGTGCCATAGTCGATTGTATAGTCGTTTGTCTCTCCACGCGTCATCAACCGTCCATCGATGTAAACTCTCTCCGTGCCTGCGATGACGACAGGTCGCCTGCTTGCATCCCGTCCCGTCAGCCGGTACGGTCCCTGGCTCCCCTCGACCCCCTGGATTTGATTGGATGCGTATTTCCCGCGCGATGTGGCACCCGTAATGCCTATTGCCAGAGAGTTATCGCGCCCAAGTATATCATGCAGCGTTGCAGTTGCATTGGCTCCCTGCAACTTGCGAGAGAGCCGGCCGAACTCGCCGCCATCCTGTTCCCTGAGGTCGTAAACAAAATCACCCAGCGTTGCACCGTACAGCGGGTTCCGTAATTGTATGAAGACCTTGTCCAGTTCCTGCAGGGTCTGAGTTGTTCCTTCCGGCTGGATCGGGACATTCTCGTCGGTTAGCGCTGCGACGATGTCCAGATCCGACAGAAGCTTCCCCGCGAGCTGCATCCGGAATCCGGAATTTAGCGTGAGATCCTTGTTCGATCCCAGTGTGAGTCCACGGAATATGGACCCGCTCTTCTGAAGGCCTGAGCCGAAGCCGTCATCCACTGAAAATCGGGCCAATGATGATTCAACCTTGCGGGTCATCCGACCAGCGGAGTCAGTCCAGGTTGTGAGCTGGCGAAGGGAGTACTCACGCTTCAGTGCATATGGCAGAACTTCATAGGTCACGCGAATCGAGTGCAACGATGAATCGGCAAGGATGATCGCAAGGAAATCACGTCGAAAGGAGACAACTCCTTGGAAATATTGGATTTCGTAATCAGGCCCGCGGCGCAACAGCCGGACAGAATCCAGGACGATCTCTTCGCTTCCTGGGACGAGAAACGTCCGAGGCAATGAGTAGGCTGTATCCGAAGACGCAAGCCTGATCTCGGAGGAATGATGGAATGGAACGGACGACGCGGCCTTAACGTGCTGCGCACGAAGGGCGAAGGGCACGGCAATAAGAAGGAGTATAAGGAGTTTTCGCGGCAAGGATGTTCTCTAGGATACTGCAATACGCGCGTGCAAAGACATCGTATCCTTAGTGCATGAACATCCTCCTAAAGAATTTGGTGCCGAAGGGGGGACTCGAACCCCCACCTGGTGTAAGCCAGACTGGATTTTGAGTCCAGCGCGTCTACCAGTTCCGCCACTTCGGCGATTGACTATGCAACTCGATTCAGGCCAGCGTCGAAATCACGCTCATGATGAATGCATGGCCTGGACCGCTCTTCAGGTACTTTTCACGTTGCCGCGCTTCTAATCGCGTCGCACAGCGTTCGTGATACACCAATTCGAGGGGTCTTCGATAACGCGTCGAAGGTACACCTCCACCGTTGTGCTTCCTCACTCGCGACGCGAGGTCCCGCGTCATCCCAATGTACAACTTCAAGTCCTTCAGAGATCGCAAGACGTATACGATGAACATTGGGAAGCCGAACGGTCAACATTCCCCACCTGGGGTAAGCCAGATCCCGTCAAACGGGACAAGCTGCCTTTTGAGTCCAGTTTACCCCGACGTAGTCGGGGCGCGTCTACCAGTTCCGCCACTTCGGCGATTGACTATGCAACTCGATTCAGGCCAGCGTCGAAATCACGCTCATGATGAATGCATGGCCGGGACCGCTCTTCAGATACTTTTCACTTTGAGTCCAGTCTACTCCGCCTGTGCCTCTTGTGCCATGAAAGCGGGCAGGCAGTTCCGCCACTTCGACAGAGAAGGCTTGAACCCCTAAGGCCTCTACTTCCTGAACAACCGAATCCCGCATACGGGCGGGATTCAGGAAAGAGTGAACGAACAGAAGGTTTTCGCGGACTTCACAGACCTATGGCATGGTGCACCCACCAGGACTCGAACCTGGAACCCACTGATTAAGAGTCAGTTGCTCTACCAATTGAGCCATGGGTGCGACACGAAATCCGCAGGGCTACTTGTTCGCCGGCGCTTGTTGAGGTGCAGGCTGTTGCACCGGCTGCTCGGCCGGGGGCAACGCCGTCGGTTGCGGTCCTGATTGGATAACGCTCTCTTGTGATTTCTCTGCACGTGGCAGCACCACGAGATTAATGAAGAGCGCAATCGCCATGAAAAGGGTCGCGAGGACGGTTGTTGTCTTGGTCAAGAAATCTGATGTACGGCGGACACCGAAAACTGTCCCCATGTTGCTCGTCCCGAGCGTGCCTGCAAGACCACCCCCCTTGCTTGCTTGCATCAAGATAACGATCATCAGGAGCAGACTGACCAGGATTTCAATTGCGATAAAGAAAGTGTACATAGTCCTTCCTCAAAAACATGTAAAAACCCCAACTACTTTGGGGTTCATTCCAAATATACCACCAATGTGATCAAAACGCAAGCCTATTCAGGCCCTTTCCGACTTCGCCCTGCTCCCAATTCGAATGATCGAACCTTAGCGTTTAAATCAAAGCCCTTTTTGTCGTCCCCGTCAACTTCAAAGTTCCCCTCGTACCCCAGCCAGTTCCAATTCCGAACGACCTCCTTCCTCTCGCTTGCCTTAAGTTTGCTGAATTCGGGGATGATGTTTCCAAATGAGGGATGCCGTTTGTACTTTTCCGGATCGACGACTGAGAAGATCCTTCGTGCTCGACACAGCTCTTCTGCCTGATTGACTGAGCAATACACATCTCCCGGAAGGGCCGCGGTAGCATTCCGAAAGTCTAATAGTCCAGTCTTGATGAACTTTCCCTCGTCGGCGAGGCTGATTGAGGCATTCGGAATCAAAGTCGAGGCTTTGAGAAGAAAATCACAAACCAAATATGCATTCCACTCATTGTTAGCTACTCTCGTGAATCCGCTGGCAAGGCAATTGTCGTAATATCCTCCCCACTTCACAATAATGAGCTTGTCTCTTTCCATCAGAGACACTATTTCACGCTCCGTCAGCCCATCAGCCAGAAGCAGCCGATGCCGCTTCGCAATCATGTCCCAGACCGGGATCTCGATGTTTCCAGAATCCTCGGTGTTCGGGAACACAACATAGCGTTTGAGCGCAAGCCGACCTGTGCTCCAGGAGAATTCAGAATTGTACCAGTGTTGAAGACGCTCAACCTCGTCCCACTCTTCGTCCGTGAACCGATTACTGCTGCGGTCCTCGATTCTATAGACAATCCTCCGTCCCACACGCTACCGTTTCCGATGTTTCAGCAGGCGTTCGACATACTTACCGAGCATGTCAAACTCCACGTTTACACGATCCCCCACGCGAAGGCATTTGAATGTGGTAACTTCCCACGTGTGAGGAATAATCGATACCGCGAAGTTATTTCCTCTCAAGGAGGCTATTGTCAAACTCACTCCATTTATTGCGATTGAACCAACCGGTATGAGATACCGGGCGAAACGCCGCGGCATTTGGAACCAGAACATCCAGCTGCTTTTCCTTTTGACGATCCGAGTGATTGCGCAGGCGCCATCGATGTGCCCCAGGACGAAATGCCCGCCTAGGCGCTCGTTTGTCAGCAACGGCCGCTCGAGATTCACAGAATCACCAACAACCAAGGTCCCCAGGTTTGTCTTTCGAAGCGTTTCTTCCACCGCTTGGACGGTGAAGGTAGATCGCGTGGCCTGAATCACGGTGAGGCAAACACCATTGACGGAAACACTCTCATCAATGTTGAGACTACGAACGGTCTTTCCCGCCCGAAATGTAAATATCACACTGCCGCCGCGTCGGCGCAGCGTTTCCACGGTTCCCTCTTCTTCGATGAGACCAGTAAACATCGTGCTACTTCCCTTCGATCACAAAGTCATAGATTCGTTTTGAGACTCGTGCAAGCGCCTGCTTGCCTTCCTTTACGTTTTTCAAGTCCTTTGATAAGAGAACCAGGACGTAGCGATGACCATCAGGCAGGTACACAATTCCGGAATCGTGTTCAACACCCGTGATGTTTCCTGTCTTGTGAGCTACCCGCACATTTGGAGGAAGCAACGCTGGGATGACATCTCCGAATTGTTGTTCGAGCAGAACATCGACCATGGCTTCTGAGGATGAGGGATCCACAGCCCGCCCTTCGGCGATCGCTTCCAGAATGAGAAGCAGGTCATATGCGTTGGTGCGATTGTTCATACCCCGTTCGAACGCTTTCCCATCCTCCACTCCGCGGAGCACCTCGATATCATGAGCCCCGAGTTCCCGCATTGTGCCTGTGACCTTCTCAGCACCGACGAGGCCGATGAGGATGTTTGTTGCGAGGTTGCTGCTCACAGTGATCATCTGGTGGATCAAATCCCGGATGGAGGCTTTTCCACCGATTCTCTTGTACATTGAATCATCGCTGTCGTCCTTCGGATCGAGCTCATAGAGCGAACCATCAACAACGCTCTTGAACTCATTCCTCACATTGATGCTGTCATCCAGAGAAAACCGCCCTTCCTGTGCCTGCCTGAACACCTCAATCATGACGGGGGTCTTCATCGTGCTGGCGGCATGGAACATAACTCTCTCGTTGATAAGAAGCGAGGATGCGGCGCCCACAAGCTTAAAAGCAACGGCAAAATATCCCGGTACTGTATCGAGCATCTGATGTACATCCAGACGCAGCTTCTCGTACCCCTGGCTGATGCCAATTGTTGGCGTAAGTGTCATAGCGACCAGAAATATTGTCCTTATTGATAGCATAACAAACCTTCGATCAGGAAGTCCGGACCGACTGTCCGAACAGTGATGTCGCGAAGGGCAATGCTTGATTTGAGACTCAAGGGAGACTTCAGGGTGATGGCGTGAAGCCCCTCCCCCAAAAGCTTGGGTGCGACAAACCAGTGCAGCCTGTTAACCAGCTTCTGCTGCAAGAATTCGCCCGTTGTGAATGGGCCCCCTTCGACAAGGACCGAAGAGACTCCCAATGCCGCCAGCGTTCGGAGAATTACGCGAAGGTCAAACGGCGAACCCTTGTCCAAACCCAGGATATACACACCCCGATGGCTCAGCTT
>QYQB01000067.1 GCA_007280275.1 bacterium | reverse complement strand
CATCGATTCGATGCTGGCCGTCTCGTATTCTGTGACATAGTTGCTGACAAGTTTCATCGCCGGTTTCATCGCAGCTTTCTCTAGTTTGAGATCCTGAAGCGCTGCGACCAATCCATCCCACTTTGCATTAAAACTGCCCAGTGTCGGAAGCACCTTGGCAATGAGCTCTTCTGTCAATATGCCCTTCAAAGACGCTGCGAATTTTGTGCGGTCCTTCTCGATCGCCGCTAGTGTTGCCGCACGCGCTTTGTCTTTGTCCTTCTCTTCCGGGAGCTCTTTCAAAGCTTGTTTGTGGCTTTTCTTTGCCACGAGATAGGCAGCCGTGAGCTTCGCAGTTTGATCCTTGGAGAGTCCCACTTCCTCAGAAATGTTCTGTGCCTGCGTCTTCCACGCGGATTCCGAATTCTCCTTCTTTCCCTTCTCGTCTGCCGCAGGTTTGGTCTGAGCAAAAACCGTCAGGCACAACATCATGAACAAAGATAGAAGGGTGCCCAGGCGATAGAGGTGGTTGGTTTGTCGTTGAATTCTCATCGTTATGTGCTCCTCTGATTGAAAGTGATAGGACAACTTTTGTGATCTCGGAATGTCAAGGCCCTCGGTTCCACTCCGCTGGGGTTCATATCGGATTTCGATAGTCGATAAGCACGTTGCGAAACGTTTCTCCAACCAGGGTGAGATGGACCTTGTGCTGGTAGGCCTTGACGTGGAATCAATCTACCGCAGCTTCCCGCCACACGATTCTCGCACGATGAGCGTGGGCTTCAGAATCCTTCGGGTGGGAACCGGCTGTCCGGTGATTCTTTTCAGCAGAACGTCGACCGCAGCGACGCCAATTTCCGCCAATGGTTGATGTACAGTGGTGAGTGGCACCGGAGCTGTCACGCCTCTTCGGATGTCGTCGAATCCCACAATTGCGATGTCCTTCGGTACGCCGATTCCTTTGTCGAGCACGGCTTTCTGGAAGCCAAGAGCGGAGAGGTCGTCAAAGGCAAAAATTGCCTCGGGCCGATTTGAAGAAGCGGCGAACTCGAGACCTATTTCGTACCCCGATTGATAGTCGTCCCACTCTCCACGCAATTGAAATCTGTATTCATACTGGGGATTGTAATGGATTTTGTATTGCTCCAGCGCCCGAACAAAACCTTGCTTCCTCAAATCTCCCAGCAAACTCCCTCGCTCGCCATTCACACCATTAATGTATCCGATCCTCTTGTATCCAAGTTTGATCAGGTGCTGGGTGGCAAGAAATGCGCCTTCCTCATGATCGGTTCCAACGTAGGTGATGTCCTCATCGGCGATGTAGGAAACGACGACGTATGGAAAATTGTCACGATGTAGTTTTCTGATGATGGGAGATGCGATGTATTCGCGGGACATTGATGCAATGATCAGTCCGCTTACTCCGATGTCCAGGAAATGTTGGATCAACATGTCTTCTCGATCTTCTCTTCCCGCTGAACTCGAGAGGAGAAGATTGTACTTCTCGGAAGACAGCTCTTTCTCTACATTCGAGAGTATCTTGGAGAAGAACGGACTTTCGAGATCTCTCAGGACGAAGCCAACAGTCTTGAGTTTGGTATAGTCGACTCCGTTCGGTCGAGTCGCAACGAAGGTTCCCTTGCCGGCCCTCGCATAAATCACTCCCTCTCTGTTGAGATCACTCAAAGCCTTTTTGATAGTAATGAGACTGACAGAGTACTGGTCTGCCAGTTCATTCTGAGTCGCCAGTTGATCTCCTGATTTCAATGCGTCGGAGGCGATTTTCGCTTTTATGTCGTTTGCGACCTGAACATACAACGGCTCAGGATTGCTCGGATTGATGGCCACAACCAACCTTCAATATGGAAGTTAAGTATACCAAGTATATTATTTCAACTTGACTTTGTCAAGAGGTTCAGCGAAAAAGCAAGAAATATTCCTTTCGCTTGACTTTTTCAAAATATTGTTGCTTACTTACATTTGGTATACCAACTAAGAATAGTGTGATTGATTCCTGAGCATCGTTTCGCAATCACTCTCCCAAGCGTGGAAAAGTTGAAAAGATTCTCTGGTTACTCTGAATTTGGTTGCTGGAGGCTAATATGATGAGCTCGATTCAGCTTGCATCCAAAGTGGCTGCAACCTCGTTTCTATTCTTCTGTGCCTGCGAACTATTTGCGGGCCAGACGGGAAAAATAGCCGGAAAGGTGACCGATAAGAGCACCGGCGAGCCACTTCCGAGTGCAAGCGTGTATGTCGACGCTGTTTGGGTGGATGGTAAAGAAGTGAAGCTGCCGATTCCCCAGGGGGCATCTACTGACCTGGATGGCGCGTTTTTCATTCTCGCGTTACGGCCCGGAGAGTACACCCTTAATTGCCGATTGCTCGGCTATGGGAAGAAAGCCATTACAGGGGTTAAGGTCTTCATCGATCGAACGACCGAGGTGAACATAGAGCTGGACGCCGAAGCGATTCAGCATGAAGGGATGGTCGTGACAGCGTACAAGCCCGGCAGTGTCGAAAAGGACCTGACCGCGACAAAAAGAACATACGATATATCTGATGTCGAGAGCATGGCTGGGATAAACTCCATCTCGGACATACTCACACTTCAAGCTGACGTGATCGATAATCACTTCAGAGGCGGCAGAGAAGGCGAAGCCCAGTATTATGTTTCAGGAGGAAGCATCAATAACCCGCTCGATATGAGCAAATCGTTTGAACCAATGACAAGCGCTCTTCAGACTGTTGACGTTCTCACCAGCGGCTTCAGTGCCGAGTTCGGGAACGCGCAATCCGGCGTTATTAATATGGTACCGAGGGAGGGGGGAGATAAATGGACATCTCGCATCGACCTTTCAATGGATCTCCCTCATTACCAAACCTGGGGCGGTAATCCCTACTCCAAGGAGAATTACCCATTGTATGACGTATTGACGAACCCGGAGCAATGGCTCGTGAAATTCTATGACATCGGTATTCTAAGACCGTACTTCGACAAAGACAGCAAATACGGGAGCTATATTTCAAGAAAATATCCGACTGTCATGCCGGATAGTATAAGGTCCATGGTGTCGCGTTCTGATAGTCTGAGAGCAGCCAGGTTCGGAATAGCCAACTGGAAACAGGCGACAAGAGAAATCGGGACGGATGACAAGAGCATACCGGAGCACAAACTGAACATCACGTTCGGCGGACCTCTGTCAGATGACATCAGGCTTTTTGTGGCACTTCAGCAAGAGAAAGGAAACAGCCGGAACGTTGTTGTACCCATGGCCAATGATAATCTCCACAGACAATTGCTGAGCAACTTGACATATCAAATAGGCCGACAAGATAAATTGAGCCTCTTATACGTCTATGGTTATTCATTTGATAATTCAAGCTTACAACCCAGCGACTTCTTTGAGAGAATACTTCAGAATCCAAAGACCTCCAAAACATCTCAGCAGCTTGGCGTCAAGTTAATGCATCAACTCAATCAAGCGAGTTTCGTCGAGCTCAATCTCCAGATGCTGCAACTGAGGAAAGAAGTAAATCCTGACTTTTTGGAGCCCGGACAGTATTCTAATATCAATGCCTATCTCGGAGGATCTGGATCCACGTATGCATATGCCGGCTCGTGGTCAGTCCAGCCTCTCGCGATGAATAATCTCACCACATCCAGAACAGACGAGAAGACGACGACATACTCATTTGATGGAAGTTACAGCGTTCAATTGAATTCGAATAACCTCTTGAAATCCGGAATTCAGTATGTATCGTATATTCTTGATGTCAAAGATCTCTATAGTATGAGTGATCTCTCCTCCTGGAAGTACAAATCATATAAAACCTATCCGTTTGAAGGGGCACTCTACGTTCAAGACAAGATGGAATTCCAGGGACTCATCGCGAACATCGGTTTGAGGTTCGACTTCTACGATTTCAGCTACAACTACTTCTCCAGTGTCTTCAGTCCGCTCACGAATGCAGAGGGTCTCAGCGTTAGTCCAGACGAGGCAGCCAAAACCAAAACCAAGCCATTTGCCAGACTTCAACCGCGATTCGGAATGTCCTTCCCTGTGTCGGAGCATACAGTCTTTCATTTCAACTACGGGACATTTGTTCAAAGGCCGCCGTTCAATTACATCGTTAGTGGCAGATTCGGCAAAACAGGAACGATTTATACTTTTTCCGACCTGGGGAACGGCACGTTGAAGCCCGAAAGGACCTCAGCGTGGGATGTCGGTATTGTTCATGCTCTACCGAGCGGGTTGCGCGTCGATTTGAGCGCATACTACAAAGACGTCAATGATCTCATTGAGCAGGCGACCTACCAGGATTTGCAGTACAATACCCCTCCTTTCACCAATTTTACAAATATCGATTTCGCGACCATCAAGGGATTCGTCGTAAGTCTTGATCATAAAACAGGTCCTTTCACCTTTCGATTGAACTATAATTATGGGATTGCTAAGGGAAAATCGAGCGGACCCGTGGGACAGCCGATTCACATTTATCGCACTCGTGACACGAACATCGATTCGTTGGTGATCAACCAAGGCGTCGGTACAAAGGACATCCTGCTGGATTATGATAGAACCCATCGGCTGCTAGCCACGGCAGCGGTACTTACTCCGAATGAAACAGGGCCAAAATTGTTTGGCATTCAGCCGTTTTCAAACATCAACATCGCCCTTACATTTACATTCAATTCCGGACGCCCGTACAGCGATCCTTCCGGTGGCACGTTGACGATGTTTAACATGCGGAGTCCGAACTACTACGACCTAAGAATTAGAATGCAGAAATCCTTCAAAGTCGGAACCGCAAAGTACACAGCATATGCTGAAGGCTACAATTTGATCAACTTCAAAGAGTATTCTTATGACGCGATTTTTGACCAAAGGAACATGCAGGATGCTCTTCTCAGATGGAACGACGGAGAAAGAGAAAGTCTGGTGTGGTACAATCCCAAATACAGGGAATCCGTTGATAGAGAAATTGCGTCGAAACAACGCTATCTCTACAGCACTGCCGCTCAGATATATGACAATCAGCCGGCGTATTTTCGAATTGGTTTGTGGATAGAAATGTAGTTCTTCTATCACAGGATCGTTAGCAAGCATAGAATATCGGAGAGAGGTATTCATGAAATCGAGAAACTCAAGACTGGCCGTACGATTGGTGGTGTTGATGTTCTTCATTCCACACGTGTGGCTCTCCGCGCAGGTCATCCCTGATCCTGATAACCAATTATATCTTACACACACGCGTGGCATGCTTCATGAAACCGTATTCAACACGGGAGAGATCGGCCAACCTACTCAAATCAACCAGACTGTTCTGGATATTGTCAATCCCATGATGGAATGGCCTCCGTTTTTGAAACCCGCGATTCCGACATCCAGCGGTACCGGATATTCGACCTATCCAGGCCAACACAATGGATATGGCTCGGGTGTCAATATCACAGCGAATTACAAGGGAACGAAAGGCCTGATCGCAATAGGAGGTACACCAAATCCATCGCCAAACCGTGTTGCAGCATTATGCGGCGGCGTCACTGGAAGTGGCAACCGAAGCTATCTACAGTGGAGCTGGCCTGTCAAAGGTTCTTTCAAAAGAATTGAAAACTTCCCCGTGCTGGGCGATGGAAGCCTGAACCCCGCCTTTGATCCCAACGAAGCAGAAGAAATAATTACAGCGAAGTGGAATACCAACGCTGGTATTTCTGTGACACGGACTTCTCGTGCTTACAGCTATCCTGATTATGATGACTTCATTATTTATGAATATGAATTTGAGAACAATGGAATTTTCTTTGATGTGAATGCTTCTCAGTTGGTCCATAGGGACACCACTCTTGTCGACGTCTACATTTCATTTATGTACGCAATATCACCATCAGCATTTGGTGAAATCAGGCATTATGACAATTCCACAAAGTGGGCTCCCCATGTGACGGGAAAATATACGACGAGCTTCTGGGACCCGGATTACGGTCTGTTGTACAATCAAGTGGCAACTGGCGCAGACTCGCTCATTACGGCTGGATTTCCTGAGAAGGACGCGACCAATTTTCTCGAATGGTCACGAACCGGAAAATATGGTGGAGGACTCTTGAGCCCTCAAGCTGCAGGATTTAATGTCATGTATTATGACACCGCGCATTTGGCATACATTGATACCCTAGACGGCCCGAGCAACCAATCCCCGCAATATGTTGCCATCAGAAATTCTCTTCAGAATACGCTGAAAAATGCCGATCTCGATCAGAACGGTAAGATCAAACAACCATATAACTACTATACAAGCAATGCAAGCGTGGCAACGTCCAAAGCAATTTCAAATTCGAATGATTTTTCAACCAGGATGGGCAAGAACAATAATTACTATGCTGGTCCGGGGATGCCCACATATAACAGGAAATCCGGCAAGTTTCTTGACCTGCCCGCAATCTATAGTGGCCGCGCCATTCCGTTGGATGATGACTATCCCTTCAACGCAAACTATCCGATCAGATATGCCTCCTATGGACTCTACTATCTCAAGCCCGGTGACAAAATACGTTTTACCACGGCAGAAATGGTAGGCTTTGGAGCTGATACAAGCAAACTGGTAATAGGAGGTTTGAATTCTCCTGCCTCCGGCGAAAGTGCCAGCCCATACCATCCGGGATCTTTCTGGAACAGGCCAGTTGTCATCGGAGGCAAGACGGTGACAAAAAACTATGTTGCTGATTTTGGTATTCCGGATTATGTGAACTCCAAAGTCGTCTCCATAAACGATGTTGCACATAAAGCCTATGAGGCATATGTAGGGCATTCGCTCATTCGCCCAAGCGACCCTGCATGGGATAAGAACAATCCACCGACGTGGCCGGAGAAAATGCCAAATCGCGGTTCGTATAAAGTACCGATCCCGATACCCGCTCCTGTTATCGAAACTTTGAATACGGATAGCGCAACTGTGTCTATCAAGTGGAAACGTGATGTCGAGAATTTTGAGAATAAGTATGCGAGTTATGTTACCGGCAAACTTTCACAATTCATCGTGTACAGAGCAGAGGCAAGAAGTGGCCCATGGAAGAAAATTGGCACCGTGGTTCGCGGCCAGGCGAATAATGATTCTTATCGATTCGATGATCTTGACAGAAGTTTCCTTGTGGGAGAATCACGGTACTATTCTGTTACCTCGAAGGATGCTTCTGGCAATGAAAGCGGAAAAACAAACGTCGTTCTCCACGACAAAAAGATTGGACCGGTCTCAAAGCTTGGGAAGATCTACGTTGTTCCCAACCCCTATAATGCAACGACAGGGGCTGGATTCAGTAGAGAAGGTCTGGATCAAACGCTCGGCATATACGGGCTACCGGCCAAATGCACGATCCAATTCTACTCTTTTGCGGGTCAGAGGCTCTGGACTATCGAACATAATGAGCAATCGTTCTCCCGCAACTTTGAACTCATAACGCGGAATTTCCAGGAATATGCCTCCGGTGTCTATTTCTATGTCGTCCTAACATCCGAGGGTGAGAGATATATGGGCAAGTTTGTCGTTATCAAGTAGGCCGCATTTCTTTTTCTGAAAAGGCAAAGTCATGAAACGACTATCTCTGCAATTCATCCTCCTCTTTCTGTTCGCCGGTGCTTCTATTCTTTCGGGTGGTGAGAAAGTGGGGACAACCTCTTTTCAGTTTCTGAAACTTTCGCTTGATGCGAGATCGGCAGCCATGGGGGGTGCCGCTGTGTCCACAGTCAAGACCTCAGAAGCGTTGTATTGGAACCCGGCAGGGCTGCGAAGAACGAACGGATTTGATGTGTCAACTTCCTACATCGATTATTTTCTCGACGTGAATATGTATTCAAGTTCGGCCTCATTACCGGTGGGCCAATCCACGGCAATTGGCTTGTTCGCGGTCGTCGTGGATTATGGCACTATTGAAGTTACTGACGCCAATCACTTAGGATTCAATGCGGATTGGACCTACAATCCCGGACTCACGGGGGAAGTGATACATCCGACTGCCAGCGTTTTCGGAATTTCACTCGCGCATTCAGTAACAGACAGGTTAACATTTGGAATATCAGCGAAGTACCTGAGGGAGGATCTGACAGTTGCCAAAGGTTCGACGATTTCGTTCGACGGCGGCTTGCTCTACGAGACAGGTTGGAACTCTCTTCGCTTTGGACTGTCAATCAAGAACTTCGGTCCGGAAGTGAAGTTCATCAAGGAATCGTATCCGGTACCGGAAACGTTTGCAGCTGGCATTTCCGCCTATCTGTTTTCCCCGGACGAAGCGCTCTTGATGCAAACAAGTTCGCAAAGCCTTCTCGTCTCCTACGATCTCAGTCATCCCAGGGATTACGACCAACAACACCATATCGGGGCGGAGTATGCTCTGGGTGATTTTCTTTTCCTCAGAGGAGGCTACAAGATAAATTTTGACGAAGAGGGATTGACGTATGGCTTTGGCGTGAAATACAGCAATTTCAGATTGGACTATGCTTTTGATAGGTTTGGAAGCACATTACCGGGCGTGCACCGTTTGTCTATTGGCTATGCGCTGAACTAACTCTTCTGGAGACGCAGTTATGCCTGAAATCTCGCGCAACGACCTCTTCCGCAAACTCATCTTGTCCTGGATCCTGGTTTCTCTTTTCATGCCGGGCCAGCCCGCATTGGCTCAGCACAACGGAGATCCTCTTCTCTTCCAGGGATCAAGCGATCGATATTCGGTTGGCGTGAAAGGATCGGCATACGGGAATGCGTTTGTGTCCCGTTCAAACGACTTGAACTCCATTTTCTACAATGCTGCCGGGCTTGCAGGTATTTCATCGATCCAGGCTTCCGTTTCTTCGCAGTATAGGGATTATCTCATCAGGGACAATCAGTATGTCACCCCTACACCCACTCTTAGCAGCGGTGGATATACAGGTATCAATTTGTATCTTGGCCGTGTATTGATACCAGATCCAGCTTGGAACAATATTTGGTCCGATTCCCTTAAGACTATATGGTACGATTCATTGGGCAGGCCGATTGGTACGAACTGGTGGGATCCGAACAAGCTTCTTACTCCACCTCAGGATCAAAGTGATTACAGCGAAGATGCGGCCGCCAACCAGAAAAAGAATAGCAGTTATGCTTTGGAACATGTAGCATTGGCAATCCCGTTTGAGTTTATGGGAAGACAGTTAGTAGCAGCAGCGTCCTACAGTAGGCAATACGATGAATATAACTATGATTGGAATGGTATTCATCTTAGTCCACATTGGGGAATGGTAGCTGGTGATGTCGGCGCCGTCCAAGACACTGTCAAAAACGATATTGTGAGGAGCAATTGGTCTGTATTCACGCGTGAACGATCAGGTGGAGTCTATTCCATTACCGGTGCGCTTGCGTTCAAATTAGATGATCGCATTCAAGTCGGCGCGAAGTTCAATTATCTCATGGGGCAGTCGGTTGACTCGCAGGACCTGCAACGAATAGGATATTTTCGGTTTAAGAACGGAATCGGCAATTCATCATGGTCATTTTCGTACGACACGAATGATTCTCTCGTCACAGGTAGTTCAAAATTCCGGGGAACGAGCTTCAATATTGGCGCCACGTACAACTCAAAGAATTTCAGTTTGGGGTTAAACGTCCAGCTTCCCTATCAAATCGAAAGAGACTGGTCGTATTCGACACAGGTAAGCACGCTTGACTCAGCGAAGAAGCCTTCTGTCGTATCGTCCGCGATCACAGGCCGCGACCAAATCTCCTTGCCTGCCATCTATACAGCAGGCATTACTATCAAAACCGAAAACGGTTTTACGCTCTCCTTCGATTACCGATACAATCCGCTCAGCACTGCGACATACAGACTAAGCAGTGTGCCGGATTCTCTGTTCACGAAATACCAACAATGGGTAGATCAAGCCACCATGCGATTAGGATTAGAATACACAATTGATGATAATGTTTCTCTCATGGGAGGATATCAGGTTCAAGGTGCGCCGTTCATTGGTTATGCCGTTGCAGACAAAGATCAGGGTGCCCCCATCGACACGTATTCTTGCGGGGTGAGTGTGAATGCGATGCATGGACGATTTGACGTATCGTACGTCTACAGCCAGTTGAAATACTACGATGTGTATATGTCCAACAGAAACTTTACTCTCGAACGATCTCAGGCAGTATTATTCGGATACACGTACATGTTTTGATTCAGATTTCGCATGCTTTCACTTGTCGACCGATCCCCACGGAGAGACGTTTTGCGAGCAAGCACTCGGTTGGCAATCCAGATTCTGGCAAACAGAAGTTCGAAATGAGACAATTCATAATCGCCACCATCAACCACTATATG
>QYQB01000157.1 GCA_007280275.1 bacterium | reverse complement strand
GGTACGATCGGAATCACGAACAGGAAAATCATGATGATGCCGTGCAGCGTAAAAAACGTGTTGTACGTCTGCGGCTCCATGAGCGTACCTTCCGGCCTCAGCATCTCGAGTCGCATGAGGAACCCGAGCGCGACCGCGGCGAAGAAGAAGAGAAGGATCGTTCCAAGATACAGGATCCCGATCCGCTTGTGATCGGTGGTGAGAATCCAGGAGAGTATTCCCTTCCGCTTGGTCACTGTATGATAGAAGTCGGGCTCTGCTCCCGCCAGCACAGCAGATGTCGCCATAATTGCTTTACCTTTCCGGTTGCTTCTTTCGTGGCCGCACGATGAACACGAGAACGAATACTCCAACGAATCCAAGCGTCACAACAAGGGAGATGCGCATGAAGTTCAGCGTGTACGTGTGCCCTTCGGGGTTAAAGCTGTAACAGAACCTTAGGACGTTTGCGATTGTCGGTCCGACCTGTCCGGTCGAAGCCTCATAGACGGCCATCTTGACATCGAACGGCAGGTACTTGATACCGTTAATGTACCGCGTAATCTTGCCTTCCGGCGAGACCACGATCAGCGCCCCGGCATGAATAAAATCGTTGCCGCTTGGTATGAAGTAGAAGCCGACCCCATCCGTCAGCCGGTGAATACTCAGACTGTCGCCGGTGAGAAACCTCCAGCCATTGGGATCCACCTGCTTTTTGATTGAATGCAGGTAGTTAACCTTCTTGCCTGCCGCCATGTCGGGGGTTTCCCGATGGTTGAAGCTGACAGAAATAATCTGAAAGTCTTTTCCCAAGACCAGATCAGTCTTATCAACAATCTTCGCGAGTTCGTTCAGAAGGGGCGTACAGATCCCAGGACATCGGAAATATACAAACGTAAAGATCGTTGGCTTGTTGACGAGGTCCTTCAGTGAAACAAGCTGTCCGTTTTCATCATAGAACTCGGCATCGAGCGGAATCGTTTGCCCGAGTTTCTCTTCGATCCCTACCTTCGGTTTACTTTGATCGCCAGCCCGCAGCGTAGCGCTGAGTCCCAAGGCAATCAGACAGGCAAGAAACCAGCGGAAGATCTTCATTGCGAGCCTCTCCGAGCTTTCAGCTCGATCAAGAATTGGTACAACGCTGTCCATTCAGATGCTGAGAGCCGGACAACCTCTGCCCTGAATCCGAGTTGGGTAGGCTCCGCAGCGACAATTCTAATGAGCTGATCGACGCTTTGAAGTGAAGAGCCGCTTTTGAAGAGAAGACCTGTGAAAATTCTCTTTCTATCACGCGCAACTCGTTCAAAGACCTGAAGACCCGCGCTCTTCACTTGCCTTTCAATACTGCCGGCGATCCCGGCAACTGTTGCAACATCCGCTGCAGCTTCGATCTCAATGATCCTAGCGGCTTTCTTCACCGGGATTTGCCCTGAGGTATTACTACCCTTCGAGAGCTGATAGGTTGTCTCAAGTCCCTGCAATTCCGCCTGCACATCGGTTGGTTGTCCTGCGGAAAATGAGCGCACGTAGTGAATCAGAGCAAACCGTTCGAGCGGCGGCATATAGCTAAATCCGGCCATCGCGCTTCCGGGGATTCCTTCTTGAAGTGTTTTGAAGATCTGCGAGACTTTCGAACCATTCTTCCACGCGCCAAGCGAGTGAAAATTCCGTGGCTTTGGGTTCAACGTGCCGGCAGTCGGTCCATCCCCCTGTCCATCATCCCCATGGCAGGAAGCGCAATTCGTGCGAAACAATTCTTTCCCCTTGTCGACCAATTCCGGAGTGGGCGTGGCGACCGTCATCACATCAATGGGCGGAAGAGACCTCGCGGTCTGGAATGGAATATCCTGCACAAACGAAGAAGAATCGATCACCACCATCGGAGGTACAGTGTTCTTGCCGATCGACGTGAGGTTCTGCACATACGAAATACCCAGGACCGACAGGATCACGACAAAGAAGATATAGGAATAGCCGAAGAGCTTATGCGGCTTCCTGAGGAGGTCCCTGAAATCGAATTCTGCTTTTAGATCCGGTTTGTTATCCATGCATACCTTTGAAGATTACAGTCGGAAACTGAGTCCGCGCGCAAGTTTGGGATCCCCCACAGGAACGAGATTGTTCCGTTTCATTTTGAACGACAGCACAACCATCACCAGCCCAACGAGTAGTATCGGGAATCCAAACTCTGTCCAGCTGAATGATACGCTCTCGCTGTACGTCGGCATGACGAGCCAGTAGAGGTCGAGTAGGTGAGCGAAGAGAATCCAGATGGCCATCAGCTTCAGGCGTTTGAGGTCCATTTTGGAATCCTGCGTCAGCAACGCAAAATATGGGATCGCGAAGTGAACGACAATCAGGAGGATGGAGACATACTCCCAACCGTTCCTCCATCGACTCATGAACCAGACAGTTTCTTCCGGCAGATCAGCGTACCAGATCAGGAGGAATTGACTGAATGCGATATAAGCCCAGAAATTGATGAAGGCGAACATCAACGCCCCGAGGCTGTAAAAACTGTCGCGCTGCAGCTTCGGCAGGTAGCCATACTCGTGCAGCTTGATGATGATATAGGTTGCAGCCGAAAGTGCTGCGAGGACCGTCCCTGAAAAGTAGTACACGCCAAAAATCGTTGATGACCAGTGCGGTTCAAGGCTCATCGCCCAATCGACTGCAGTCAGGGTCAGGGAGATCGCGAACACGGGCATGAAAACCGCTGCCAGCCTGATATTGATGGTCGTCAGTTTCTGGTCCTTTGTCGTGTCCTGTTTCGTCGAATTCCGGGTGAAGAGGAAATGGAAGAGGCTCCAAACGGCAAAGATCACGACAAACCGAAGGACGAAGAAGTTGACGTTGAGATAGGGGGATTTCCCCGCAAGGAGCTTGTCTGCCGACACCACCTCTTCATGAGTCCAGTGGTACACGTCGTGAAGATGAAAGAATATCGGAAGAGCGATCAACGGAAGCAGCAGAACGAGTGCCCCGAGGAACTCGTTGACCCGTCTGGTAGGCACGCTCCACACGGCGCCTCCAATATACTCCAGCGCGACAAGGAACACTGAACCGGCAGCAACACTTGCGAGGAAGAGGTATCCAATAATGTTGTCGAAGGCCATGCGCCTTGCGTCGACAATGTACCCCAACGCCGCGATCGCCACGCCGGCGATCAGAAGAATCCAGCCAAGCCGGGTAACGCTCGCGGGGAGTTCCTTCCTCCATCCTTCTGCGGAAACGGGGATGCTCATTTCAGATCTGACTCCTTTGCGTTGTGGGCTCGCTGCAACACCCGGAGATAGAGGACGGTTGCCCATCGATCATCCCGCGAGATCTGAGAAGCGTAGGATGGCATGACGTTCTGCCCTTCGGTGATCACGTGATAAATGCTGCCATCCGGCCAGTTCCGCACTTTGTCCGAGTGCAGTGTTGGAGGATTAGGAAATTGTCCGCGCAAGCGGCTGTCACCACGAGCGAAATTTCCATGGCAGGGGCTGCAGTACGTCAGGTATCTTGCTTTGCCCCGCTCTATCACCTCTTTCGTCGCGAAGAGAGGATTCACCAGATTCTTGCCGGCCTCATCCGGTTTGCCTTTGAACGGATACGGCAGGAATCCGCGAGCCACGGTCCCTTCAACGGGGGGCCGCATACCGATGCCGTCTTTAAACAACTCGCTCGGCCTCTGCGCCTTTTGCTTCGCCTGCGTGCTCATCCAGGAGAACGGTTCCAAGAACAGAATCTGGTTAAACACCGAATATGTTGCGCCGGCAACGAGGATCGCGGTGAGAGCGAGAACTCCCAGGAACTTGGGATCGAACATCGTCTGGCCGTGGTCCAGGTCCTCAAGATCAAAATAGACCGGGCCAATCTCTTTTCCGCCAATCTTCTTCAGGAATGCCCTTACTTCCCGCTCGTTGAACTTCGGATCGTCGGCCTGGATGCTGATGCCAAACTTGTCGGATGAAATCCTCTTCATGTATGGCGTATCGTGAAGCGGATGGCTGATGTTCGGGAACTTGAAATACAGCACGATCATCGTCACGACCAGGAGCACCGCCGCCAGGAGGACTGTGATCTCGAATGCGACAGGCACGAACGCGGGCCAGGACCAGAACGGCTTTCCACCGATGACGAGAGGATAATCGACCAACGTTACCCAGCTCATGAACAAGACCGAGGAGACTGCTCCCAACAAACCGAATACAAGCACGAAGATTCCCAGTCGGGATTGCCTCAATCCCATCGCCTTATCCATCCCATGAACAGGATAGGGAGTGTGGACATCGTACCGCGTGTATCCCGCACTGCTTGTTTCGTGAGCAGCGTGGATAATCTCATCCGGCGTATCAAAAAGCGCCGTGAGGGAAAACTGTTGCTTCTCGTTCATAGGCATAGGTGTTGCTCAGCGTCTAATGGTGCGATGGCTGCCCACCTTCGATGACCGCTTTCACTTCGCTGATAGAGACGACAGGCAAGACACGAACAAATATCAGAATCAGCGTGAAGAACAGTCCAAAGCTTCCGAGGAAAATTCCGGCGTCATAGAGCGTCGGCGCATAGTGTCCCCAGCTCGACGGCAGGAAGTCCCGGGAAAGAGAGGTCACGACAATCACGAACCTCTCAAACCACATTCCGATGTTGACGAGGATGCCGATGGCGAACATCGCAGGGATCGATCGTCGGATTTTCTTGAACCAGAACAGTTGGGGGAAGATAACGTTGCAGCTCACCATGGTCCAGTAGGCCCATGCGTAGGGTCCGAGTGCCCTGTTCAGGAAGACGAATCGCTCGAACTGGTTCCCGCCATACCATGCAATGAAGAACTCCATCGCATACGCATAGCCCACCATCGAGCCGGTCACGATCATGACCTTGTTCATTTTCTCAAGGTGATCAAGGGTGATGATATGTGTCAAGTTGAACGCCTGCCTCACGAAGATGAGCACGTTCTGAACCATCGCGAAACCGGAGAACACGGCGCCCGCGACAAAGTACGGGGGGAAGATGGTCGTATGCCACCCGGGAATCACGGAGACGGCAAAGTCGAAGCTGACGATGGTGTGGACGGAGAGCACGAGAGGCGTCGCAAATCCGGCGAGGATCAAATATGCGCGCTCGTAGTGCTGCCAGTGCCTGTTGGAATGGCGCCAACCGAGGCTGAAAACCGAATAGATCGTCTTCTTGATTTTGCTTGTGGTGCGATCCCGCAGGGTCGCCAGATCCGGTATCAATCCGACGTACCAGAACACCGCCGAGACAGTAAAGTACGTCGAGACCGCAAACACGTCCCACACAAGCGGTGAAGTGAAGTTCACCCACAGCCCGTGCTGATTCGGATAGGGCGTGAGATACATGGGCAGCCATTGACGTCCGGTATGGAGCAGCGGAAATAATCCCGCGCACATGACAGCAAATATCGTCATCGCTTCGGCAAACCGGGCGATGCCTGTTCTCCACCGTTGCCTCAGGAGGAACAGGATGGCAGAAATCAGTGTCCCTGCGTGGCCAATACCGACCCAGAAAACAAAATTGACGATATCGAATCCCCAGCTCACGGGCTGGTTGACACCCCAAAGTCCAAGTCCTTTATAGAGTGTCATCCCGATGCAGAAGACTCCGATCGAGAGAAACGAGAGGGTTATGCTGATCGCAATCCACCACACGCGGGAAGGGAATTGATCGAGCGGAGCGGCGATTGTCGCATCAAGCTCAGCAGCTTTGGGTCTTCCCTCAACGACGGGGAACTCGCGCGTGTAGTCCGTTGCAGCAGTGCTCAAGTCAGATTCTCCGAATGGATGTTGCGCAGTTTCGCGAGGTACGTCACATTTGGCCGCGCATTGGTTTCTTCGAGCACGTGATAGCCAAGATGATGTTTTCGATAAGCAGTAACCTCAGACTCCGGATCGTTCATGTCGCCGAACACTATGGCAGTCGCCGGGCACGCGTCCTGGCAGGAGGTTTTAACGTCACTCCCCTTCACGGGGATTCCCTGCTCGACCGCACGTTCGCGAACCTCCATGATCCTTTGCACACAGAACGTGCATTTCTCCATCACACCGCGGGACCTGACGGTGACTTCGGGATTGTGCATGAGATTCACAGGCTGTTGCTCATAGTAGCCCTCAGCGACGTGGTCTCTCCAGTTAAAGAAGTTGAACCGGCGCACTTTGTACGGGCAGTTGTTGGAGCAATACTTCGTTCCGACGCACCTGTTATAGACCATCTGGTTCAGGCCGTCCGGACTGTGGGTTGTGGCGACCACCGGGCAAACGTTTTCACAGGGGGCCTGGTCACAATGCTGGCAGAGCATCGGTTGGTAACTTGGGACCGGAGCATCGGCCGTACCGGAGTAGTAACGGTCAATCCGAATCCACTGCATCTCCCTCCCCTTCGCAACTTGCTCTTTCCCGACGACCGGGACGTTGTTCTCCACATTACATCCGGCTACACACGCATTACAGCCGATACACTTGTTGAGGTCGATTGCCATCGCCCATTTGACACCTTTGTATTCGACCTCCGTGTGGATGCTGAAGAGTTCACGCTTCTCGTGGTGGAGGAAGTTCGGATCTTTTTCGTACTGAAGCAGGGTCCCCTCTCGTACGACTTCCCTCTTGAGATGGAGATCCTTGACAAACGTGTCGTCGAGAGGGTGATGCTCCTGCGTTGTCGAAAGCTCGTACGTACCCGCGACCTTTGCCACAGTCGCACCGCCAAGGATCCGAGAACCTGTCAGTGAGGATTTTGGAAGCAGTACATTCACGTTGGCGCCAACGTCCGACCCAATCGGGCCGGCATTCGTCCGGCCATACCCCAGCTCGATCGAAATGTACCCGTCTGCCTGACCCGGTTGAACGAAAACCGGTACAGTCTGTTTCCCGTGCGGCAACGTGATCTCGATTCTGTCGTTCATGTCAACGCCGAGGTCTTTGGCTGTCCTCGTGGACAGAGACGCGTAGTTGTCCCAAACGACTTTGGAGATCGGATGTGGAAGCTCCTGGAGCCATCCATTGTTGGCGAACGCGCCGTCACCGATGTAGTAGCTCTGCGTCAGACCAACCACATATCCCTGCGATGATGCCGGAACAACCGAGCCGAGAGCCTCACCCTTGAACCGATAACCATCGTTCACCCGCTCGTCGAGAGTGATGACACCGTCGTGGAGAGCCGAGTACCAGAAGGTCTTGAATTCCGTCCTCGTGTTGAACGTGGGGAACAGAGTCTTCTCCCAATGAGCCACCAAATACTCGTGGAAGATGGTTTCCTTGTAGGAGTCTTTGCCTTGAATCCAGGTAAGCAGTACAGCCTCTTTCTGCCTGGTATCGTACAGCGGAGCGATCACAGGCTGCTGAAACGAGTAGACACCAGTCCGTATCTTGTAGTCCCCCCATGATTCGAGAGCGTGATTTGTGGGCAGAACGTAGGAACAATACCTCGATGTCTCGTCGCCCGCCTCAGCAAGGCTGATACTGACCGGAACGCGCTTCAATGCATCTTCGTATCCAAATTCGCCTGGAAGCTGGAAAACCGGATTCGCTCCGACGTGGACCCGGCACCCCCCCCCCCCGATTTCCTTCCGTGGCCGGCGGCCCACAAATGAGAATGCGGCGGCCCGTGGCGGGTACGGCCCCGCCGCC
>QYQB01000329.1 GCA_007280275.1 bacterium | reverse complement strand
CGTGAACATAGGTTTCATTCTCCGCTGACCATCGCTTCGGTCTGTCACCATCATACGTGATTCGCCCATAATGCCGCCCGACCGGTACACCGTCAAATCTCTTCTCCCGATCGAGGCCTTCATTGAATCGCTTTGTTCCGGTCTGAGGTACATCCGAGATATGAAGCCATCCCTCATTTGGCCATCGTGCAACAGTCATGCGTTTGCCGTCGCAAAAGAGTTCGATACCGGAACTGCCGCGCTGCGAGATCTCTCCGTACTGATGTATGCCCTGCGCCTTCAGATCAACAACCATGATCTTCTGCCGGTACTGCGGATCGATTCGCTTCAGTATGGCGGGATCCGTGATCGGTTGAAATCCTGTGATAGATTTGCCGCCGGTGAGGATGACTTCCTCTCCGGGATATGCGGCCCATTCGATGAGAGCACTTTGCAGTCCCGAATCGTCAGAGGACATTCTGAGTGTCCGTGAAAGGCGGTACGTACCGTTGCGCACGAGTACCGTTACCGCACCGATGGGAGTCGCTCCTTTTTGCCTAAGCTGCCGGATGGCGTCGCGGGCACGTTCAAACGATGCAAAAGGACCGTCTGTGAGGTTCCTGTTCGGTGATGCCTGCGTGCCGGACCAGGAATCATCTCCGATAGGAGCAACATAGAAAACCAGCGGCTGTGCTTGGCCGAGGGCTTGAAGACTGAACAGGAGACACAGGATGGCCGTGTTTGTCAAGCGTTTGAACATAGTCATGGGAGGTTACCTCGGGATGTCTGTGCTATCACGAATGTACATTTTCTTGTGTCAGAGATGCAAGCAAAGTAGGTCGAAATTCATTTCGACAACGTTGAGGATCCTGAGTCGGGGATGCAAGCAAAAGGGAGTTGATATCAGGAAGGGAATTGTGCTTCAACACCGCTTGCCAAAAGTGAACGTCGTAATGCCTATGGTACCGTGAAGTTGCGACACATCAGAACATCGGCGTTGGTACGGTGCCCCATCCACTCCCCGCAGGTGTAGCTTTCACTTGAAGAATCTCTCCCGTGTGAAGATGGACATCGACGAAAAAGAGGGGCGTACGTTTAATGTTGATTTCAAAATCATCAAAAGGCGATTTGAGCTCATAATTATCCGCAGATACATTGATGAAAATAGCTCTTCGCATCATCATCGGACTCTTGTACATCTCTGGACCGTGTGTCATAGTCGCTGCATGGTGTGCATGTCCACCCGTCAAATGCGCAAAGGGATGGAGGATATACTCTGTAATCATCCCAATGGTTTTGTGCTGCTCGAAAAGCTTCCATTCGTCACCCGTATTTGCTATCATCCCCTGCATCACGTAGTCTATCGGGATGAAATAAACACAAAGACGGTCACCACTCTTGCCGGGTAGAGACATAAGCTTTGAGGCGACGACACTATCCTCCAGTACCTGAGGAAGTAATTCATTGGCGATCGGTAAATCTTCGGGTGTGATGGTAATGACATCAACATGTCTCACTTGTTCCAGCGGAAGATGATGAACAGTGTAAGCTCGCAACAGGAACCCGCCTCCGAGGGTGATCATTAAGAGCACCAGAAAAATAGTGCCGACCTCCAGCATGCTAAGACCTGGTCTAAGGCTGGGATTCTTAAAGAAAAGTCTCTCAATTGGATATGGTAAGAACATACCTGTTCGATTCATGTAAGCGCCGTACGTCTCTCCGAAACGGTTCATCATCCGACGTTCCTCATCCTTGGCGAGGACGTAATAAAGAAGGAGCATGACCGCTAATAGCACAAGCGTCAGAAATCTTGGCCACATGATGGCGAGTCCCAGCGCGGCAAATGCAAGACCGACGTATTGTGGATGGCGCACCAGCGCGTAGAGTCCTTTCGTAGCCGTCGCCTTTCTCAAGAGTTTTCCTAAATAGACCTGTCCCGCGCAGACGAGAAACACCAACATACCGCCAACGAAAAACACCGAACCCAAAATACGAATGACGATCAGTACTTGATTTGGTGGAACAATCATGTGAGGAAGAAAAAAGGCTGTGAGCCAACGAGTGATCGTTGAGTGATTGAGTGCGAGTAAGAATGGATTGAATACCGCATAGAAAAAGACGGCGAAGGGGCTAATCATGATGACAAGTTCAAGCGCAACGACAAATGAGAGAACTATGGCACTATTGGCCGTTAATCGGTTGACGGCCTTCTTGTTCAATCCATCCGATGGTGTCATTCTCGAGTGCCTCCTTAGCACCGAGCCAATTGCGCCAAGCTGATCAAGCTGAGGGATCCGACGTTGATGGTGCAATTTCCCATAATTTTGAGCAAAACTTAGCGGCTTGCAGTATTCAGAAATATCGCCTGTGCCTAATCTTGGCAAACCAATATACACCAAAAACGACCACAGTATACGAACGCCCACCAGTCAATCATAAGCCAATCGCATCTTCTCATCCGACACCGTCGGCTGAATCAACTCTTTCCATTCCGGTGTCTCCCAAGTTCCCAACTTCATGTGGACCTTGTAGTATTTTTCAGGGATGGGATGCGTGCCAACGACCACCTTCAAACCGAACTTCGCCGGAATGAAGTCACGAAAGTGGGAAATATGAGGACACGGAGGATAACCGACGAGCATTCCCGTGGCAAAGTGTATGACCTCGGCTCCGTTTTTCTTCATCTCTTCAGGAGCGGATTCGATGTTCCCACCTGGGCACCCGTCGCACGTGGTAAATCCAACGAGCTCAACCTCGTTGTCTTGGTACACGCTGAATGCCCCTTCCTTGCGGTACAGCGCACGGAAGCATTTTCCACCGGCGCAGGTATGGTAGCGATGACAAATGATGATTCCGATCCGGGTTTTCTCGCTCATGACGTTGTGCTTTCAGTATTGATTGTTCATTCCCTTGAAATTTCCTGCTATGGCTCCAATGGTCTTCAGTCCCGGCATCAATCTTACCGTTGGACATCAATGCAATCGTTCTTCATGATTGACGATTGTGCCACTGATGATTTCCTGGACTGCATCATCAATATTCTGGGTGTGGGTAATGATTGGCTTGATCTTTGAGTCTGTGATATGCTGGTACGCACCGAATCCCATTCCGCGGGCGACCAAAATCTGGCAGTCCACTACGTTCGCCGTCATCGTGCGGTGTTTCCCTTGTGAATGTTCGTCAAAGCCGTGCCCGGGGCCATGATGTTCGTGCGGCTGTTCCTGTCCGGCAAATGTGTGATGTCCCGCCTTCTCCCGGCGTTCACGATCCGTGACGGCGCCATTCACAACCGTAAGAACTTCGTAATAATGTGCCCGCCCGAAATGTTGACTGATGGTTGTTCCGTCATCAGTGACGAATGCAACTTTGATGTTTGCGGTATCCATTCTTCCAACCCTTCTGATTAATCCTTCTTGTTTGTTCTCATGAAATAGACAACAGCGTCTCATTTCTTCAAAATGGTGCTCAGGACTTTGTCTTTGTCAAGTTTTTTTGTACAGAAGAACCAGTCATAGCAAGTCATGTCCTGCTTGTTTTCCATACGTTCCTTGGCAACACCGCAAGATCCTGCCGTAGGAACAATGACGTCATCGCCCGGACGCCAGTCGGCGGGTGTCGCAACAGAGAATGCGTCGGCTGTCTGAAGTGCAATGATCACGCGGTACAGTTCATCGAAATTTCTCCCGAGACTCAAGGGATAGTATATGATAGCGCGGATCATTCCTTTTGGGTCGATGACGAACACGGCACGCACCGCTTTGGTGGAGCTCTCGCCCGGCCGGATCGTCCCGTACCGCTTCGCCACTTCCATTGTGATATCTTCTATCAATGGGAAAGTGACCTCAACATTCTTCATACCCTTGTACTCGATCTTCTCCTTGATCGTTCGCAACCAGGCAATGTGGCTGTAAAGCCCATCCACAGAAAGTCCCACCAATTTGCAGTTTGCTTTGGCGAACTGAGCTTCCATGGACGCAAACGTCATGAACTCCGACGTGCACACAGGTGTGAAGTCGGCAGGGTGGCTGAACAGAATGACCCAACTCCCCGAATACTGCTCTGGAAAATTGATCTCGCCTTGCGTTGTAACAGCTTTGAAGGCAGGGGCCTTGTCCCCAATGCGAGGCATTGAGACGCTCTTTACCTCGGTGTTCGTTTCCACGGGATTTTCCTCCTCTTGGTATGCGCCATTGATTTCAGTTCGGGCAAATGTTGGCCCTGCGCACTTGCCCTATATGTAAGATACTTCGGAATGATCTCGCGTATCGTCTCTCAACAATGAGCGGCAAGAGGTGGATCTGCGACGGCGGATTTCTTACCAGCACAAATCAGAAGGGCTGATGAGCGTGCCCGCCACAACGAGAATATGGCTTGCCGGAGGATCGTTCCGCACTTCGCTGACAATGCTGAGTCCGGCCTCTTTCGCCAGCCCTGTCAGTCCATTTGCAGCGAGGAACGATTTGAAGTTCCTGTAATGATCCGGCCCGGCAACATGTTCAATCAGTTCATTCATAAAGCCGCCAAAAGTCCTTGGCTGCGGGGCCAGATAATCAACAATAATGATCTCATGAACCGTTTTCGCAAGCTCTGCGAGGATAGCCTGCCGCAGGCTCTTGTCCATTTCGTGCACTACATACGTGAGCACTGCATAATCATAGCGGTTTGCCTTCTGTTCAAGGAACCGGAAGATATCCGAGTGATAAAACGAAACGTTTTCCGTCAGGTATCCTGCAATCTTGCTGTTTGCTCTGTCAATATTCCTCTTCGAAAGATCGACGCCATCAATTCGCTTACATTTGCCCGCAAGCTGGAACGCCAAGCGTCCCGTCCCGCAGCCAACATCTAATACCGTTGACTGAGGCCTTACAATATCTCTCACCCTCGCGAACAACTCGTCCTGGTGTGGAGCTATGACAAGGTCATAAAATCGCCCGTCGTACCAATGATCTTTGTCTTCAGTCATAGTGAAGTCCCGGATGCGACTGACACTTCGAGATTCCAGTGAGCATCAACATTCTCGTGGCAGAACATCTGTCGTGTCAGACAAGCGGCTGGGCTGGTGATGGACCAACGACTTGATCTGTTCGCAGTCCCCAGCGAGCAGATACACTTTGCAGCGCAGGCAATCGCGACCCGCGCAAACATTCGTTTTGTGTTTGTATGTCCAACAACCCGCATCGGACGCGGTAAATGCGGGACACGTTATTCTCTGTTCCATCGGGCACTGCACGTTCTCCCAACAGGGGACCATGGATTGTATGCGGCGAATACCCTCGATGGAAATCTTATGCTTGCTAATTGATATGCGAATGCACCTCAACCGCTCAATGTCCGATTGCGAGTAGAGGCGCTGATTCCCACTACTTTTGTGCGCAAGGATAAGACCTCGTCGCTCGTAGAGCCGAAGCGTCTGCACTGAGACCCCGAGAATCCGCGCAACAGTCCCTATCGAATAGAGGAGCATTTCTTTGTTGTCATTAGCATTCATACCTATATTTATAAATACAAGTATGATGCCATTCATATATCCTTGGTTTTTATGGACTTTCGATGGCAAATCAGGTTTGACATCTTGCTATTGGGAAATCGGTTCGCAGCAATCGTCACAGTTTGTCGAATATCGGATTTGGGAATAACTGGAATCGAAGGGGGGAAGGCTGCTAGTCCGTATAGAGAACTCGTCCGGGGGGACGGCTTGAACTATTCAGGTTTAGAGGCAACCGGTGAGCCAACGACACAATATGGCGGGGTGGAAACTATTCTGAAGACGCTTATGATCGACAGAAGCGCAAAGATGGTATCGAGGTACGAAGGCTTTAGATCGAAGGAGACATTCGAGAGTCAGATCAAAAAAGCTCTTGTAGATTGTTGAGTCGTCCCTCTCAATTTACACGAGGAATTGATAAAAGAGTAGATTCTTGAGAGGGATGATCGTAATAGCTTTGAATCCCACCCTCTTCGCCATCGCCACAACATCGCCTGATTGAAGTCGATGTTCCAGTGGCGGGCCCATCTCTTCCTGTTTGTAAGGCCATTCGAGCACAACCACCCTCTGCTTCGCACACCGCCTGGATTCAGACAACGCGCCCTGGACATCATCGGTCTCATGCAATACAAGCCCTAAAAACACAAGGTCGAACGACTTGTCCGCGAAGGGCATTGACTCAGCCGTCGCCTCTTGAAAGTTCACTTTGGGGACAAGTCCCTGCGAAACTTTGATCATTTCTGGATTGGCATCAATGCCAACAACCGTGGCGATCTTCTCCGCGAATCCTTCGGTAAATATCCCGCTTCCCGTCCCCACATCGAGGACAGATTGCACTCGGCCCCCGTCAAGACACAGTCCGATAACGCGCTGGACCTCCAATCGCTCAATCCTCTCTGGTGATCGCAGACGCTCAATCTCCGCTTGAAATCTACGTTCGTGCATTTATCTTCTTCCCGTTTCTCAGTTGGATCAACATTGAATTGACAGAATCAACCGTTCAAAGCTCTTCCATGGATACTCAGAGACCTATTTGTCTCCCCAACGTAGCTCCACCATCGCCCGAACACGCAGAACGAGTCCCCTTCGGATAATATCACTTGGACATTCAGTTTCAAATTTCCCACAAGCTTCCTCCGCAATCGTCTCAGCTTCTTTCCTTGATTGTGCTTCTCGAATGCGCTTCTCAGTTCCTACGCAGTGTTTCGCGATCAGCTCCAATTGTTGGCTTTCATTGAGTTGCAGAAATCGATCTTCACTCAGAAGCTCTTCATTCATCATCATTGCACACCTTCCTTCTGTATGGAGTGTATTCAGATTGGAATACTTCGCTGTGAAGCTTCATCATCGACGATGAGAATGTCTACGGAATCTGCCCGCTCAATCCGCAGTTCCCAATGATCACCTTGAGACCAATAAGCACAAGTGTAACCCCGAAGATTTTCTCGAGGGAGTTGATCGATATACTCATAGCATAGCGTGCGCCAAGAAGACTCCCCACCACAAACCCAACGGCAATCAACGCGGCGACCTTGATATCAACAAACCCTTGTCTGTAGTATGTCCATACTTCGAGGCTCCCTATTGGTGGAACCAGTAAGGCCAGAGTCGTCCCTTGCGCCTGAAGTTGTGAAAATCCGAAAATGAAAACAAGCGCCGGCACAATGACGAATCCACCACCCAGACCGATGAGCACGCCACCAAGTAAATCCAGGATGACAAACCCCACCTCACCTATAATTCTGTCCGTCAAGTTGTTCAGGATTAATCGAAAATCGCCAAGCACAAAACGAATCACCAACTGGATCTGGCGGACAGTTTACGCATTGTGTTGTGATGCGCCCATCGACCGTTCGTGCAAATTGGCTGAACTCCACAATGCCAACAGATTTGCAGGGGAAGGCAGGTAGATTCTTTTCCGTCCGACTCTTCTGCACACGGCATTCGACCATGCGGAACACCATGGTGTGTTCATCGATCCACTCAACGGATTGCCTGTTGATCGCCGCATAAAGCCGATATGCAAGTGCGCGTTCTAGCCCTTTCAACCCACTACCCGCTGGAATATCGAATTCCTTCATGATCCGCCTAGCTTCAGTGACAGCGAACCGATTCCATGCCTTTGTGTCAAGATCGATTGCTGAGTCTAAACCGAACGTTTCTTCTGTCGCCTGGAACCAACAGCCGTCGTGCGCCAGCCAATTCCTCGCATAAACCTGAATGAGCTTCAGGAGGTCTTCGCGAGACAGAGCATCAAAACCAGCCATAGATGTTCCGGGATTGTCCATACGATCGTTTGGCTGCAAAGTACGGAAACGTCTTGATCAAATATCAGTTTCGACCAAGGACTTTTTTCCCCT
>QYQB01000103.1 GCA_007280275.1 bacterium | reverse complement strand
GTTGGTGTTGCCGGTAGGCTTTGAAGATCGTCACCATTGCCATATCGCCTCTCTTGTTGTGCGACATGGTCCAAGATAGTACTTCTCTTCATCAATTGGTACAAAAAAAGAGGCTGACCCAGGTACTTTTGGGACAGCCCCGTTCGCATTTTTTATTGACGTGCCCGGCATGATTGAATTCAAGTTGAGGAATCCCGTCCTTCGACAAGCTCAGGACGGGACGACGAAATCCTGAGCGAGCCCCTCGAACTGACCGAGTGCGAGCCGAAGGGTCCTGCTTGCCCCGACGTTTTTTGTCGGGGCCCCCGCTACTGAAATGGCCGATTCTGAAAAGATTCGGCCATTTCTATTTTACGATTGTCGCGGGGTCGTACCCTTTCTAGCTCCGATGGTCTCTTCCAATCTTCTCTGAACTCCGCGTTTCCTGCCTCCTCGCATCTCTGAAAGACATCGCACCTGCTGCATTCCGTGTCAATGAGCTGAGACGAAAACTGCGATCCCGCGAACGGGATCCAAAAAACGTGCAGCCGCCGTTGTTCAGAATGGGTGGCAATTACGCCGAAGCGAGGGAGCCAACGGAGCGGAGTGACCAAATTGAAACCAAATCCGTCAGAATGAAAGAATTTGGGTCGAAGAGGAGTGAGCGATTGAGTTCCGCCTGCGCTTTGCTTCGGCGGACAGGGAGGCGTTATTGCTCAAGGAAGTCTTTGGAGAGGCGGCATGAAGCGATGCCGCTACCTGAGGATTTCGATGTGGCGGCACGAAGCCGCACGTGTCTAGAATACTATCATATAGCACGTGCGGGCGCTTGATGCCGCCGTGGGAGGGGGGAAACTCTAGGCGTGGAGAACAAGAGGAAACAATTGTAGCTTGCATTCGGCAACGAATGTAAATGAAACCCGCGGCCGGTGCAAACGGACTTAGAACACTCAAAGGGTGACGAGGGGAAGCATTGCCGCTTGCGTACCCGAACCCTTCCACACTATCGAGCATCAGATGTAAGAATAATCTTCACATCCATAAAGGGTCGATAAATGAAAACTCGGTTTCCAGTCTCAACATTCATCGGCCGAGCTCGCTTTGCGTGGTTGATCGTTCTGGTAGCAACCTCTCTGGCCGCACAAGAAAAAACCGGTATCATCTCCGGCGAAGTCCGCGATGCATTGACAAAACAGGCTCTCCCTGGCGCGAACGTGGTAATCGTGGGCATTCAACGTGGTGCGGCAACAAACGAAAATGGGTATTTCGTTATCAAAAACACTCCGCTGGGGACCTACCAACTGAGGGTGTCATACATCGGCTACCAAGCGGTGGCACAAGAAGATATCTCCGTAGTCCACGGTCGCAACACGACTGTTCTTATTGAACTTATGCCGACTCAGATTGAATTGGAGGGAGCGACGGTGACGGGAGGGTATTTCCGGAAACCGACCGAGCATACTGTCAGTTACCGCACACTTTCGCCTCAGGAAATTCGACGATCTCCAGGTTCGGCAGAAGACATCTTCCGTGTGATGCAATCACTCCCCGGCGTTGCGACCGCAGGCGGCAAGAGCGCACAGTTAATTGTGCGCGGTGGAAGCCCAGAAGAGAATCTTACTCTTCTTGATAATATCGAAATCTATAACCCTATCCATTTCGCCAGAACGGGCGAATCGATGGGGATCATCAGCATCATCAATCCGTCTTTGCTGAGAGAGGTTAATTTCCTGACCGGCGGCTTCCCGGCAAAGTACGGCGACAAGATGTCATCGGTATTTGATATGACGATGGTCGATGGCAACAAGGAAGTACATAACACAGACATCAACGCAAATGTGGCAGGCTTTGGGGCGATGGTAGATGGCCCGGTATTGAATAATGGCACAATGGTGTTTTCTGCCCGCCGTGGCTTTTTTGATTTGCTTACATCTCTGTTGAGCCGGCCCGTAGCTCCGAGCTACTATGATGCTGTAGGTAAAGTCACGTATGATCTCGATTCAAAGAACCGATTGAGCTTTGTCGGATTCTACTATCTTGACCAGATTAAGCGCGAAGGCGTTGTGAGTACGAAAAGTTCGAGTGATAACGGACCGTACAATTACTTGACGCGTGACGACTATGGAACTGCGTTCGGAGTTAACTGGCGCTATCTCATATCTCCGAATGCGTACAGTCTGACCACTCTTTCATATTCTGACAACGGCTGGAATACACTACGGGGGACTGAAGCGGAAAGAGACTTGATTGGAGAAGACATACTTGAGAAAAGCTATACCTTGAAAAGCGAGCTGACCTATCAAATTAACCCCTCTGGTGAAATAAAAGGGGGTGTCCAGATTCGTTACATAGAGTCAAAGCAGATAAGCTGGAAACCTGCTGACACGACGCGGAGCGGGCAAATTGTTCCGGCGTCTTCAATCGCCTATCTGCCCAAAGTCGTCAATAAGCCATCGGCATTCCTGCAAAGCACTTGGAAACCGTGGGTTCAGCTGTCGCTCACCGCTGGTGTACGATACGACTACTTTTCATTTACGAGCGAAGGGACTGTGAGTCCGCGTCTCTCGGCATCGTATCAAGCGACAAGTCGGACGGCGTTCAACATGGCGTACGGCAAGTTCAATCAAACGCCGGCATCGTACCAAATCGCGCTGGATCCGCTCAATCAGCAACTTCGCAGCAGCAGCGCAACACACTTCATCTTCGGTGTTGAGCATCTGTTGCGCGATGATTTACGGGGAACAGTCGAAGCATATTACAAAGATCTCTCGGACGTCATTGTCGGCAGCGATACAAACAGTATTTTGTACAATACCGGAAGCGGGTTCGCACGAGGGATCGAATTCTCGCTCCAGAAAAAATTCACCGATGGATTTGTCGGCACGGCTTCCTACACGTATTCTGAATCGAGGCGACGCGATACACCGGGGAGTGCTGAATACTATTTCGAATTCGACCGGCCACATATCCTGAACCTAATTGCGGGCTTGGAGCTTGGTGATAATTGGCAGCTGGGGGCGAAGTATCAATACGCATCCGGGAACCCATTTACGCCGGTAGTCGGTGTCGTGCAGAAGAATAAGACGTACTACGCGGTTGACGGTGCATACAATTCAGCCCGTTATCCCGCATACCATAAGCTCGATGTTCGACTCGACAGGAAATTTGTGTTTGCCTCGTGGACTTTGAATGTATATCTCGATCTCTGGAACGTGTATAACCGGCAAAACGTACTGGACTACACCTACAAGGTTGACTCCCGCGGTATCATCACAGAAACGCCTCGATACGATTTTGGAGTTCTGCCGATTATTGGTATGTCGGCTCAATTCTGAGCGAAGGCTCCAATAGATAAACCTCAAAAGACAAGAAGGGAGATTCTCCCTCTTCCTGTGGCATTTTCAGGTGAGCAAACACTGTAGCGTATGTAAAACAACGAGGGGCTTGATGCCGCCGGGGGGGTAGGGGGGGATTCGAATTCGAGATGAGCTGAAATAGTTCGACATCTTCGCAGGAATATCCGTTCAGGATCATTTTCTCGGAATTCTTGAGCGGGACTTACACGGAACGATCATTCTCTTCGACCCGAGGCTTTTATCTCCGGCTGTTGTCAGACGTATCGGTAGATCTATTCACTCCGAAGTGCTGTGATCGGATCGAGGAGTGATGCACGTCTTGCGGGATAGACTCCGAAGAACAAGCCGACAAGGAGTGAAAAACCAAAGGCGAGTCCCACCGAGTCCGGAGAGATGCTTACTGCCCACGAAGTTGCTACCCGCACAAAGAACGCTCCCAGGATTCCCAGTAGGATGCCGACAAGCCCGCCTCCTATCCCCAAGATGGATGCTTCAAGTACAAATTGTGTCATGATATCCTTGCGGCTCGCGCCGACTGCCATCCGCAGGCCGATTTCATTCGTCCGCTCGCGAATGGCGATCAGCATAATCGCGAGGATGCCGATTCCGCCGACAAGCAGCGAGATGCCTGCGATGCTGCCGATGAGCATTGTAAAAGTGTCTGTCGTCTCCCTCTGTGCTTCAAGAAGGTCGGCTTGATTTTGGATCGTGAAATCGTCCGGTTTCTGTTGTTTGTTCAAGCGGTGACGGTCTCTCAATATCTCAGTGCTTTGGGCGACGGCTCGTCCCATTGTCTCAGTGCTAGATGCCTGAATGTTGATCGTGTTGATGTACGGCAGATTAAAAACGCGCCGCAGCGCTGTCCGGATGGGGATGAAGACCTGGTCGTCCTGGTCGGCACCATTGAGGTCCACGCCCTTCGATTCCATGACACCTATGACTTCAAAGGTGACTTTGCCGACGCGAATCGCCTCACCGACAGGATTACTTCCATCAAACAGATTTTTCACGACGGTGTGCCCCAAGACTGCCGCGCGGCGGGACGCCAGATTCTCCTCATCAGTGAAGAATGCACCTGTTGCGACATGGAAGTTTCTGACCTTTTGAAACGCTGCCGTGGTTCCGACAACAGTGGTATTCGTGCTGAGGTTGCCGTGCTTGACCTGCATCTTCTTGCTCTGCAGAGGTGCAGCGGCGTTGACCGCTGAACATTCCCGTCCGACCGCTTCTACATCCTCGAGGGTGAGTGTTGTGACCGTTCCCCGGATTTGCTGGCGGCCGGCAGTCTTCTGCACTTGTGCCGCATTGATGATAAGCAGGTTCGTTCCCATCGCTTCTATTTTGGACAGCACCTGCTCCTGGGCGCCATTGCCAATGGCGACCATAATGATGACGGCGGAGACGCCTATGACGATGCCAAGGAGCGCGAGCGCCGTCCTCAACTTATGAGCTGCCAATTGTTTTCGCGAGACGCGAATGCTTCGGGTAATCTTCATCACGCTCGCATTGCTTCAATCGGTTGGAGAGCCGCTGCTCTTCTCGCGGGCTGCAACCCTGCAATGATGCCTACAAGACTTGAGAATACAATCCCGAGCGCGACACTTTCCCATGAGATGGATGTCGGCATTTGCGTAATGGCTTCGAGGATCTTCGCTCCGATTGCCCCCAGAATAATTCCAATGACCCCTCCGGTCAACGTCACCGCGGTTGCCTCGTAGAGGAATTGGAACATGATGTCCTTACGCTGTGCACCGACAGCCTTGCGCAACCCGATTTCTTTACGCCGCTCATTCACCGAGATAAGCATGATGTTTGCAACGACCACGCCGCCTGAAATGAGCGAGATGGCAGCAACAAGCGCGAGGAAGATGTTGAACGTCCCGGCCACCTTTTCGGCCATCTTCGTGACCTCCGTCGGTGTCGTGATCGTGAAATCATCGGGCGTGCCGGGAGCCAATTTGTGCCGTTCACGAAGGAGCGCCTGGACGCTCGCCGCGGTTTTGTCCATATTCTTCGCCGTCGTCAGACGCACTTTAATGGCTGATATGTAGTCGACATTTGTCACGCGCCGCATCAGTGTGCTGAGTGGAATGTAGATGCGGTTATCCATGTCTCCCCCCGCCGGGCTCGTTCCCTTCGCCTGCATGACTCCTTTGATTTCGAACTGGACATTCCCAATGCGGAGTTGCTCGCCGATGGGATTTGCCGTACCGAACAACTCTCGTTTCACAGTCGGCCCCAGAATGCACACTCGCGCAAGGCTTGAGGCGTCCTCGTCTGTAATGAAGTCGCCTTCGGCTGCATCCCAATCCCAGACAGGCGCCCAGGACGGTGTCACGCCGAATACTGAAGTGGTCGTGGATTTATCCTGAAACTTGACCTCTGCCTGACGCTTTTGGTTGAAGGGAGCAACGTCGCCGATGGCCTTGATCTCTTGTTTCATCGTTGCGGCGTCTTCCAGGGTTAGCGTTGTGGCGGCTTGTCCACTCATTGGCTGTCCCATTTCACGCCCTGCGCCGGCGAACACCATCATGCTTTCGAGTCCAAATTTCTTCACGCGTTCCATGATGCGGTCCTGTGCGCCCATTCCTGCCGAGACAACCAATGTCAGGGCGGTGATACCAATGACGATGCCTATCATCATCAAGAATGTTCTGACTTTGTTTCTGCCCAATCCCTTGAAGGCAACTTTCAGCACTCTACCGGTTTTCATTGGTCACCTCCTTGGAAACGAGAGTGCTCATCTCTTGCTCGGCAACTCTCGGCTCAGGGTTCACCTCATCGCTGATGATTCTTCCATCGGCAATTTTTATAATGCGGTGGGCGTGTTCGGAGATATCAGCTTCGTGTGTCACCAGCACAATTGTTCTCCCTTTCTCATTCAGTTGTTGGAAAAGGGACATAATCTCGAGGCTCGAGCGAGTGTCGAGGTTTCCCGTTGGCTCATCGGCGAAGATAATTTCCGGGTCTGTAACGAGTGCCCGGGCGATTGCAACGCGCTGTTGCTGTCCGCCGGAAAGCTCGCCCGGAGTGTGATGTGTGCGGTCCGCCAGTCCGACTGACACGAGCGCCTCGCGTGCGAGCCGTGTAATGTCGGTGCGGTCTGAGTAGATCAGAGGAAGTTCAACGTTTTCCAGCGCATTTGTCCGCGCAAGCAAGTTGAAGGATTGAAACACGAATCCGATTTTCCGGTTGCGCACTTTTGCAAGTTCTTCGTCGGTGAGTGTGCTCACCTCAACGCCGTCCAACTTCAGTGAACCGCCAGTCGGCTTATCGAGACAGCCGAGGATGTTCATGAGAGTTGATTTGCCTGAGCCCGACGCTCCCATGATCGCGACATACTCACCTTTTAGAATTTTCAGGGAGACGTCGTGCACTGCATACACTTCGCCACCGCCGCCTTTGTTGTAGACCTTTGTCAAGTTTACAGCCTGAATTACGCTGTTGTTCATAGAATGTTCTCCTGATTCGTTGATGCAACAAGAATCGTTTCTCCTTCTTTCAGTCCGCTGATAATCTCAGTGAAGCCGTTGTCCTTCCATCCAGTTTTCACTTTGCGTTGGATTCTCTTCTCACCTTCAATGACCGTCACATACCGGTCGCCTCGTTCGCGTGTGATGGCGCTTGCAGGAACTGCGAGGACGTTCTTTCGTGTTTCGAGGGAGATTGTCACATTGGTGGTCATCTCCGGACGCAGGATTTTTCCCTGGGAGCCTGCGATTTCCGACGTCACGATGTAGTTCACGACATTGTCTTGAATAACCGCTTTGGGATAGATCGCTGTGACCGTGCCTTTGAAATCTGTGTCAGAATAGGTGTCGACAGTGAAGCTTGCTTGTTGACCAACCTTTATTTTTCCAATGTCCGTTTCATCGACGTACACTTGAACTTCAAGGCGACCCAGATCGATAATGCTCACGAACGTTGGGGCGGAGAGGCTTGCTAACACCGTTTCGCCTTCCTGGGTGGAAACGGAAGCAATGACGCCAGAGATGGGACTAACGATCGTTGTGTAGCCCACCTGCACTCTTGCGTAATCAAGGTTGGCTTCTGCCTGTTTCAGGAGAGCTTCGGCTGACTTCAACGAGGATTCCGCCTGGTCTGCATCCTGAGTCGAAATAAGGTCCTTTTGCCTCAGCGAATGCGCTCGCTCAAAGGTGATTCGTGCGAGGTTGAGGTCAGTCTGCGCTTTGGCCAACGCCGCGAGGTTCTGATTGAGCCGTGCCTGGAGTTCCGCATCATCGAGCTCAGCGATGATTTGTCCGGATTTGACATGGTCTCCAATGTTTGCACATAGTCTCTTGACCACCCCAGAAATGCGAGAGCCCACTTTGACTTCCGCGCCAACCATCGGTTTGATGATGCCCGTCGCCAGCACCGTCGAGCCAATGTCACGCCTCACGACCTGTGCGGTCTGCAACGCGGAGGGCTTCTTGTTATTGCCGCGGAATACGATGGTGCCCACAACCGCCAGTACGCCAACCAGTACGATGATACCGATGATGATGACCCATTTCTTTTTCATTCAGTTACTCCAGTTCAGTACTTCTCAAGATTAGACACGGGCAGGAGCAGAAACCTGCGGTGGGTATCGAAAACAGATGGGAGAGCTGGGGCGGACGTGTTTCAGTGAGACGGACGTCCGGGCATGGGCTGGTCCGATGCAGAGGAAAATCGCTCCAGCACGATAGCGAAGAATTTCGTCTGCTGCTCAGGGTTGAGCATGCTCTTGACAGACAGGAGATGGGAAATTACCCTTCTTTGCGCAGTCGATTGCAGGCGACTAATGTCAGCGAAAATGCTGTTGGTGAGGGTCGTGTCCATCTCTTGTTCTGACAGCGCGTGTGCCAGGAGTGTCCGTGCGGCGACAAGCTGCGAGGAAAGCGAGTCAAGCTCGGCATGAAACGCAGTACGGTACACGTCGAGTTGTTCGGTTTGTTTCCCCGAGAGTGCCAGCTCTCGTTTCATTTGCTCATATCGCTGGTCGCGTAGGTCAGACAGCTGCGAAGATTGTGCATGACCCGAGCGGTTATAAAGGAGTGCGCCAAATGCTGCGAGATTGACGATAGTTAAAATAATCGCTCCAGCGTAAACGATATTTCTCTTCATATCAACCTCTCACCTCTGTGTTTTTGATATCTTAACCAGCGTACTGCCAAGCGCCCCAGGAGGAAGGACGTCGAATTGGTCTAGTCCCAAATCCTCCGCAGCACCCAACGGCCGAATGGCTAGTTGCGCACGGTCTTTTGTTTGAGACTCTCGCGGTGTGCCGATGTAGATGCCCATGACTATAGCGACAATTACCACAAGAGCAGAAAACGGATGCACGCGAATTTTCGGCAAGGTCCTTTTCAAATCCCAGATGAATACTGGGGTTTGCTCGTACTCCTTGATGCGTGCCTGAAGCCTTGTCCAGAGGAAGGGGGAAGGTTTAACTTTCTCCGATCTGGTCTCAGACTGCCAGAGTGATGCAAGCTCGTCCCGACGTTGGGCGCAGACAGCGCAGGCGGACAGGTGCTCCCGGATTTGGTGCATTTCCTCGTCCGGCAATTCGCCGTCGATGTAAAGCAGCAGTTGCTCTTGAATCTCTTTGTGTATCATTCCTGATTCGCCTTTCTAGAAATTAGACACGGTTCGTCCTGGAAACCTGCGGTCGCATCAAAGCTCTTGCTTGAGCGGAACGAGCTTTTTGGCCAGAGCGTGCTTGGCCCTGTGCAAGAGAGATTCCACTGAGGCCACCGTGACATCCATTATCTCGGCTATCTCCTGGTAGGGGAGATCTTCATACCGGTGCAACAACAGAGCGGTTCGTTGGCGTTCAGGGAGCCTGGCGATTGCTTCTTGGACGATGCGCTCGGTTTCTTTCTTTTCCACAATGCTATCGGGCGCATCTGCACCCGTGCCAGGAAAAGCCATGTTTTCAGCCCTGTCCTCATTCGCCTCGAAGTCGAGTGAGAGCCATCGTTCGAGTGTTCTCTTGCGCTGATGGTTCAGTGAGCGATTCACAGCGATACGATAGAGCCACGTGGAGAGCTTCGACTCGAATCGGAAACGCTTGAGGGATTTGTAGGCTTCGAGGAAGACCTCTTGCGTCACGTCTTCCGCATCTTGACGGTTGCCGAGCATACGGAAGCAGACATTGTGGACCAGGGTGACGTTGGAATCGAACAGTTCCTTGAAGGCTCGCGGATCGTCTGCCCGGATTCGCTCTATGAAATCTTGTTCTTGCACTGAATCCCTGAAAAGGTATAAATTCAACCTAATGGAAACTTGGTCGAAATGAAAATGACCCTCGGAGATGATCGCGCCAGTCAGATCGGTGTTACCCGCCTCGGGCACTCGTCTCGTTCAAAGTTTCATTTCAGATCTTGTTTTGTTGAATTCTCCGGCCATCATAGTGTGCACAGTGCATAGATGCCGCCAAGTATGACGAAAACGCCTGAAGCTACTCACACTGATTGCTCAATGGTCGTTCAGTTGTTTATGGTGTATATTGGTACGCTGAGATTGGACTCAGGCAATTTTTGTGAACACCAAAATCATTCCGTTTTGCCTTAACGTCATGGCAATTTGAGGCATCAAGGTCGGATCCCCAGTTTGATCCGCTTGGCGCGATTACCTTAGTACTCAGGAGACGCTCGAGAATGACACCATCGGATAATTTGCGCAAAAAGGCCATCAACCGATTGGCGGCCGATAGCGCTATAGTTCTCTCATTTGTCGTTGCGCTTGAAATCGTCATCATGATTAGCCCCTTCGCTGCCTTCTTCTATGCGGTTTTCAACCCCTTCTTGCTCGTGCTGAACCAGTCAAGCATCACGCGCTGGATGACGGCATTCTTTCTTCCTCACATGGTTGTTCCGCCTGACGGATTCCTCATTGGCCTCCGCATACTGGGGTCAGTATTGTTCATAGCAGGGATGTTGGGGTTTCTTGTGTGCGCCGGACAAGTTTATGTCGGCAAACTATTCAAGAAGGGGACAGCCACGAAAGGACTTTACCTCTTCATACGCCATCCGCAATATGTTAGCCTTGCCATTGCCGCACTTGGTCTGGCCATTATGTGGCCTAGGTTTCTGACGCTCTTCCTCCTGGCGGTGATGCTTACGCTCTATTACATTTTGGCCAAGGATGAGGAACGACGGATGATGAATCGCTTCGGAGAGACTTACGGTGCGTATATGAATCGAACAGGCATGTTCGTCCCGCGTTTTGTCGAGAAATTATTCATGAAGAGCCCAAATCCGCAGAAGACTTTGAGCTTGACCAAAGCGGGGCTTATCTTTCTGGGGCTTGTGATCGTCATTGTCGGAAGCGGATTCATCCTGCGGGCGTACACTGTCCGTCATCTTCCGTTTGAACAAGTCGGCACTGTTGATGTCATCACCATCACGTCTGACGACTCGATTACTGTCCACGAATTGCTTCCTGCTGTTCTTGGAGATAGTGTCGTTGCCTCAAAGCTCAAACCGTTGGAGGGCACACAACATCATCGTCTGCTCGCCTATTTCATTCCCATAGACTAT
>QYQB01000280.1 GCA_007280275.1 bacterium | reverse complement strand
TTCGATGAATGGATATGCCCGATCGACATGTTTGTCCCAGTTCACCCCGTGCACCATGACAGCGTCGACGTGTTCGATCATGTCTTCGAGCCGTTTGCACACGTGCGGAATATCATTCTCCTTCGCAAAACGCTCGTCATATCCTTCCGGCCATACGTCGCGCCCGTCCCAGAGTGCGTTGACTTTGACACCCGGCATGGCGTTGAGGATTTTCGTGAATGTCTTCGGATGCGAAGTGTCGAGATCGACCAGGCCAATGCGAGTCATGAGAGAACCCTTTACGAGGTTTTTCGGGACAGGATTTTCGTCTTCACAAGATCATATTGTGTGGCGAGAACAACTCCCGTGAGCACAAGAACCGATCCTGTGATTTGGGTGGGCGACATTCGTTCACCGAGCCATACAATTCCCAGCGCAACAGCGATCACAGGTATGACGTATCCAACCATGGACAGCACAACGATATCGACGCGAACGAGAAGCGCGAAATACACCGCAAACGGAATTGCTGATGCGACGATTGCAAGATAGAGCGTTGAAAGCACGAGACTTGTGGTAAGGTCCATCCTGGGCATCCCGCCCAGGAAACTGAATGGCAGGGTCTCAAGTCCGGCAATGAGCAGGATCGCCGTCATAAACCCGAACTGGTCTTTTCCCTTGAAGTGCTTTCGGGCATAGACCTGTCCGAATCCATTCAGAACCGAAGGAATCAAGACGGCGAAACCCGCGATGACGGTCAGATTCGTAACGTCCGTAATCGGCTTGTCCGAGAAAAGGATCACGATGCCGAGAAAGCCGATGACAAGACCGCCGGTCTTGGCAAACGTAAACTGTTTCTCGCCCAACAAGTAATAGACACAGATCGCCACAAAGAACGGGGTTGTGCTCTGGATGATTGCCCCCAATCCAGCATTGATATAGAGAAGCGCCCAGGAGGTAAGCGCCATGGGGATCCCCACCCAACATGTCCCCGAGATGAACGCCACCCAGAACGTGTGCCTACCAAGGGGTTCCTTGTCCTTTCTTGTGCTGCGCCAGAAATACAGGAAGACGCCGCCGATGATGCTGCGAAGGCTTGCGAAGAGAATCGGATCACAATCACGAAGACCAACCTTAGCGACCGGCCATGCCATCCCCCACACCACAGCGAGAAAAGCGACGGATACGGTATCGAGAAAACGAGTGTGCTTCAACGGAGTCGCAGCTGACAAAAGTTCCCCTCAATGATGAATTGTTCTACTCCCTCAGGCATACTAAGTACGACTTAAATACCGTTGAAGCAATAGTTTCGTCTTTTCTGAAAGCAACAGCGGCGCGTTCCTGATGGCATCGGCCTCCGTCGTTTGAGAATCCACCAGCGTCTCAAGATCAGCGAACGATTCGTTGTTCACAAAAAGCTCTCTTTCCCCTTCGACTCTGCCCACCACTGCGACGACCGGTACGTTGAAGCGATGAGCGCGCTCGATCACGCCTGACAGAGCTTTTCCATAATATGTCTGACGGTCGATTTTCCCCTCACCCGTGATGACGAGGTCTGATTCGCGCACTCGCTCATCGAATTTCGTGACCCGTAAGACGAGGTCGATGCCGCGCATCAGCGTACCTGCACAAAACGCAACGAGACCGGCCCCCAATCCTCCTGCAGCACCGCCCCCAGGGATTTCCAGTACGTCAATACCCATCTCCGAATGAATCATGGTACCATATTGCTCGAGCGCTTTGTCCAGCAACGATACGTCAGCAGGTGTTGCCCCTTTTTGAGGTCCGTAGACAGCCGAAGCACCCTGCTTCCCGCAAAGTGTGTTTTGAACATCGCATGCGACAAGCACTTCCACGCTGTCGAGACGCGGATCCTTCCCTCCAATATCCACTCCCGCAACATTCAACAGTGCTGCGCCCCCGCGTCCGACGGGGTTTCCCGAGGAGTCAAAAAACCTGACCCCGAGCGCCTGCGCCATTCCAGCACCGCCGTCGTTCGTTGCGCTTCCTCCGATACCAATGATGACAGACGAAATCGCCGCGTCGAGGGCCGCCTTGATGAGCTCACCAACTCCGTACGTTGTTGTGATCTTCGGATCCCGTCCGTCCGGGGGAACGAGCTGCAATCCTGCCGCTTCAGCCATCTCGATGAGCGCCACAGATCCGTCAGCGGACAATCCCCACCGGGCATCCACACGTTGACCGGGAAGCGGACCACTCACACTCGTCGTCATCATGCGGCCGCCAAGGACCGGCGTAACAACGCTGACCAATCCTTCTCCACCGTCAGAGACAGGATGTCTGACGACGGTCGCATCGGGCAATGCCTGGAGCACCCCGCGTTCAATGGCGGATGCCGCCTCGTGGGCGCTGAGCGATCCCTTGAAGGAATCCGGTGCTATAAGAATGTGCATTCCCAAAGTCTATCGGCGCCCCTGACCGGCAACAAACAGGTTACGATTTGGCATCGGTGAATCCCGGAACGCGCCACTGGAAATCCGGATCCACGTACGGCTCGTCGTTTTCATGTCCTTTCATCAGGGCAATCTTACGTTTGAGCTGCTCGCCAAAATTCTTGTAGTAGATGAACGTCGTCTCGCCGACATCGGAAAGTATCATCCAGTTTGTTTTCGAAGTCTCCCAGAGCACGAGAAGCTCTCTTGTGTTTGCGATTTCGTCGAGGACCATTTCTTTCAAGAGCTTTCGTGATTCCTTCTTTACCTTCTTGTCCTTCGTCTCGAGGTAACCGTGCACACCGGCAACCCACGCGGTGACATTGCGCTGCGTCCGATACCAGCAGTGCAGTGCGCGCATACGATCTGTCGTGTCTTCAATGCATGCCGCAGCCGCATCCGTCGTTACCCTCGTCTTCATATGCCGGAGGAGCTTCAACGCTGCCTCGACTTCCGGGAACAAATCACGATTGATCAGTTTCAAACAATGGAGTGCGTGAGCCGGATCGACGAGGTCGAATCCGACATCATAACGGAAGTCCACCCTGCATCGATTGTGAGATGTTGCAAGGAGGAACTTCTCATAATACTCCCGGTTTTCTTCGGAGACTGCTTCGATATTGGGAACAATCGGCCTTGTTGCGAGCCGGTACCAGTTTCCCCATGACGAATAGATCCAGATCGGCAGAGGAAATGATCGATATGCTTCATCAGAGTGTTTCCATACCTTGACCAGGTCGGCCGCAAGCGGTTCTCCGATCCATTCTGCCGCTTTCCGGTGCAGGAAGGCATCAAGTTCAAGATTGCTGTCCGCCTGGAACGCCCTGACCAGCTCCTGGTTGATGTTGTATGGAGCAAAGGATGGCGGTGTTGTGCTCCCGTTGAAACACGGTGTCGTCACTCCCTGCTTTGCCATGTCCGTTAATTTGTCATGCACAAGCTGCGGGAACGGTATTCCCAGGAGAGGCTCATGATTCCACACCGTGCCGGGGTTGAAGTACACATCCGCCTCGGATTTCTTCTTCCGAAGCTCCTCGATGATGGGTTTCTCTGCATCAATAAATCTATTATGGAGCGCCGTGCCGTGGATTTCCCGCGCTTCCTTGTATTTCGGGTGTTGATATGCCAATTTCCATCCTTTTGTCAGGAGCGAGGACACTTCGACGTCAAGCCCGTCATCCAATTGTTTCCAGATGTAATCGTGTTCGACCCAGAACGGTTCAAGGCGGATGAGGGTCCTGAACTTCGGATTCACCTTGCGACCCGCATCACGCAGTGTTTTCATGAAGCGCACGAGATTGTTTGCCGCGGCCTCTGCGATCTCCGTGTCTCCTTTCCACTCACGAATGACGTAACCGCTTCCATTGCGTCCAACGTACAACGAGTTCGTGTACTCGAAGCCTGCCCCGCTATCATTTGACCAAACCGACATGTATTCGAGGGCCGGTACCTCCCGCAGGAGATTCTCCATCATTTCTGCATAGTGTTCCCGCACGACCGGATGGGCGATGGAGAGATTGTACCGCGGGTGCCAGCTTCGAATTGGATGATCAACGCGAGCACCGCGCAACATCGGATATCGCTCAAGAAGATTATCAGGAACCGATCGCGGTTCGAAGCACACGATACCGGGCGAAAGTCCGTATTTCTCCGCCAACGCAGCGTTCGTCTTCAGGAAGTTGAGGTTTGCCTGGAGATAGTCATCGTCATAGATCCCCTTATTCAAGCGGCTCGAAACGAACTGATCGAGAGAGGGGCAGTACGTGTAGAACCGGTGGAGCAACTCCCCTTTCGGGCCGCGTTCAAACGGAACTGCAAACGCAAGCCCGTTGACCTCAGCGTGGGAGAACCCGAGCCTGGCAAGGTTGCGGACATGTTCCTCCCGGTTGAAGTTCCGTACTGTCCTTGCGTGCTGTGTGAGGAAAAGGTCATACACGGGGCGAAGATTCCGGAATGACGGATGAAGGATCTTGCCCACCGTGAACTCCCCGATTCCCAGGGTTTTCCAGTCCTCCGTCAACATCGTCAAGCCATAATACAGCAGGTGTGGGCGTGACGCAAGCAATTCAATGCCTGATCCGTTCTTCATCCGCACCATGATCCAGTCTTTTGTTCCGTCAAGCGCTGGATGGATCGAGGCCCATTTCTTCCTCTCCTGGATGACAGCAACCCGCACGCTTCCGGCCGGAGCACTCAAGCCCGACGCGTGCTTCGCCTCCGCCCGACCTCCGATGATCTGTCGGAGTTCATGTGCCACGGTTTGCTCGACTTGTATCGATGTCGAGGTGGTGTGAATGACTTTGGTTTGCGCAAGAGCTTCAATGATAGTGGGCATGGTAGTCCTTCAGACTAGGTGTTTGATGGTGAGACTAAATTCGATTCAGAGGCCATAACTCGCTGCGGAAAAAAGATGGCCGTATCGCTCCTGCATCGCTACCAAAAGCTGCTGTTCATCGACAGGAAGGGCGTCAAGATCCCTGCTTATTCTTTCAAGCCATTCGACCTCCCGGGAATTCAAATCAAGTTCTTTCTTTTGCCCGGCCTCGCGCAAAATCAAAACGGATTCCCTCGCAGCAGCAAGCGTCATGGCGTAGTGGTTTGATTCCTTGACGATGGCGGACGCTATTCTCCCTGTTGAGAGAGGCGACAAGATGTAGGCCTGCGGACTCAGGTGTACGTCTGATTCTACAAGAAGGTCCTGATACGCGCGCTCCGTTCCCGACTTGAGGGCCTGGTTGAAGAGACGGCAATCATACGCAAGCAGTTCAAGGTATGCTTCTGGCGCCGGTCCCGAAAGGAGACGGACGTTTTGAACCGACTCGTTACTCCAGAGATCGCACATTGCGGCTGCAACGTTGCCGACGGGACTGAAATGAGCACAGCTTGCGGATTTTCCTTCCATGGCGATCGGCGTTCCGGTAATCGCTTTCAGGATCGGACCTTCATACGCGCAATCTTTCGATGGACCGCGCGCTCCACACTCGTAGGCCACCAGACTTCGGACGGCGCTTGCCGCCCGAACAACCGCGGCGAGAACTTCCGGAAGCATGCCCTGCGATGAAAGCTGCATTGCCGTGTTTGCAAAACCACATGCCGAGTCGGCACCGGGGACCACCGTATGGGCAGAGCAGACTGCAACAATTTTGTTCCAGAGAAAATCCATGTCCCGCGGCGCAAGAACTCCGAGTGCGAAGATCACCCCCTCGAGATCGCCATAGAGAAGAGCTTCATCGTGAACCTCTTTTGCCCCCACGGATTCGATCGAGAGCACATCTGCCCCTGCTGCTGCGCATTCATCGAACGATCGCAGGAGCGCCTCGAGAGGCTTGCCTGATCTCAGCTCGGGGGGCCTGGTAACGTCACGGATATCCGTTGGTGTGACGCGGAGAGCGCATGGCAGGCCAAAATTCTCATGCGCCTGCTTGAGGTGACGGTGCAGAATGGCAGTGATTTCAGCCCCCCACGACGGATGCTCGGTCATCGGTGGCAGTAGTTCAAACTCAACCATCAAACCCGGAAGTTTCAATCGCTTCGCAGCACGCTGAATACTTGTTCCAATTTCCTCATAGTGGGCAACGACCGCCGTCCAGTTCGATTCATCAAGCACCATGGTTGGAAGCGTGAAGTTGAGCTCCGGATAGACTTGCCCATTCCCCAGTTCCAGGCCAAATCCACACGAGACTGGCTTCGAGGCCCGCCCAAACATCAAGGCCGATGGATCTGGAACAGACAACGCCCTGAAAGACACCGACATGTACTGCCTCCCTGTGTTCGATTAGTTATGCGGAAACGCCCAGGAGCTGCTTGACCTTATCTACTGCGAGGACTGCATCGCGAGCGTACCCATCAGCGCCAATCTCATCCGCAAATTTCTGGCTCACCGGAGCACCGCCGATAATGACTTTCACACTTGACCGGAGCCCTGCAGCATTGATTGCTTCAATCGTCGTCTTCATGTTCAGCATCGTGGTTGTCAGCATTGCCGACAGCCCGAGTATCGCCGGCTGATGAGCCGAAATCGCCTCAACGAATTTTTGCGGCGAAACATTGAGCCCCAAATCAACAATGTCGAATCCGGCTCCCTGAAGCATGATACTGACGAGGTTCTTTCCGATGTCATGCATATCCCCCTTCACCGTTCCCACCATGATTTTTCCACGGGATTGTGCTCCTTCCCGGACAAGGTGCGGCTTCAGGATTTTCAGAGACCCATGCATGGCGCTTGCCGATTGAAGCACCTCCGGCAAGTACATTTCCCCGCTTCGCATCTTCTGCCCCACCACAGTCATCCCGGCAATCAGGCCATCATTGAGAATCGTCTGCGGCGACACGCCGGAATCTAGCAGTTGCTGCGTCAGTCCGGAGACTTTTTGCACTTGCCCCTGCTCTACTGACTGAGCGAGGTCTTGAAGTTCCTTCATAGTTTTGTCTTCTTGTTCGTTTAGTGATAAGGCCGACGGATCTCCGGATGGAGGTTCAGACGGAGGAAGCTCGTTTCTTGTACTCCCGTATCGCTTCCCTCATCGCTGTCAAATGAGACAAGGGGGTTCCGTACGGCAGAACCGCGGAGCCCAGTATGAACCCGGGGTATCTGCCTGATTCCTCGAGGCTGTTCAGAGCACGATGAAACACCTCATCCGAATTCACTTCAAGAAAATCAGATGAATCGATGTTGCGCCGGAAAGCACGGCGGGCCTTTGAGCACTTCTCAAGAAATTCTTTTACATCTGCTTTCGTGTCACACAGAATATTGTTCGCACCAGTTTCAAGATAGGCGTTGAGGATCCTGGTTGTGTTTCCCCCGATTATCAACGGCACATCCTGCAGGCCCAGCCCACGGAAATACCTGATGATTTCCTGTGTCGGCGGAAGCACAAGCTCATGGTACATCTGCGGCGAAAGCAGATCGGGCGAAGCATGCGAATCGAACACAATGACACCGCAGCCGAGTTCAATAAACGCCTTTCCGTACTGTTTGATGACTTCTGACGCAAACTTCAGAAGCTCTTTCGCCAGATCCGGCTGCGTCATGGTGAGCAAGAAGAAAGCTCCAGGTCCCGCCAAGTGCGCAGCCAGCGAGAAGGGTCCCGAAACCGCCCCCCGAATCGGGATTTCCTTTCCGAGCAATTTCACAATATTCCGCGCCGCATCAAGGTTCAACGGCATTCTGCCGTCCTTTTGAGGATCGGGCATCCTGAGAGACGCAACACCTTCCGTTCCCTGAAATACGGCCCCTTTAGATCCAATAGCCGGGACAGAGTTGTCATTGCCGTCGTAGTAGTTCACGGAACAGCCGATCGCTTCGGCCTCGACGTTGTAGACATCGATACCGACAATGAGCGCATCGGATTGAACACGCTCGTATTCCGCCAGTACGGCCGACGTAAGCAGGTCAGCATTGCGTGCCACTTGCGACGGCGTTGCGCCGACAAACCATGCTTTGTGCTCATAGATGGCAGGCAGAAAAGGAACCTGATCCTGAACTTCACAATTGAGAGCGTGCTCGAGTCGTTTGTTCATGGTGCTTCCTGTCCTTAGACTCTTTGCATGACGACTTCTGATTCCAGGCTTGTGATATCTTCCAGCTTGAGAGTTGCAACATCCCACGTGCGCGCATTCGCGGCACCAGCAGCTGCTCCAAATGCGAGGCATTGCTCAAATTTCCAGCCCTGGCGAAAACCGTAGAGAATCCCGGCGACCATAGCATCACCGGAACCTGTCATATTCACCACTTTGACCTTCGGCGGCGTGACCCTCCAGAAATGTCCCTGAACACCTGCAAAGAAGTCTGTTCCCCCGTCTGAAATAACGCAATACCGTGCTCCCCGGCTGAGAAGGAATTTGACCGCATCGACGTGGTCGACAGGGGTCTCAAGCTTCCGGCCGTATGTGATTTCGAATTCTCTCTTGTTCGGCTTTACCAGCGTGGGTTGTGCCTTCATCGCGAGCTCGAAAGCATTGCCATAGGAATCGAGCACGCTCGGGACACCGGCTTTGTGTGCATTGACGATTGCCCCGTAGAACAGGTCATCTGCTTCGTGACCAGGTGAGCTTCCGCTGCACACAACCCAGGTGCTTTTGAAAACAAGTGCTTCAATTTTCTTATTCAATTCGTGGACAAAGCGTACATCAATCCGCAATGAGGGTTCAAACACCGCGGTCCATGTTCCGTCGGGCTCGAGGTAGGTAACCCCATCCCGTGTGATCGCGTCCGTCATGACAAAATCGTGATCGACCCCTTCTTCGCTCAGGAGCCGGGCCACCATCCCCCCCACTTCTCCCCCCAGAAAGCCCGTCGCTATTGTCTTGAGCCCCAGGTGCTTCAGCTGCCGGGAGACACTGATCCCCTTGCCGCCGGCGACCATTTCCATCCTCTGCGCCCGATGGATTGCGCCTCGTTCAAGCCGCTCGATGTACATTGTCTTGTCGAGCATCGGGTTCAATGTAATCGTCACAACCATGTCAGTCCAGGTTTCTGATGCTCACTTGTTTTCGACCGTGTCTTCCCAATATCTCCACTTCACGAAGCCAACCCGCTCGATCGTTCCATCGAGCTGCAATGGATGGGTATTGGCAAGCGCCTCGAACAGCGGCTTGTTCTTGTACAAAACCTTCAAAACATTCGAGGCACTGTATGTCACACTCCCTTTGTTGACTGTCGCAAAGAGATAGCTCGCATCAGTTTCAAACTCTCCGTACCCGATCTTGCCCAACGAGTAGAGATAGCGCGGGCGGATATTCTCACGGGCAAGGTCCATATCGAGATCGACTTTTACGCAGAGGTACGAAGTACGCTCGCCCCGATCGATCTGAAGCCCGACCGCCTTGTACGGTGCACTGACCTCCACGAATTTCACCCTCGATTTCAATTTTCCAACATCCTCTCCCCGGGCATGTGGAATGAGAACGGTGACAAAGAGCTCTGTGTCACCCGCTTTGTACTGACTCGAGACCGTCTGGTATATCGCATTCTCTTTCTGGTAACTCCTGGAGATGGGCTCAACGCCGACGGTTTTCTGATATCCTTCGGGGAATGTGAGGAGGAGCGACCGGGTCGTTGGGAATTGCTTTCCCTGAATCGAATCCGTTACAGTGTCGAAGTAGTCTTTTCCCTTATCCAAGATGCTCTGAGCATGCCACAGGTTCGCAAATGTGAAATAACCGGTTCGAAGGATTTTGATCGCATCGACGACGACAAACCATCCTTCTTCTTTGAGGTAGGTGATCACCCGGTCTGACTGATATCCAAGATCCTGATCAACCAGTCGTGTCCGGCTCATGTCCACTTCCTTCAGGTTAAGGAAGTCGATCTTCTGAGTCCTGACGGCATGATAGGCACCCGAGTTTTGAACAAAGTCGAGAAGTCCCTGGCGGCTGTCGCGCTTGTTTGCACGTGCGATGAGCCGATTGTGAAAGTAATCCTGCCGCCACGCTCCATACGGTCCACTCGGCAGATCGTTCCTATAATCCGCATCGTGCAGGAGAACTGATCCTTCACTCATCAGGAGCGGAATACTGTTCTCATCGGCATGCCCGTGATGCATCTTTTCCTCTTCAACCGAGATTGTCTGGCGGAGGAAATCGCGATAGAGCAGCCCTCCGTCTCCTTCATCCCGATAGTTCAGGAGCATGTATGTGCTGGTCGGCTCCCACCCATTTCGAAAGACAATCTTCTTGCCAACAACGTCATCAAGCACCTCCTGCGACAGGCTGCTTGGCTTCAACGGCTTGACAGATTCGTCCGCCCAGCGATAGGCGTCGGCCAGGTAATACGCTTCGCCGACTCCAACCTCTCCACCCTTGTTTTTGAACGACTCGAACACCGATTTGGCAGCCCATTTCAACTGCGGATCTTTGTAGACGGCGGCAGCCTTCTCGAAAATCGCCACCCAGCGGAGTCCTTCCCAGCCCGAAGACCAGCGGGCGTCGCCATATTCCGGCAGTGTTCCATGCGGGCCGATGAGCTTTTGAAAGTACTGCGGATAGTACTTCGTCAGGGGAGAATCGAAAAGCTCCTTCCTCCCCGCTGCATCTGCATAGGAATAGAGCGCTGTTAGCCATACCGGGTGATATACGGTCGCGTCTTCGATTTCCCATTGTTTCAGGTTGTCGCCGCCAAGAACCTGCGCCATCTGTTTCCACTTTGCAGCATGAGGATGCTGTGGCAAAGCGAGAGAGGCATACATCAGCGCTTCTGCGCGAAGCATTGCCCGGTTGTGCGTTCCCCATTCGGGAAAATAGAAGATAAAATCGGCGCTGCCTGCAACATTGTCCTCGATCTTCTTGCGCGTGTTCGCATCGAGCACTCCGCAATCCCTGATTCTCACATATGCCCGAATAAACGGGGGCATGAAGAAAAAATTGGAGATGGCCGGAATGCCGTTCGCATATTCAGCCCGTGTCCTGGCGTAGTCTTTCGGATACGCATTTCGCAGGTCGCCATAGGAGGCGAGTATCTCTGCCGCCTTCTTCGCGTAGCTTACGTCCTTCGTCTCTTCATACAGGAAGCCGAGAGCGCCTGCAAGGTACGCGGGACCTCCGGGCGGGTTGTAGCCCCAGAGGATATTAGGCTGGTAGTCTTTTTTCCATCGTTCGATTTGAGCTGGGTACTCTTGCCAGCCGCGAGTGGTCGCCTTTTTTATTTCATCAAGATACAGCGACTTTTGCGACAACGCGGTGCAGAAGCACACGAGTGTGATCACGATAAATCCAATTGATCTATTCATTGTTCAAGCCTCCCCGATGTTTTCGATAAGAATTGACAGCAACTTTCCACCATCATCCGACCTTCTCCATCATGCCGCCCTGATCAAGCGCTGCACAGAGCGATGCGATGTCACCGATTGCTTCTCCGAGTTGAGCCGGCACGATACTGCATGCGGCGCTGGACTGCGGCAGGGCCTCCCGGCGAAAGACTTTCTCTGCCGACGGCAGAAAGGCATCTCCAATCCGAATACCAAGCCCTCCCAGAACAATACGTTCGGGATTGATAAGATCGGCGATCATCGCGAACCCGCGCCCCAGATAGAATCCCGCTCTCTCAAACACCTGCCGCGCTTCAGGAGAACCTTGCTTCCACGCGGAGTAGACGTCGGATACTGTCGTCGAATCATTCCACAGGGATGGAAACATCATGCCTGCCAGTTTCGCCATGCCCGTTCCGCTTCCATATCCTTCCAGGGATCCCGGTTTTCCATAACAGAGCGGACCATCTTCAGCGACGCGGATGTGTCCCAGCTCTCCTGCAGTGTCAGTCGTTCCCCTGTACACCCTCCCATCAAGAATCAATCCGGCCCCAAGCCCAGTTCCCATCGTCAGAAAAACGATATTGCGATACCCTCTGCCTGCCCCGAAGTAGAACTCAGCAAGCGCCCCGGCGTTGCCGTCATGTTCTACAAACACAGGAAGAGAAAACTGCTTTACAAGAAGATCTTTCAACGGAATATTATTCCATCCGGGAAGATGGGGGGGGGAATGAACGACTCCTTTCAAAATGTCGAGCGGTCCGCCGACCGACACACTGATCGCCGTGAGGGGCTTCGGTGAGTCTGACATTGCCTGCGTGATGGTTGTTGAAAGCTCGGCAAAGATTTTCTCAAAGCCGCGTTGTGAATCGGTAGCGAATTGCAGACGCGAAAGGATTTCACCGCGCTCCGTCCCGACGACGACTGCTGTTTTCGTGCCGCCTATGTCCACTCCAAGGATCACGTTGTCAGAAGCCTTTCAATGATTGCAACCGCCTGATCCAATTGACGCAGGTCGATGAATTCAGACTCGGTGTGAGCCTGCGCTATGTCGCCGGGACCGAACACGAGGGTCGGAATGCCCGCGGCGTTATAGACCCCCGCATCCGTTGCATACTGTGCTCCTTCTATCGTAACATCACCCTGCACAGCCCTTATGGAACCAGCCAGAGTTTCAAGCGCAGGAGCATGCTCCGAGACCTCCATCCCGGCAACGGACAAATACGGCTCTTTCATCTCCCAGTCAGGAAGGTCCTGCAAAAGCGCTCGAATGGGCCCGATGACACTGTGCATCGTTTCATCCGGCAATGTTCGCCGATCTACTTCAATCGAACACCGTTCGGGGACGACGTTGACCGCCTGTCCCCCTTCGATCACTCCTACGCTAAGCGAAGGAGCGCCGAGCACGGGGTGACCGGGGCCCGAGTAGAGCTCTGCGGCGTATTTGTCAAGCCGGTTGATAACTTTTGACATCGCATAGATTGCATTTTTTCCGCGTTCAGGATATGCCGAATGCGCTGCCACGCCTTTCGTCGCCATTTTCCATCGAGTAACGCCTTTATGTGCCCTCACAATCTTCAACTGGGTCGGTTCCCCGGCAATGCCAAAATCTACTTTCAGGCCTTTCCTGACTGCATGCTGCGCTCCCGTAAACCGGTATTCTTCGTCAGAGACGAAAAGGAGGAGAACGTTGTACCGCAGCCGACCGGGCGTCTTCAGCGCTTGTATCACCGCCTGAAGAAACGCCGCCATCGATCCCTTTGTATCACACGATCCCCGACCGAAGAGTTTCCCATCGCGGATGACGGGTGTGAACGGATCGATTGTCATCGAGTCCGCGTGAACCGTGTCGAGATGCGTTTCGAGCATGATCGTTTGAGACGCATGGGCGTCAACGTGCCCCAGAACGTTGGGCCGCCCCGGCAGAACCCGATGCAGCTCGGAATCGATCGAATTCTTCGTGAGGAACGCACGGACGAATTCCGCGAGCGATTGCTCCGAATATTCCGGACCTGTGCGCCCCCTCCCCATCGGATTCATGCTGGGGATGGCCACAAGGTCTGAAAGTAGCGATACGACTGGATCCATGATCTCCTTAGAGCCTATCTCAAGAACACCTGTTGAAAGCACAAGCATCGCACGCCAAGCCGCCCCGACAAGGAACGTCGGGGTAAACAAAGTCGCCAAGAATTGGTAAATACTTTTGTGCTTTGCGCCTTCGCGACTTTGCGTGACTATTGTTGAGAAGGCCTTTATGCAGTAACCGCCAGAACGCGAGCCGGCGCACCGTCGCCCCCCTTGATGAGCAGCGGCGCGGAAATAAGCTTGATCAATCCTTCGCTCAGCCGGGCGGTATTGTTGAGATTCGTAATCAACGGTATTCCATGCTTCAGGATAATATAGTGCACATCGAGAGTGAACGGTGTATCCGCTGCAAGCACTGGGATTTCCATCTCGACCAGGTACTCAGCTGCCTCATTGGAGATTGGCGGATAGGTCGCGTAGTAGTCCTTTTGTCCAAACCGAACATCCCACCCCGTTTTCACGACGACCCCGATTCCCTTTGTGTGGAACTTGTTCCGGATTTCATCCTTTGTGATCTCCTGCTTCGGCGCACGGCCGGTGAAATCGAGAACCTGTGCATCCACATACCAGAGCGCCGGATCGTACTGATCCAACGTTGGTTTTCCTTCAAAGACATGGCTCGGGGCGTCGATATGAGTCCCGCTGTGAGTGCCGATGCTCAAGCGGCGAACCTCGCAGCGGTTATTCTGATATGTTGCCGTTTGTTCCAGGTCTGTTTTTGGATGCCATGGAAAATACACCGGCAGTTCGCTGCTGATGGGATGTGTCAGGTCAACAACGTTCATACGTCCATATCCTTGTCGGTTTCCTGCGCGGCTCTCAATGGTCCGCTCCCCGCAGTCTTGTCTGGAGTCCAGAGAAATGCATCGACGGGGCAAGCCTCGAAGCACAACCCGCAGCCCGTGCAGTTTTCCGGAACGACAACCGCCGTTCGTTTGTACTTGTGTTCAGGGCGATTCTCCATGATGATCGCATCAAAGAAACAGAGTGGCGGACAGCGATCGCACGCAATGCACTTTTCCTCCACAACCACTGCGATCGGCGGAAATTCCTTCACGAACGGCGGTGGGAGGGGAGGCAAACCTGGATATTTTGTCTGTTCGTTTCCCATTATGGGTTCAGGAGACTTACGTGCAGCTGGCTTCTGGATACCGCAATGATCATTCCATACCCCTTTTTTTCCAATCGTTGCGTGCTCCTGCTTTCGGTTCCCCCGACCAGCGAATGATGTCTTCGGGTGATGTCATCGCTTCAAGAGCTTTTCCGCGTATTTGCTCGAGCGAATTCAGCCCTTTTCGTGTAAGATACTCTTCAATTTCAGCATTGATCCGTGAGATTGAGTCCCAACCGTTGACCATGATCACAGAGAGAATCTGCACCGTTGATGCACCGAGGAGCACATACTTGATGACATCTTCACCGGACATCACGCCTCCGGTGCCGCTGATGGGAATCTTGATTTCCTGTGCAGCCTCGGCAACATGGCGGAGCGTGTAATGCTTCGCCCATGGGCCGCCGATTCCAGCGTAGTAACCGTGAAGAATCGGGCGCTGGCTTTCGATGTCGACATCGAACCCGCGCATCCGATTGCAGAGGCTCACCGCAGAAGCGCCGAATTCCTCGGCAACCAGACACTGCTGTACAACTTCGTGGCCGGGACCCAGTTTTACGAGCACGGGGATCTTCACAGACTTCACGACAATCTTGATCGCAGCGACAAAGGTCGTTTCGAATGCCACGCTGCCGGGCCTGTGCGGCGAGGAAATGTCCAACTCGACGGCATCTGCGCCACATTGCTCGACCTGTTTTGCCATTTCCTGCCAATCCCGGGCGTCATCGGCGAAGATGCTCCCGATGATCGGAATTGTAGCGTGCTTCTTGCAGACGCGGATGAATTCCCAATAGTCTTCCAGTGTCCCGCTGTATCCCTGCTCGTACGAGTAGAGACTGAAGGACTTCGAGCGTCCTGCAATTTGCTTGTCCCAATCCAGCAACTTGTAGCGCGGTCTGGGCCAGGATCGCATGTGCTCGTACTTGTCCGAGCACGCGGTCTTCAACACCACGGCACCGGCTTTCTGTTCTTCGGCAAGTCGTATTTGATTCACGTCGTGGCTGGCGGGACCAGACGCGACGAAAACCGGGCTTTGCAGCGTCAAACCTAGAAATCTTGTTGTCAGGGACATTCTTTGATCTCTTAGCGTGCAACGGGTGTCAGGTGAATCCCTTCGCCTCGTTTGAACTTGCCCGGGATGGTGACGGGGAGTTTCCCCTGAGCTTCGGCCTTGCCGAGCAGCACATTCCCAACCGCTTCTTCCGCTTTTCGGACTTCGGTATATGTCGCAAGTATTACATCGGTGGTCGGAAGCTTCTCGACCACATACGGATCGCCAAATGTGATTGTGACCACAGGTTTCTTCAATGAGGTGATTCTGTCAAAAAACTCCTGCAGCCCGGGCGAGAAACCGAGTTGCCCTTTCCACGATCCGACCGAAAGATAAATACCCAGGATAATCGCGTCGGCGGACTGAACCTCGGTTCCGATGCGGTTGATTACTTCAGGGGATGACTCGTTCCACAGGTGCGACAGCGCAACCGATCGAACCTTCGGCTCCAGCACCTCGAGTAGCGCATCTCCCATTTGAAGATTCGGTTCATCGGTCACCGTTACAATGTGAACACGCGAAGTCGGGCGCAGAGGAAGGACGGCGCCATTGTTCCGGAGAAGCGTCACAGCCGCGCTGAACATGGAGTCGGCGATCTTTTCTGACTGCGGGGGCGCTACGATGCTCGTGATATCGTCCACGTTGACCAGTCGTTGGCGATCGATGCCCACCCAGGCTTTTGCAGCAAGCACACGTCGAACGGACTCTTCAAGTCGTGCCTCTGAAATTCGACCCGACCTGACGGCACCGAGCAAGCCATTGTAGGCCTGCGCCAGATCGGCCGGAACGAGGATTACATC
>QYQB01000188.1 GCA_007280275.1 bacterium | reverse complement strand
TCATCGAATTCAGGCCTGCGAGCTTTGGTGTAAACAATTTTGTGCGGCGCTTCTTTCGACCCTCCATCAAGGAAGAGGTCCGCCATTTCGAAGGCCTGCTCGAGCAATCCCCCGGGATTCGACCTGAGATCCAGAATCAACCTTTTCATTCCCAGCGATTTCAAGCGCTTGAGCGCCTGCTCCATCTCAGTGTTCGTCTGCTCGCCGAACTTGTTGACGCTGATGTATCCGATTTCATCCTGAACCATCGTGGCGATGTCGACACTCGTAATGGCAATCTCATCGCGAATGATTTCGAAGTCCAGGAGTTCTTTTGTCCCCGGGCGATGGACGACGATCTTTACCCTCGTCCCCTTCGGCCCTCTGAGGTGCTGTTTCACCTGGTCGTTGTTCATCCCGACAGCCGAGGAATCGCCTATCCGAACGATGCGATCGTTCGTTTGAATGCCCACCCTCGCGGATGGCCCGCCGCCGAACGTATCGACGACTAATATTGAGTCATTCCGGATTGTGAACGTAATCCCGACCCCCTCGAACTTTCCCCGGAACTCTTCAGCGACTTGTTCATAAGCACGGGGCGCGATGTAGACAGAGTGGGGATCGAGCTTATCGAGAAGCCCCTCGACGGCAGATTCTGTCAGCTTCTTGGTGTCGACCTCTTTCACATAGTATTTCTCAGTCAGGCTGAGTACCTCACGGAACTTGTTCGCCTGATCAAACGCTGTGTCACCGGAAATCAGCTGCTTGATTTCCATTCCTGCGAACATACTCACTGCCATCAATGCGACGATGGTCCATAACGAAATCCTGTTCTTCATTCTCTATTCTCTCGTCCTTTGCAAAACCCTGCTATGATTGCCAGTCTACTACCTTTCTGCAAGTAAAATGCTCGAAAATCGGCTCAAAAGCAAGAATCAAGGCTCAGAACCGCCTTTTGTCGCCCGAAATCCTCTGGTCGTGACAAGATATGGAAGGAATGAATCAGTACCCTTGGATTCGAACCTTCCAGGCATTGTCGTACCCGAACGATGTCCTACTTCTCCGGTTTCATCTGCGGGAAGAAGATCACGTCCCGGATGGAATCCTTGTTCGTCAGCAGCATCGTTAATCGGTCGATGCCGATGCCGAGTCCCGCCGTCGGAGGCATCCCGTACTCCAATGCCCGAAGATAATCCTCATCGAGCACCTGGGCTTCTTCGTCCCCCCGAGCCCCGAGCTTCATCTGCTCCTCGAAACGAGAACGCTGATCGAGCGGGTCGTTGAGTTCTGAGAATGCGTTGCAGATTTCGTGTCCGTTGACAATCCCTTCGAACCGCTCCACCAATCCCGGTTCGGAGCGATGCTTCTTCGCCAGAGGTGACATCTCGAGCGGATAGTCCGTGATGAACGTGGGCTGGATCAGATACGGCTCGGCCTTCTGCCCGAAAATCTCATCGATGATTGCACCGGAGCCCAGAGAGGGTCCGACATCGATGTGAAGCTCTTTGGCGATAGAGCGCAGCTCCTCTTCCGGTTTGCCGCGCAGATTCTTTCCTGTGAATTCCTGAATTGCCCCAAACATCGTAATGCGTTTCCATGGAGGCGTGAAGTTGATCTCGTTTCCTCCGACGCTGACGACAGGCGTGCCGTTGACCGCCATCGCAACTTCGTAGACCATCTTCTCGGTCAATTCCATCATCCAGCGGTAGTCTTTGAGCGCCACGTAAATCTCGAGCATCGTGAACTCGGGGTTATGCGCCCGATCCATCCCCTCGTTGCGGAAATCCTTGGAAATCTCGTACACGCCGTCATACCCGCCGACAATCAGGCGTTTCAGGTAGAGTTCGTCAGCGATGCGCAGATAGAGATCGATGTCCAATGCATTGTGATGGGACTTGAACGGACGCGCAGATGCGCCGCCGTAAAGCGGCTGAAGGACCGGGGTCTCAACCTCCAGGTAACCGCGCTCATCAAAGAATCTTCGGATGGTGCTGATGATTTTCGCCCGCTTCACGAACACTTCGCGCACATCCTGATTTACAATGAGGTCGACATACCGCTGACGGTACCTCAGCTCTTTGTCCGAAAAGGGATCGTATACGACCTTGTTCCCATGTTCATCTATCTTCTCCTTCACGATAGGAAGCGGGCGCAAAGACTTCGCGAGCAGGGTCAACTCCTGCGAGTGAATCGAGACCTCTCCCATCTTCGTACGAAAAACAAAGCCCTTCACGCCTATCACGTCGCCGATATCCATGAGTTTGAAGGCGTCGTACATCTGGCCGAGCTCTTCTTTTTTCAGATAGAGTTGAATTTTGCCGCGCGAGTCCTGAATGTGGCAGAAAGAAGCTTTCCCCATCCGGCGGATAGAGAGGATTCTCCCGGCAACGGAGACCGTGCGTGGCGGAGCATCATCCTTGAAACTCTCGACGGTATCCCTCGAGAAATCGGTTCGATCGTAATCATACGGATAGGGATTGATGCCTGCCATCTTCAGGTTCTCGAGCTCCTCACGGCGGCGCAGCATCAAGACGTTCAGGTCTTCGTGGTCAGAAGCCTGCTGATCTGTGGGTTTGTTTTTCTGATCTTGCGGGTCGTTCATAGTCGTTGATAGGGGTCCATGGAAGTATTTCGTTAGATCTGATCGCCCGGGCGCTATGGCCTCCGTCGGCCCTGGGGAAACTCCGGCAGAATGAGCCGTTCAGGTGAAACACGGCCATAGAGTGCGGAAATCTCGTACATCTTCAGTGCGTGCTCAGGCCCGACCTGATCCCAGGAGAATCGCCAATCCCAGTTTCCGAGAGCCTTGCCGGGAAAATTCATTCGCGCTTCAGTGCCGAGACCCAGCACGTCCTGAAAGGGGAAAACGGCGAGATCGGCGACCGATCGCGAGGCCAATCTCATAAGGTCAAAATGAACTTCCTGACACGCCCCCCCGCAGTATTTCTTGACGAAGGTCTTTTCCCGATCCGTCGCACTTTCAAACCAACCGCGCGTCGTGTCGTTGTCGTGCGTTCCAGTGTACACCACGCTGTTCTGCTCAAAATGATGGGGAAGGAACGGGTTCTCCGGACTTCCTGCGAACGCGAACTGGAGCACCTTCATTCCCGGGAATTCAAACTGGTTACGAAGTTCAGTGACTTCGGGAGTGATGACACCCAGATCTTCGGCTATGATCGGAAGCGTGCCCAGCTTTCGCTGAACAGCTTTGAAAAGTTTTTCCTTCGGACCTGTCACCCAACGCCCCCGCACAGCGGTCTTTTCCGTCGCCGGTATTTCCCAGTACCCAATGAATCCACGGAAGTGATCGATGCGTGCGATGTCCACGAGAAGAAATGTCCTGCGAAAACGCTCGACCCACCATTGAAACCGGTCCTCCTCCATCTTGGCCCATCGATAAAGGGGATTTCCCCAACGTTGACCAGTTTCGCTGAAGTAGTCGGGCGGCACTCCTGCAACAACTGTCGGCTTGCCGTTCTTGTCGAGAGAGAAGTATTCGGGGTGTGACCAAACATCTGCACTGTGATGGGCAACGAAGATCGGAATGTCACCGACGATCTTGATCCCGCGATCGTTCGCATACTTCTTCACGTCAGCCCACTGGCGGTAGAATTGCCATTGAGCGAACTTCCAGAACCGGATTTCTCCGGAAAGCTCTTTGCGGGCGCTCTCGATGGACCTGATCTTGCGTTGCGCCAGATCTGCATCCCACTTGGTCCATTCGACGCCGGCATAATGATCCTCGAGCGCCTTGAAGAGAGCAAACTCTTCAAGCCAGGATCCATGCTCATGGCAGAACGATTCGAAGTCAGCCTCATCCGGACCACGATGCAGCTCGAAGAACCTTTCCGCGGCCCGACGAAGTGCAAGCATGCGATAGGGAATTACCTTCGTGTAATCCACGCGCCGCGGCTCGAAAGCTGGCACGGGCTTGAGATCATCTTCCTTCAACCATCCTTTGGCCACAAGACCTTCAAAGCCGATGAGCAAAGGATTTCCGGCAAACGCTGAAAGAGCCATATAAGGGGAGTTGCCATACCCCGTCGGCTCAAGGGGGAGAATTTGCCATACCTTCTGCCCCGCGACGACAAGCCATTCTATGAAATGTCTCGAGACATCACCAAGGTCACCACAACCAAAGGGGCCCGGCAGCGATGTCGGATGAAGAAGAATTCCACTACTTCGAGAAAATCGCATAGCGTTCCGCTTCCATTCCTGCTTTTTCTTTCAAATGTCTGACTTCCTGTCGCGTGAGACTTCTCCATCTTCCGCGTGCCAGACCCTGCGTCGTCAGACCGGCGAAAGAAACCCGCTCCAGCGCTTCGACCTCATAACCGAGCGCTTCAACCATTCTCCGGACTTCCCGATTCCGCCCCTCCATCAACGAGATATAGATCTGCGTGCGCTTCGTTCCGGGGATAATCCCAACCTGATGCGGTTTCGCCATTCCATCTTCGAGACGGACGCCCCGCTTCAACTTGCTGAAGTGTTCGTCAGCAATCCCGCGCTCAAGCTTCACGCGATAGATTCGCTCGATCTCGTGTTTCGGGTGGATCAACGCGTTGGCCAGTTCCCCGTCGTTCGTCAGAAGAAGAACGCCCGTCGTATTCCGGTCGAGCCTCCCGACAGGATAGATCCGATCGCGCATTTTCACATAGTCCATCACTGTGACGCGACCTCGTTCGTCATTCACAGTTGTAATACAATCTTTGGGTTTGTTCAAGAGGAGGTAGTGGACCTTCCGCTGAAGGGCGACAATCTGTCCTTGGACAGTTACGCGGTCGGAAAACGGATCGACCTTCACTCCAAGCTCGCGGACGATCTTGCCATTAACTTTGACGACACCGGAGAGAATCAGTTCATCATTCTTGCGGCGAGAGCCAACCCCTGCGAGAGCGAGAAACCTATTTAACCGAATAGCTTCTTGATGAACCCTTGAATCTTCTCTTTCCACGAATTCCACCGGGTCTTTGGTTGGGGATGAGTCTGCTTGTCCGGTGCAACCTCGGATGATGCTTCACGCCCGGAGTACACAACACCCTGAGAGTCTTCCTCAACGGTTGGGGAAACAGGTTGCGGGATTAGATCGATTGTACTTTCAACCTCGTCAATGTGCCCGGCCGTGGACGTCCCCTCGACGGATGTTTCGCCGACCGGGAGAATCTGACCTTGCTCAGGAATCTCGACCATTTGTGGTTCGATCGGTATGGGTGCGGTTTCAGAATCGACCTGCAACCCCTTGACGGTCTCCTCAGCAGGCTGAGTTAGCCCGATGTAATTGGATCGTTCCCCGGATGAAACTTGTCCGGCTTCACCTTTTTCTTCGTCCAGTGCCGAGGTTTCGACTATGAGGTTCTTCTCAATTGTGGGAACATCCTGCTGTTCCATCTGAGCCGACTCGATAACAACCGAAGCCTGATCTTCAAGTACCGTGGTTGAACCTATTCCAGCAACGTCGGTTACTGGCTGCTCTTCCTTCGTTGCTTCAGATTGTGCAGCTTCAGGTTCGTCGCTCGGTCGAACCTTGATTTCGCGGGTGCGCTTCTTCTGAGTGATCTTGACGTCGTCATCGAGGCCTGCTTTCCGTTTCGGAATATGTGGCAGACGGGACTTGAATTCTTCTTCCGTCTTCGCTCCCTCCATGCCTTGTTGCGCTTCCAGCATCCGCCGTTCGGTCTCGAACTGACTGTCTCCCAGAATCTCCTGAATCTCACGAGGTCTCGGGAGGTCATTCAGGTCGTTCAGCCCAAAGTGCTTAAGGAATTCTTTCGACGTGCCATAGAGCAGCGGGCGCCCAACCGTAGGTGCGCGTCCGACGATCGTGGCAAGGTCCTTTTCGAGAAGAGTCTTAATCACATAGTCACAGTTTACACCTCGAATCGACTCGAGCTCAGGTTTCGTGATCGGCTGCTTATAAGCGATGATGGCAAGTGTCTCGATGGACGATTGGGACAATTTCCTTCGGGCCTGTTCCTTGTAGAGCTTTCCAAGCCATTCTGCATAGGCCGGTAAGGTGGCGAATTGATATCCGCCCGCGATCTGAATGATACGATACGACCGGTCTGAAACGCCATATTCTCCATTCAACTCTTCGACGACTCGCTCAATCTCTTCATAGGCGATCTTGCGTGGTTCGGCTCCTCCAGAGCCCTGATCCTCGTAGAGCGCCTGGATCTGCCGAACGGACAGCGGCTCCCGGGCGCCGAAGATCAACGCCTCGACAAGGCACTTCACCGTCGTCGGGACCTGCAGGAGTACTGGCTGGGTTGTCGGATTCGCTTCAGTCATGGATGTCTACACCACATTCCGCATAATGGAAACTTCGCCAAACGCTTCCGCCTGACGCACCACAATTTGCTTCGAACGTATCATCTCGAGCAATGCAATAAAAGTGACGACGACCCGGATCTTCTCCACCATATCCTTCACCAACTCGTAGAATGTGGCCTCGGACCGGCGCGAAAAAAAGTCGAGGATGTAGTCGATCTGTTCCTCGAGCGTCACGTTCAGCCGAACGATTTCATGGACAAACTTCTTCGGCATTCGTTCGATCGCGAACTTGAATGAGGAGATCAGATCGAAGAGGGAAACGTCCCTGAGAGACTGATCTTCCTCTTCTTCCGTGGTCACACGTGGATCAGCTTCATAGTACCCACGGTAATGCACCTTTCGCTGTGCGTCTTCCTGCACGGACATGCCCACCGCCACCTCTTTGAAGCGTTTGTACTCGACAAGACGCTTGATCAGATTCGCGCGCGGATCCTGTTCTTCTTCCTCTCCGGGTTCAGGCGGCAGCAGCATTCGTACTTTGATCTGCATCAGCTCAGCCGCCATCACGAGAAACTCCCCGGCAATCTCCAGGTCGAGGACCTCCATGTAGTGGACGTAGTCGAGAAACTCCTTCGTAATCCGCGAGATGGGAATGTTATAAATGTCGAGCTCATCCCGCTTGATGAAAAACAAAAGCAGATCCAGCGGCCCTTCGAACTCATGGAGTTTGATTGTGTACATCTTCTCTCGTTTGGATTAGCCAGCCAGGCTTCTCTACGCCCCCCCCCGACGGAACTCGTGGGAGGGTCCCTTCATCAACCCATGTTCATCGCGCCATGAACTTCATCCATCGTCTGATGTGCGATGGCTTTTGCCTTCTCTTCCCCATCGTGCAGAATCGCCGTCACCTCATCGAGATGAGATTCAAAATATGCCCGCTTCTCTCGGTGAGGCGCGAGCGCGTCTGCGATTCTGTCTGCACAACGCAACTTGCAATCGACACATCCCAAGGCCCCGCTCTCACACCCCGATCGTATCTCGCCGACTTCCGCTGGACTGAACTTGTTGTGATATGCGAATACCAGACAGATATCAGGATGTCCAGGATCGCCTCGTCGTAATTTCTCGGGGTCCGTCACGGCGCCTTTCAGCTTCTTCTTGATCGCCTCGGGCGCATCCGAGAGGAGCACGGTGTTTCCTATCGACTTACTCATACGACGTCCGTCCAGGCCCGGAAGCCTGGCAAATCTTGTCAGCTTCCCCTCAGGCTCCGGAAAGACTGGCTTCGTCGGAGAGTATTGCGCATTGAAACGACGAGCGATCTCCCTTGTGATTTCAATATGCGGCAATTGGTCTTCGCCGACCGGTACTACATCCCCTTTGTACAGCAGGATGTCAGCGGCCTGCAACACCGGGTACCCGAGGTGGCCATATACAATTGTTTCCATCTCCAGGTCCCGCACCTGTTCCTTGAGCGTCGGATTCCGCTCAAGTCTTGAGGTCGTGATCAGCATCGAAAACACCAGATGAAGCTCGGCGTGCTCTTTCACCTGCGATTGCCGGAACATCGGGCTTACGGTTGGATCGAGCCCGGCGGACAACCAATCAATAAGCATCTCGACGGAGTTTTGATAGATCTCCGATGAATCAGGATTCGTCGTGAGCGCGTGATAATCCGCAATCAGATGGTAGTTCTGGTATTCACCCTGCAGCGACACCCAATTCTCCAACGCTCCAACAAGATGTCCAAGGTGCAGTTTCCCTGTCGGGCGCATGCCGCTTAGAATGACTCTTTTTTTCTGGCTCAACTCGCGCTACATACTCCTTTCAGACCAAAGCCCGGACGAAAACCCAATATTTGTTCCACCAGCAGCGAACTGGCGCAAGCGTGGCTCGACTTTTCTGCCGCCTCACTGCAATTTCAGTCAGACTCCGGAAGGAAGTCCGCCCAATCAATTCATAAAGAGATACGGCTTCCAGCGATCGTCCACGCTCCCCACAACGTCACGTATGAACATCACGTGATTCGGGCGTATCGGTTTTCTCAGCAACGACATCTGTGCTTCACCGGGCAAGCGGTCTCCCTTCTTATTGTTGCAGCGCACACACGCCGCTACAAGGTTCTCCCAGGAATCCTGACCGCCTTTTGCTCTTGCCACAACGTGATCAACTGTCAACGGCACATCGCCCCCCCGGCCGCAGTACTGACAACGATGCCCATCGCGCCGTAAAATGTTCTTCCTCGAAAGCACAATCTTTTTGAAGGGGATACGGACGTATATAGAGAGGCGAACGATGCTGGGGAACGGCATCGTCAAAGAAACGGAATGTAGGTACCTACCATGAGAGGCTTCGATCAACTCAGCTTTCCCAAGAAACAGAAGGATGACCGCCTTTTTGACGTTGCACACGCTCAAGGGCTCGTAGTTATGATTCAAAACGAGCACTTTCCGGTTTATTTTTCCGTTGGAACGCACAACGAGTTCTGCTGCGCTGAAGTCTGATGCACCTCCTTACGTCGACAAATATGGACCTTTGATAAACAGTTGCTTGAAGATTCAATGATTATGCCTTGCAAAATATAGCATAATCGAGAATGATAGTCAAGAGTTGAAATGATCCGGAATAGGCGAATGGACACGATCGAAAGCGATTTTCTTGAAGAAGCTGACTACGGCGACGGCAGCTCAGGCTCCGGGAGGGAGCGGTACAGAATTCTGGGATTGACCTGGATCGGCTCGGCGCTCCTGAATCGATCACCAATCCTGAGTGAGGAGGAAGTGGGAAACCCGTTGCGTTAGCGTGGTCTCTTGTATCGGGAGTGGATCTCCCGAACTGAATCACCGCCAAATTTCTCCAGAAATGCGTTCGCCAGGACGGGAGCGATCACAGCCTCACCGATCACGGAGCAGGCAGGCACCGCACAGACATCCGACCGCTCGTAGCGAGCATCGACCGTCTTCATTGTCCTGAGGTCAACAGACTTAAGGGGGTTTGCCAGTGTGGAAATCGGCTTCATCGCAGCGTGAAGGACAATCATCTCACCGTTCGTGACGCCCCCCTCCATTCCTCCCGCCCTATTCGTCGTCCGAATGACTTTCCCAGACTGGACATCGAAGCCGTCATGGACCTTCGATCCGAACTCAGCTGCATTGGAGAAACCAGCTCCGATTTCCACCCCCTTCACGGCATGAATGGACATCAGCGCCTGAGCGAACAAACCATCAAGTTTCCGGTCGTAGTGAACATAGGTCCCGAGTCCGATGGGCGTGCCGGTCACAATCACTTCAAACACGCCTCCAAGAGTATCTCCCAGCTTTTTCGCTCGTCTGATCAGAGCTACCGCTTTTTTCGACACCGATGCATCGAGAATTCGAACCTCGGACTTGTCAGCCTCTTCAGTCGTCTTGTAGGCACCGCACGACGCTTTCGCGAATTTCGCAATCAGTCGGTCGACTTGCGTTCGATCGGCCACTTTCATGTGCCCTATCGACAGTACGTGGCTTCCGATAAAAATGCCGACATCTTCCAGAACCTTGCGGGCAATCGTGCAGCATGCCACACGCATCGCCGTTTCCCTGGCGCTCCCCCGCTCAATTGTATTCCGGATATCTTCAAATGCATATTTGGACGCTCCGGCGAAATCGACATGTCCGGGCCTTGGGACGGAGATTATCTCAACGGAGCGACCGTCTCCGTCGATCGCCATTTTTTCTGTCCAATTTTGCCAATCCTTGTTCCTGATCATCAATGCGATGGGGGACCCCAGCGATTTGCCGAAACGGACTCCGGAGAGAATCTCAACAGTATCCGATTCGATCCTCATTCTTCCACCACGTCCGTATCCCTGCTGACGCCGCCACAATTGATGATTGATGTAGTCGGCAGAGATGGAAAGTCCGGCAGGAATCCCCTCGACTACGCCGACGAGTGCCTGCCCGTGCGATTCACCTGCGGTAAGATAACGGATCAAAGCGGACTCCTTTGGTTCATCTGGGTTTTGAACGTGTTCATGCTTAATAAAGCGAAAAATGAGCCGATTATCAATTCACCCTAAATGCCTTAAACCCGAGATAGGAGCGGTGTTTTTTTGTATTTTGGGAACGTTGACTGCGATCTACGCGTCAAAGAGAGCAATAACGGGCTTGTCCGCTGCTGCTGAAAGAGACGATGCAGTCCACGACAGCCATCCTTTTTCAC